>CAXDNE010000004.1:0-82040 GCA_963990595.1 uncultured Methylobacterium sp.
CCGGGACCCGCGCGGATCAAGGAGGTGCCCTCGATCGCCGCCGTCGACCCCACGACGATCAAGCCGGGCCAGATCCTGTTCACGGACCATCGCGACAACCCGTCCGCGCCGGAGAACGGCCTGATCCCGTATCTCGACTGGCAGAAGGCCCGGCCGGCCGAGGCGGCCGCGCTCGCGCCCTATCCGGGCTACAAGGAGCCGGACTACACGGTCACGGTCAACGGCGTGACCAAGCCGCGGCATGAGACGCTGAAGATCTACGTGGCGGAGGGGCGCTTCATCGTCCCGCGCCCGCCGGAGGCGATCGATCTCGCGTC
Source organism: uncultured Methylobacterium sp. (assembly GCA_963990595.1). Classification (GTDB taxonomy): domain Bacteria; phylum Pseudomonadota; class Alphaproteobacteria; order Rhizobiales; family Beijerinckiaceae; genus Methylobacterium. Next base: position 318 of record CAXDNE010000004.1, read on the forward strand.
CTTCGCCAATCTGGCCTTTGTGCAGAAGATGGATCCGGCGATCAAGCACCGGGCCATCGCGGTGGCCGACGTGACGCCCAACAAGGATCCGGCCGCCGCCTTCGCGAAACGGCCCGACCGCCCCTGGTGCGAGGGCGCAGGCGCCTGCATCGAGTCCCGCTACGACCTCGAGGGCAAGCTCCCGCTCGGCGTGAAACTCGCCAACAAGCTGGAGGAAGGCTCGGCCAAGAAGATCGCCGAATACGTCTCCTTCCAGAGCGAGCTGCGGGTCCTCGGCCCGGATCAGGGCGAACCCCTCAAGGCGCTCACCAAGATCGACACCGCGGTCACGGGCGGGCTGGAGCAGACGATCTTCTGGGTCAACCAGATCCTGCGCTTCGGCAAGTTCCTGGCCGTGTTCCAGCCGATGCCGAACGATCCCACCAAGACGGTGGTCACCGCCTACATGGCCCTGGCGATCAAGGGCGACGTGCTCGACCGCAAGGCCGAGTACGCGCGCGTGCCGGTGCTGAAGAACCTGCTCCCCGCCCAGGTGCTGATGGGCAATTCCAGCTTCAACACCGGCAACTCGATCAGTGCCGGCCTGCCGGTCTACGCCCGGAACCGGATCACCACCTTCGCGGACGCGCTCGCCAAGCGGTGACCCGGCCGCGTCGCCGGCTCACATGCCGCGATTGCCGATCGTCGGCAGCGTGGGCTGCGTGTAGGCGCGGTTCACGTCTCGGCGCGTCTGCGTGCCGTTGGTGTTGCTCGAGGCCCGGTAATTGTCGAGGTTGAAGGTCTCGGCGAGTCCGCTGCGGGAGTCCGGGCCGTCGGTGGTGCAGGCGCACAGACCGCCGATCGTCAGCACGGAGAGGGCGAGAAGGGTCAAGCGCATCGAGGATCCTAACGGCTGCGGATTCTTGCGGTGAATGAGTATCGAACGTCTATTGGCGAAGACGGCTGCTGTCGCGGCATGGTCAGCGCCCGGGAGGATCCGTCAAGGCCGGCCGCGATCCGTAAATCCGATCTGCCGCCTCCGATGCGCAGCGGCCACGGAAAATCCACCACGCCTCCGCTTTGCGCCGGATGGGAAGCGCCAATCGTGTTGAGCGAGACCGACTCCCCCTGGCGAATCCAGGCCGTTTCGGGCGACAACCCTCGGCGATGAGCAACGTCTTGCCCTTCCGCCCGCGCCCGACCGTCACGCGCCTCGCCCGCTGCGAAGTCGTGGCCGTGGCCGGCGACCTTCTCGCCCTGCTGGAGCAGCTGGAGGACGTGAGCGCCCGCGCCGCCGCGATGGGCCGCCCGGCGCTCGAGGTCGAGCGGACGGTTCAGCACTTGCTGGACGCGGTCAGCGCGGTGGAACGCGCCCTCGATTGCATCGGCGAAGGCGAGCAATCCGCGCCGGGCTGAGGGCGGCCGGGCCTCCAGGCCTGATCGGTTTCGCGCAATCTATCCGCCGACCGATTCGTCGAATACCGGACTACTGCCGCAACAGCTCAACCTAATCCCGTTCATCGCCAATATTCCGGAACCCTCCCGCACGCCTTGCGGTTGAGGTTCGGGCGCTGGGTTCGGGCGTCGATTCCGGAGGATGCAATGAGGCTTCGCACGGGCAGCGCGCTGGCTGTCATCGCCGCGGCCGGACTACTCGCCGGGACCGCCGTCCACGCCCAGGCGGCCGAACTGGGGTTTCTCGAGATGCTGTTCGGCGCGAAACCGGCTCCGCAGCAGGCGCAGCCCGCCCAGGCCGCCCAGGCCGCTCGAGCCCCCGCCTACACCGCGCATGCCTTCGGACGCCACGCGACCCCGCGGCTCGGGGCGGCGCGCCGGCGCTTCCAGACGCGCTACGCCGCCTTGCCGGTCCGCATTCACGTGAAGGAGCGGGAGAAGGAGCCGGAGGTCAGCCCGCGCCAGGTTTCGATCGACATGAAGGGCGGCGCGGCGGCGGCGCTCCTGAAGGACGCGACGCTGCGGCCCGGCGACATCGTCGTGCTGAATTCGGGCGCTCGGGTCTTCACGGGCAATCCCGACAAGCGCCACGCGATGCGGGATTTCGAGCCGGTCCAGAACTCCCGCCACGTGAGCAAGGGGACCCGCAAGGTACTGGCCGGCCTGTTCACGCCGATCGGTGCGCTGCCCGCCCACGAGGCTCGGCGCATGATGGCCCGCGCCAAGCAGGCCGCGGAGCCGATCGCGACGCCGATCCCGGCGCAGAAGACGGCCATGCGGGTGATCAACCCGTGGCAGAGCGGTCAGTGACCGGCGCGGATGCCGCTCAGAAGAACCGCTCCTTGATCACGATCGTGTCCCCCGGGCGCACCGGATAGGTCATCGGCACGATCCCGGAGACCAGGTTGCCGCCCGCGTCGCGGGTGAGAACGGCGTAGTCCCGGGCCGCCCGGGGCCCGAAGCCCGCGGCGATCGCCACCGCGGTCTCCACCGTCATGCCGTTCACGAACGGATACTGGCCGGACGTCGTGACCTCGCCGAGGATGTAGAAGGGCCGGTAGGAGTCGACCTCCACGGTGACGTGCGGCTCGCGCACGAAGCCCGAGGCGAGCTTGGCCTCGATCGCCCGGGCGGCCTGGCCGGTGGTCTCGCCGCCGACCTGGACGGTTCCGATCAGCGGCATCGCGATCCGGCCGGCCCCGTCGACCGCGTAAATGTTCGACAGGTTATCCTGGCCGAAGACGATCACCCGCAACTTGTCGCCCGCCGCCAGCGTGTAGCGCGCGGCGATCGAGCCGGTGCCGGTGGCGTCGAGTTCGTCGGTGCGAAAAGTCGGACGCAGGCAACCGCCGAGCGCCAGAGTCGTGCCGAGTGCGAGGAGCAGAGCGCGCCGGTTCATCACCATCGCCGTCGTGGATGCAGTTGCGGCTCGGTCTAGGCTGTTAAGGTTAATGAAACTTGATCACCCTGCGGGCGCCGGGCGCCCGGGCCGGTCAGCGGACCGCCTTAACTCTTGAGCAACCTTAACATCCACTAATAGCGACCGGACGGTATTAACCGCCGCCCGGTCTGCTTCCGCGTTCAGAGCGTCCGCATGCCCCGTATTCGTCAACGCTCGACCCTGGTTGTTCCCGGGACGCAGATCCAGGCCGAGGATGGGCTCAGCCTCGCGCAGGTCCCGCGAATCCTGCGCCGCTCGATCGGCTGGGTCGTCGGGCCGACCCTCGTGGTCGCGCTGGGGGCGAGCCTCTTCGTCAACGTGGTCAGCCCGCGCTACACCGGCGAATCGAAGCTCCTCCTCGAGAGCCGCGACCCGGCCTTCGCCCGGACCGCACAGGAACGCGCCGACCAGCTCGCGCCGATCGACGAGCAGGCGGTGGCCAGCCAGGTTCAGGTGGTGATGTCGCGCGATCTCGCCCGGGAGGCGATCCGCCGGCTGAAGCTCGTCGGCAATCCGGAATTCGATCCCGGCGCGGACAGCATCGGACCCGTCAAGCGCGTGCTGATGATGCTCGGCCTCGGCGCGAACCCCCTCGACCGGCCGGCCGAGGACCGGGTGCTCGACGCCTATTTCGATCACCTGCTGGTCTATCCGGCGGGCAAGTCGCGCATCCTGACGATCGAGTTCCGCTCGAAGGATGCGAAGCTGGCGGCCGAGGGCGCGAACACGATCGCGCAGCTCTACATTTCGTCGCTCGAAGCCGACAAGGTCGACACGGCGCGCTACGCCTCGACCTGGCTCGGCGGCAATATCGACGGGTTGCGCAAGCGCGTCGCCGAAGCGGAGGCGAAGGTCGAGGCCTTCCGGGCCAAGAACGGCCTCGTGGGCAGCTCCGGCGCCGCGGGCCGGCCGCTGACCGCCCAGCAGCTCAGCGAGCTGTCGAGCCAGCTCTCGGCGGCCCGCACCGTCAAGGCCGATCTCGACGGCAGGGTCAGAGCCATCAAGGACCTGATCAAGGACGGGCGCGCCTTCGAGATCCCGGACGTCGCCAACAACGAGGTGGTCCGGCGCCTCGTCGAGAACCGCATTGCCGTCCGGGCGCAGCTCGCCCGCGAGGCGCGCACGCTGCTGCCGGCCCATCCCCGGATCAAGGAACTGAACGCCCAGCTCGAGGATCTCGACGCGCAGATCAAGGCGTCGGCCGAGCGCGTCGTGCGCACGATGGAGAACGACACCAAGATCGCCAGCGCCCGGGTCGAGAGTCTCCAGGCCGCCGTGGACGGTCAGCAGGACGTGGTGGTGCGCGGCAATTCCAGCGAGATCCAGCTCCGCGCCCTCGAGCGCGAAGCCAAGGTTCAGCGCGAGCAGCTCGAATCCTACCTGTCGCGCTACCGGGAGGCGGCGGCGCGCGACGGCGAGAGCGCCACGCCGGCGGATGCCCGCATCGTCTCGCGGGCGGTGACGCCGGAGGTGCCCTCCTTCCCGAAGAAGCTGCCGATCGTCGGTTTTGCGACGCTGCTGACGCTGATGCTCTCGGCCGGCACCATCATCGCCCGCGCGCTGCTCGCCGAATCCGGGCGGAACGCGGCCGCCCGGGACGCGGACTTCGATCCCGCGCAGGGTGGCGGGCGCCGCGAGCCGACCCTGGAGCGGCCCGCTTTCGCCTTCCCGGAGGCGACGCCGCCGGCGCGCTGGTCGGGCGCTTCGGAGGCGGCCGAGGCCGGCCCCGCGTCGGCGCGCCGGACCGCCGCCGAGCCGAGCGCGGACGCGTTCGACCTCGCGCCCCTGATCGCGCGGATCAGGTCGGCTCCGCGGGCAGACGATGCACGTCCCGGCCGCCTGCTCCTGATCACCGAGACCGAGGACCTGCGGGGCGCGCCGGGGCTCTACGACGCCCTGACCCGCGCCCTCGGCCGCGAGGGGAGTCTGGTCACGGTCGATCTCAACACCGCCGGCCACGGCGCCGCGCGGCTCGGCTTCACCGATCTCGTCGCGGGCGAGGCCGCCTTCCTGGATGTGATCCAGGCCCGGCGGGACAGCGGCCTGCATCGCATCGAGGCCGGACAGCGCGCGGCGACGGTTCTCTCCGAGGAGCCCGATGCCCTGGCGCTCACCTTCGAGGCGATGGCGGAGGCCTATGACTGGGTCGTCTGCCGCCTTCATGCGGCCTCGGGCGCCGTCGATCTGCTCGACCTCGTCGCCGGCTACATGGACAGCGTGGTCATCGCCTCGAACGCCGCGGCGGAGGACCCGGCCCTCGGCGATCTCTACGCCATCGCGCAGGACGCGGGCGCCGGGCAGATCCTCGTGGCGCAGGATCGTCCCGCGGCGCGGGATGCGGCGGTCGAGGCGGCTCGGGCCGAACTCCGCCTGAACGCCGCTTAGCGCCGATTGATCACGGGCGGCGGAATTTCCGCAGCCGTTGAACGGCGGCGTACAGGCGCGGGTCGCGCTTCATCCGCCGCTTCGTGCGCATCAGGCCTTGCCGCACGGCGCTGTAGGCCCGGCCCGGCAGGGTGACCGGTATGGCCGCCTCGACGATGCCGATGGTCTCGTCGCAGATGTTCGCCTTGTAGCGGGCCTCGCCGACGCCGAGATCGAAGCCCAGCCGGCCGCGCGCCGTCTGGTCGCGGACGAGGTTGAGCAGCAGCAGGTCGCCCGGGCTGAACCGGGCGATCTCCGGATCGGCGTCGAAGGCCGTCATCATGCCGCTGAAGCGGCGGTCGTTCACCGCCCCGCCGAAGGTCGCGAGCACCCGGCCGCTCTCGGCGAGGCAGAGGGCGTGCATCTCCAGCGCGGGATCGGATCCGGACGCGGCTGCCGCCAGGAAGGCGCGGATCCCTGCGTCGGCATAGGGATCGGCGACGCCCATGCCGGCGAACCGGGCCGATTTCTGCGCGTAGAACGCCGCCAGGAACCGGGCCGCCTCCTGGGGCGTCTCGGCGCGGCGATAGACGACCGGTCCCTTGGCCTCGACGAGACGCTTCTCCTTCGAGCGCAGCTTCTTGCGGGCGTCGGCGCTGAAGACCCGGCGCACCGTCGCTTCGGGATCGGGTCCGAGCATCAGCCCGTAGGCATCGCTCGCCGCGGCCTCGCCCGCGGCGGCGAGCGGATTGGCCGCGCCGTCCCACATCCGGGGCTGATGCCGCAGCGTGTAGACGTCGATTCCGGCCTGCCGTCCGGCCCGGATCAGGGCCGCGGCGATGTCGCCCGACGGGAGGGCCGCCGCGTCACGCGTCGCGAAGAGCGGCAGCTGGTAGTTGGCATGCGTGTCGCCGATGGTGGACGCCACGCAGAGGCCGAAGACCCGCTGCAGGACCAGCGGCAGGAGGATGCGCGCCCGCCCCTCGGCGTCGCGCAGGACGACGACCCGCGCGGCCTCGGCCTGCCCGGTCGACCGCAGGTAGGCGCGCGCCCAGTCGAACCGTTGATAGGGGGTCAGAAGGCTCGCCGGATCGGTTTCGAGCCGGCGCCAGAGCGGCTCGGCCGCGTCCAGATCGGGAAGGACCTCCGCAACCAGCGCGTCGATCGTGCGCGTGTCGCCCATGCCCGTTCCCATCACCTGGATGCCGACCGCCATGGTCCCGATCTCCCGCCGGACCGTCCGCGATCCGTTATCGAGCCTGCAATGTGCGCGCGAGCAACTGAACAGCCGGTGTCTTCAACGCGCGACCCAGCGAGCGAACTCCGTCCAGCGTGGGTGAAACACGGCTGTGGCTAATACAATCTTCTCGGCTGTTCGGCAGGGGCGCGGCGCTTTCCTGTTTCTTTACCGCGTCGCGCGCAGGCTTCCCGCATCCGGGTTGTCTGCCCCGACCGGTTCAGGACCATGCTGTCGTCGCGCACCAAGCACCGGGTCTTCGCGAGCGGCTTCCGCGCGATCCAGGCCCTCGGCGCCGATCGATGGCTGAGCCCTGCCGCCCGCGGGCTCGGCCTCATCCTGACCTTCCATCATGTCAGCCCCGATCCGGTGCCGCCTTTCGCGCCCAACCGGCTGCTCGGCATCACCCCCGAATTCCTCGACCTCACCTTGCGTGAACTCGACGCCCGCGGCTTCGAGATCATCGGCCTCGACGCGGTTCCCGAGCGCCTCGCAGCGCCCGATTACGGGCCGCCCTTCGCGGTCCTGACCTTCGACGACGGCTACCGCGACAATGTCGAGCACGCCCGGCCGGTGCTGGCCCGTCACGGCGCCCCCTGGACCCTGTACGTGACCAGCGCGTTCGCGGATCAGGGCGGGCGGCTCTGGTGGATCGAGCTGGAACGCGCCATCGCGCATCTGGACCGGGTGCAGATCCGCATCGGATCCCGCACCCTCAACCTGCCGGCGCGCAGTCCGCAGGAGAAGGCCCTGGCCTTCGACGCGGTCTATCGGGATCTGCGCCGGGGCAGCGAGGCCGAACTCCTCGACCGGATCGCCGGCCTCTGCCGGCGCGCCGGCTTTGCGCCGGGCCGGATCGCGTCCGAGCTGTGCCTGTCCTGGCCAGAGTTGCGCGACCTCGCCCGCGACCCGTCCGTCACGATCGGCGCGCACACCGCGAGCCATCCGATGCTGGCCAAGCACGCTGCGGAGATCGCCGCCCAGGAGATCGCCGACGGGCGAGCCCGGATCGAGGCGGAGCTCGGGCGGCCGGTGCGGCACCTGTCGTATCCGGTGGGCGATCCGAGCTCCGCGGGGCCACGGGAATTCGCGCTGGCGCGGCGGATGGACTTCGCCACCGCGGTGACGACCCGGCCCGGCCATCTCTTCGCGGAGCATGGCGACCACCTGCACGCCCTGCCCCGGGTGTCGGTGAACGGCTGCCACCAGTCGCGGGCGGCCCTGGCCGCCCTCCTCTCCGGTGTGCCGTTTCTGGCGTGGAACCGCGGTCGGCGCCTCAACGTCGCCTGAGCGGGTCCGATCCCCTACCGCCGGCGACGGTGCCGGTAACCGGTCGAGAACGAGGCGTATTGCCGGCCGCGATGCCCGCGGTAGCGCCGCCGGCCGGTCGTGGTGGCCTCGACCGCCTCATCGACCTGCGGGATCGGCTCGGCCATGGCGGCGGCCGGCGTCGCCGCCGGTGCCGAGGTGTCGGCCGACGCGTAGCCCCCCGCCACGTTCTTGGCCGCGGGGCCGAACATCGCGAGGCACTGATTGTAGGCGAGGTCGTTCTTCAGCCTCTCGCACTCGCCGATCGAGCGCGGCGTGCCCTGCGCCAGGGCAGGCAGGGGGGTGAGCAGCACGACGAGGGCAGCCAGAGGCTTGAGACGCATGGACGGGCGACACACGGAGGTTGAAACGCGACGGCGGGCGGGCTTGTGGTCCCCGAGTGCGGCAAAATCGAGTTGACCCTTCAGCGATCCGGCCGCTCCATCCACCGGATCAGCGGCATCAGCGGGAAGATCCAGGCGATCCCCAGGATGGTGTAGAGCACGGCCTGTACCGCCGCCGGCGTCTCCGCGATGCGGCTGTCGGCGAGCGTCATCGCCAGCGGTCCGTAGACGCAGACGAAGACGAGGATCGTGAGGGTGCCGATCAGGGTACGGGTGCGGCGGCGCATGGCATAATCCGGGGCATCGCGACCGGCGCGGCGGCGCTGATGCCGGACGGCTACCGCCCCGTCGCCCGCTTGGCAACGCGCCCGCTGCCGCGGGCTGCGGCGCCGCCGACGTTGCTGGGGCCGCGCGCATCCCCTAACCCGGGCGCGGCGGCCGGGACGTCCGGGCGTCCGGAGAAGGGATGCGGAAGGTCATGAGAGGCACGGGGGACCAGCGATCGGGGGCGGTGCGGACCTGGCTCTACGTAGTCGCGGCCCTGGTGGTGGCCATGGTAGCGGTCGGCGGCGCGACGCGGCTGACCGGATCCGGCCTGTCGATCACCGAATGGCGTCCGGTCACGGGCGCGATCCCGCCGCTCTCCGAGGCGGATTGGGCGGCCGAGTTCGCCAAGTACAAGGACACGCCGCAATACAACATCCTCAACCAGGGGATGGGTCTGTCCGCCTTCAAGGTCCTGTACGGCTGGGAATGGGGGCACCGCCTGCTGGGCCGGCTGATCGGCCTCGCGTTCTTCCTGCCGCTGATCGTGTTCTGGTGGCAGGGGCGGGTCAGCCGGCGCCTCGGCCTCGGCCTTCTCGGCCTCGGCGTGCTCGGCGGGCTCCAGGGCGCCATCGGGTGGATCATGGTCGCCTCCGGCCTGCAGCCCGGCATGACCGCGGTGGCGCCGCTCAAGCTCGCTCTCCATCTCACGACGGCGAGCCTGATCCTGGCCGGCCTCGTCTGGCTGGCGGCCGGCGAGCGCGGCGGTGTCCTCGCGCCGGCTCCGACGCGGCTTCGCGCCACCGCCGCCCTGCTGCCGCTCCTCGTGCTGATGCAGATCTTCCTCGGCGGCCTCGTCGCCGGGTCGCATGCCGGCCTCGTCTACAACACCTGGCCGACCATGGACGGCGCCCTCGTGCCGCCGGTGGACAGCCTCTTCGCCATTCGACCCTGGATCGAGAACTTCGTCGACAACCACGCCCTCGTGCAGTTCGATCACCGGGTCATGGCCTATCTCGTCGTGATCATCGCGATCCTGCACGCGGCCGATGCCGGACGCGCGCGGAGCCGAAGCGCCGCCCGGCGCGCCCGCGGCGTCGCCGTCCTGGCGCTCGCCCAGGCCGGACTCGGGATCGCCACCCTGCTCCTGGCCGTCCCGCTCTGGGCCGCGCTTGCCCACCAAGTGCTGGCGATGGCGGTTCTGACGATGGCGACCGTCCATGCCCGGCTCAGCCGCGGCGTCGGGCTCATCCAACCGGCCGCGAGCGCCACACCGCTCGGGTTCGAGGGCTTGGCTGGGCGCGGCATCTAGGCATTCGTCCGGCGCAGCAGCGTCGCGACGTCGCACGAGACTTTCACCCGAAGTTCAGGAACCGTGGGATAACTCCACCTCCGCACTCTGCACATGGAACGATCAAGACTTCTCAAGCTTTAAGCTGCACGCGTGGCAGGAGGCTTCAAGATGTCTCTCGCGGAGGATGGTCGCCCGCTCTCTCTGACCTGGCATTACACGCCCCGTGAAGTCTTGGCGGATGGCGTGATCCACGGGCTCGGCGTCGTGCTCGGACTGGCCGGCGCGGTCGCGCTCGTGGCCACGGCGGTCACGGCCCATCTCGGCCTCGGCGAACGCGCCGCGGTCGTCGTCTACGCCGCCGCCCTGGTTCTGATGCTCGGCGTGTCGGCCCTCTACAATCTCTACCCGGTCAGCCCGCGCAAATGGCTGCTGCGACGGGCCGACCATGCCCTGATCTACCTGATGATCGCCGGCACCTACACGCCCCTCGTGGCGCTGGTGGGTTCGGGGCCCCGCGCTTACGGATTGCTCGCGATGATCTGGGCCGTGGCGCTGGTCGGGATCTCCGTCAAGCTTCTGCTGCCGGGCCGCTTCGACCGCCTCTCGATCGTGCTTTACCTGCTGCTCGGCTGGAGCGGCCTCTTCGCCTACGAATCGGTCATCGCGGCGCTTCAGCCGACGGCGCTGTGGCTCCTGGCTATCGGCGGGGCACTCTACTCGATCGGCGTCGTGTTCCACATCTGGCGGACGCTGCCGTTCCAGAACGCGATCTGGCACGCCTTCGTGCTCGCCGCCACGGCCTGCCACTACGGGACGATCTGGGCCAGCCTGAACGGACTGTCGGTGGCGTGAATTGATGGGCGGCGCGTAGAATTCCGCTTACCGTCTCGATGAAAAGCTCTCGGACGACCGACTCTCTTTAAGATCTCCGCGACCGAGGCTGAAGCATCAATTCCGGGACTGATCTTCCCGGGAGCGATACCGTGGTCGCCACATCGAACGACGCGCGCAGCGTCCAGCGTTACCGGATCCTGCACGTGTTCCGGGCCCCGGTTGGCGGCCTGTTCCGGCACGTCATGGACCTCACCCGCCTGCAGGCCGCGTCCGGACACGCCGTCGGGATCATCTGCGATTCCACCACGGGCGGCGCGCGCGCTGAGCGGGCGCTCGCGGAGCTCGTGCCCTGTCTCGAACTCGGCCTGATCCGGATCCCGATGCGCCGCAACCCGCACATGTCGGACTGGTCCTGCCTCCGGACGGTGGGACAGCGGGCCGCCACGGTCGGTGCCGAGGTCCTCCACGGCCACGGCGCCAAGGGCGGAGCCTATGCGCGGCTCGCCGCGGCGGATTCGGCGATCCGCGCCTACACGCCTCACGGCGGCAGCTACAATTATCGGCCGGGCAGCCCGCTCCACCAGCTCTACATGGGCGCCGAGGCGGTGCTCGCCCGTCGCACCGACGCGTTCCTGTTCGAGAGCGAGTACGTCGCCGGCCGTCACCGGACCTTCGTGGGCGGCCCCGAGCGGGTGAGCCGGATCGTCCATAACGGCATCGCCGAGGCGGAATTCGCCCCGGTGGAGCGCGTCGAGGACCCGTTCGACCTGCTCTATGTCGGCGAGCTTCGGGAGGCCAAGGGCCTGCCGTTCCTGCTCGAAGCCCTGGTCCAGCTGCGCGCCGAGGGCCGGCCGCTCCGGCTCCTGATGGTCGGGTCGGGGCCGGATGCCGAGATCCTGCGGGCCACCGTCGCGCGGCTCGGGCTCACGGGGGCCGTGGCCTTCGAACCGCCGCAGGCGATCCGGGCCGTGCTGGCGCGGGGCCGCATCCTGGTGGTCCCGTCGCTCGCGGAATCACTGCCCTACGTGGTTCTGGAAGCCGCGGCCGCGGCGCAGCCGCTCGTCGCCACGCGGGTCGGGGGCATTCCGGAGATCTTCGGCGCAGCCGCGGGCGACCTCGTTCCCGCCCGCGATCCAGGGGCCCTGGCGGCCGGCATCCGGTTGGTGCTCGACGACGCGCCGGAGGTGCTCGCCGCCCGGGTCCGCCAGCTGAGCGACTCGATCCGGCAGCGCTTCTCGCTGGAGCGCATGGGCAGCGAAGTGATCTCCGGATACGCGGCGGCCTTCCAGATCCGCGCGGAGCGCCGGAGCCCGGTGCCGCGCGAGATCGCCGGCGCGCGGACAGCCTGATCGACGCCACGGGATCGTGACGGTTCGCGCCTCACCCGCCGCGGTACGGCGGCGGGGGGAGCCGGGCTTTTAAGTCTTCCGACAACGCCCTGTGCCAAGCTGCGACCGAAGTGGCCGCCGACTGGTGCGGGAGGAGCCGATCGATGAGCGCGTTCGACATCCGCGATCTTCTCGAAGCGACCGGGCCCTTCGAGGCGTCGGCGGTTTCCGCCCGCGCCGGCACGGTGCCGCTCGCCGAGACTGTGGCGCCCGGGCCGACGGCGATCTCGCCGGTGGTGGTCGCCGGGCTGGTCCGGGCGGTGGAGTGCACGCTGATCTTCGGCCTCGGCTCGCTCCTGCACCTTCTGATGCTCCACGGGCGCGTCCCGTTCGGCCTGACCTATGCCGGCGCCATCGGGCTGATCGCCCTGATCACGGTGGCGCTGATCCAGGCGGCCGGAGGCTACCGGATCGGGGCCTTTCGCGCCTTCTTCAAGACGGCGATCCGGCTGATCGCCGCCTGGTCGATGACCTTCCTGATGGTCGCGGCCGGCCTGGTCCTCGCCAAGGTGGCGGACCATTACTCGCGTCTCTGGCTGGGCGCCTTCTTCGCCAGCGGCCTCGCGGCGCTGCTCGTCGGACGCTTCGTGCTCTTCCAGCTCATCGAGGCGCAGACCCGGGCCGGCCGCTTCGATCGGCGCACCGCCATCGTGGGCGGGGGCAAGCCGGCCGAGGATCTGATCGCCGCCCTGGAGACCCAGAGCGAGAGCGGCATCCGCATCGTCGGTGTCTTCGACGACCGCAACACCGACCGCTCGTCGGACGTCGTGGCCGGCCACCCCAAGCTCGGCAATATCGACGACCTCGTGGCCTATGCCCGCCACGCGCGGCTGGACCTGATCGTCTTCACCATCCCGATCACCGCCGAGGCCCGCATCCTGCAGATGCTGGCCAAGCTCTGGGTGCTGCCGATCGACATTCGCCTGTCGGCCCATGCGGCCAAGCTGCGCCTGCGCCCGCGCAGCTACTCGTATCTCGGCTCGGTGCCGGTGCTCGATGTCTTCGACAAACCGATCGCCGACTGGGACGTGGTGGTGAAGGCGCTGTTCGACCGCTGCGTCGGCCTGCTGATGCTGCTGGGCCTGTCACCGATCATGCTGGCCGTCGCCCTCGCGGTGCGCCTGACCTCGCGCGGGCCGGTCCTGTTCCGGCAGAAACGGCACGGCTTCAACAACGAGCTGATCGAGGTCTACAAGTTTCGCTCGATGTATGTCGACCAATGCGATGCCGGGGCCGCCAGGATGGTCACACGGGGGGATCCGCGTGTGACCCCGGTGGGCCGGTTTATCCGCAAGACCTCGCTGGACGAGCTGCCGCAGCTCTTCAACGTGCTGAAAGGCGATCTCTCCCTGGTGGGACCGCGCCCGCACGCCCTGCAGGCGAAAGCCGCCAACACCCTCTACGATCAGGTGGTCGACGGCTACTTCGCGCGCCACAAGGTCAAGCCCGGCATCACCGGCTGGGCGCAGGTCAACGGCTGGCGCGGTGAGACCGACACGTCCGAGAAGCTTCAGCGGCGCGTCGAGCACGACCTCTACTACATCGAGAACTGGTCGGTGCTGCTCGATCTCCAGATCCTGCTGACCACGCCCTTCGCGCTGTTCAAGACCGAGAACGCGTACTAGCGTCGCGGGGACATGGGCGGTGGGCTCGGCGCGGCTCCCCGGCCTGCGGGACAGGGTCCGGCGCATCGGTCCGGATCGACCGGGCCTGCCCCGCTAGGCGATCGGTCGCGGTTCGCGGTCACGGACCTCCGCTTCCGGGCGGGGAAGGCCGCTCGGGATGCCGGATCGAGCCCTCTTGGCGAGCCGCGCGTCGTCACGCGCGGCGCAGGATCGACCGCCCGTCCGGGGCCGGGTCGCGGGGCCCGGCGCTACGGCAGGGCGCCGGCCTTCTCCTTGGCCTTCATGATCGTGTCGCGGCAGCCCTGGGCGTCGCCCGCCTTGTCCTGCTGACGCGCCTGGGCGACGAGCTTCTTGGCCTCCTCGACCCCCGAGGCGGTGGGCTTCACGGCGGCATCCGACTTGGTCAGGGCCGGCGGCTTGTCGAGCGCCTTGGGAGAGTTCGACGAAGTCGGGCCGCCGGCTGGGGTCGAGCCCGTGACCGAGGCGGCTCCGGCACTGTCGAGCCGCCGCTGCAGCGTGTCGACCTCGTCGGAGCACGGGGTCGCCAGCGCCGGCGTGGCTGCGGCGAGGGCCAGGGCTGCGAGGGCGAATCTGATCATCATCGAGGCGTATCTCCACTGTGGCGGGACTCGCCCGGATCCGATGCGCCGCGTCCATGCGGGCTGCGCCGGGCCAGGGCGACCTTCCTGAGAGACGCCGGGCGGACCGGGCCGTTCCTGAGGCAGGAGGCCGCACCGCATGATCCCGAACGGCGTCGGGCGCCCCGCGCAGCCGTGAGGCCGCCCGGAACGCCCGCGAGGTTGGCAGGGATCGCGTCAGTACTTGCGGATGATCGGCTCGGGCGACATCGGCACCGGATCGGCGCCGAAGGCGTAGCGGATGCCTGCATAGACCGAGAAGGGCTGCGCCAGGGTCGTGGTGCGCGGGTCGCTGATCCGGAGGTTGCCCGCCACGGCACCCGGCTCCGCGAAGGTGCCGAAGGTGGCGTAGCGGTTGTTGGTCAGGTTGGTGATCAGGCCGAAGACCTCGAGGTTCTTGGTCACCTGATACTTCGTCTGGAAGTTCAGCACGTAGTAGGGCGGCAGCTTGCGGTTCAGGTTCGACTCGTCGCCGCGGAAGTAGGAGGAGGAGAAGGCCTGCAGGTAGAGGCCGAACTGCCAGTCCGGCGTGACGAAGTAGTCGAACCCGGCCTTGATCTGGTGGGTCGGCACGAGCGGCACGACGTTGCCCTTGCGCACCTGGATCGCGCCGTCATCCGCGAGCGGGTTGTTGGGCGACGACAGGGTGCCGTTGAACTGGAAGGTCGCGTCGACCAGGGCGTAGTTCGCGTAGACCCGCAGGTAATCGGCCGTGTACTCGCTGCCGACCTCGATGCCCTGCCGCTGCGTCGCCGGCACGTTCACGAAATAGGCGCGGGCGGTGTTGCCGGGAGTGGCGAGCGACAGGATGTCGTTGCTGAGATCGGTGCGGAAGGCCCCGATCTTGTAGGTGATGATGCCGCCGTCATAGGTGTTCGGCAGCTGGCCGCGGAAGCCGACCTCGTAGGTCCGCCCCGTCACCTGCTTCAGCGGCGGATCGGCCACCAGGGAGTTCGGCAGAAGGCAGGGCCGGTCCGGATTGGCGCAAGCGAGCTCCAGCGGTGTCGGTGCGCGGTTCGATTCCGAGTAGCTGCCGTAGAGGTTCAGCGCGTCGAAGAACCGGTAGGTCAGGCCGGCGACCGGGTTGATCTTGTTGTAGTAATGCGTTCCGGTGACGTCGGGCGAGAAGCCGGTCAGATCCTCGCTCTGGATGCGCGCGAAGTTGAGCCGCGCACCGGCGGTCAGCGACAGCCGGTCGGTCACGTCCAGCGTGTCGAGGGTGTAGAGGCCCATATAGAGGTTCGAACCGTTCACGGCGCTCGGCGCGATGCCGAGGGCGCCCGCGGTCCGGAGCATCGGCGTGCCGAGACCCGGGATGGTGCCGTAATATGGGTTGTTCGGATCGGTGGTGATCGAGAGGTTCGGGTCGATCACGCCCAGCGTGCTCGACGACTTGAACGAGTAGTTCGCCGTGTCGATGCTGCCGCCCACGACGAAGGTGTTGGGCAGGCCGAACACCCGGTCGCGGTTGGCGGCCTGCAGCGAGCCGCCGAAGCCTGTGGCCTCGGTCCGGGTGGTGTCGAGCGTCCCGTAGGGGATGTTGGCGCGGAACGGGATCCGCTGGTTCTGCTGGCCGAGGATCAGGAACTGGTTGCGGAAGGCGTTCTGCGACTGGCCCGCCGCCGGGCTGAACCCGTCATCCTCGTAGCAGAGGAAACCCCGATAGCTCGAGCGGCTGCTGCAATTCTCGAAGTTGCCGTCGTTGCCGTCGACATAGGTCTGGCTGAAGCGGCGGAAATAGGCGTTGCCGGCCAGATCCCAGGTCGGCGAGATGTCGACCCGGCCGGTCAGCTGGAGCATGCCGACCTCCGTGGTCGTGGTCTGCGGGTTGGTGAAGATCGCCCGCGGGTCGACATGCGTGAAATCGACCGGCGTGGCGGAAGCCGCGCCGTAGAAGCTGCGGGCGGCGAGCCCGATCAGGTGGAACTCCGAATCCTGCGACCGGTAGCCGAGATCGCCGTAGAGCCGGCCGATCGTGCTCGGGCTGTCGTAGCGCCAGCCGCGGTCGTTGAGCCCGTCGCCCGTGAAGTAGAGGCTCCAGTTGTCGGAGACCTTGCCGTACTCGACGTAGCCGGCGGTGCGCGCATCCGAGCCGCCCCAGGCGGAGATCTCGGTCCCCTGCCAGGTGAAGCCGTTCTTCATCTGGATGTTGACCGCGCCGCCCAGCGCGTTGAGGCCGAAGACCGGGTTGCCGGTGACCACGTCGATCCGCTGGATCGCCTGCGGCGGGATCAGGTCGAAGTTGACGATGTCGCCGAAGGCCTCGTTGATTCGGGTGCCGTTCTGGTAGACCGCCAGCCCCTGCGGCACGCCCTGGACCGGCGAGGCCGTGAAGCCGCGATAGGTCACATCCGTCCGGTTGTTGTTGCCCTGCGAGTCGGAGACGTTGATGCCGGGCGTGCGCCGGGCGAGCGTCGTGGTCAGGTTGTCGCTGGCGCGGTCGATCGTGAAGTCGCTGGCGGTGACCGATTCCACCGTGCTGGGGATCTTGTAGAGGGGCTGCTCGCTGCCGCGCAGGCGCGTCCCGGCACTCGGCCCCACCGAGCCGGCCGGCGGCACCGGACCGGGCCCGTTGAAGATCTGGGCGCCGCTCGAATTGCCACCGCCCGAGCCCACCGGCGTGGTCGAGACCACGCTGATCTCGCCGAGGCTCACCGATTGCTGCGCCTGCACGGCGCCGGGGATGACGCTCCCGGCCAGAACTGATGCAGACGCGACCAAGCTGCTTCGCAGCACCCGAAGTGACATCCCGCCCCCCAATGTCGTGAGACCCGTGCCCGCTGATGACGGGCTTGTGATCTCTCTTGGCGGGCGCCGGGACGGCGCACAATCGGCTCGGGATCATGTGAGCCGCGTTTCGGTCCTATTTCCGGCGCGAACGCGTCGAAGCTCGGGCTGCGTGATCGAAGCGCAACAGTTTTATCAGTCTTTTCAAACACTTAGGGAAATTTAGGCAAGGCGCCCGGGACGATGTGGCAATCGCCCCGCGGGCCCGTCAGAGCCGTGCCTGGATCAGCCGCGCGATCTCGCCGAGCCGCTGCTCGAGCAGCTGCGGCACCTCGCAGACATAGGTCAGCGACTGGCTCCGCTCCTGGAAGATGCGGCGATCCCAGGCGAACTTGGTCTCGAGGTCGGACTGGTCCTTCGGCAGCTCGGTGGCGTCCGAGGCGCTGGGCGCATCCTTGACCTGGCTGATCTTGTCGGCCTCGTCGCGGATCCGCTCGGCCATCCGGCGCTGGCCCTGGGCGTAGCGGGCGATGCCGCCCACGACCTTGTCGCGCTCGCCGTTGATCACCTCGAAGACGCCCGCATAGACCCGGGTCAGGGCCTTGTCCTTCGCGTCCTTGTCGGCGCCGAACTTGCCGGCGAACTCGTCGAGGAGCGGGCCGACCTGGGACAGGTCCGTGCGCCGGGAGGCGATCTTCTGGGCGAACACGGCGGCGTCGTTGTCGCTGCCCCAATCGCCGGCCGCGGCGATGTCCGGGCCGGTCCAGAACTGGCCGGGGCTCAGGGTGGCGACCTTGCGCTGGACGCAGGGCCAGTCGGGATCGACTCGCGGCTGGGCCAAAGCGGGTCCGGCCAGAAGACTCATCCCGAGCGCGGTGCCCAGGAGGCGGGAGACGATACGGTTCATCGGGCGGGCTCCTTCAGGTGTTCTCGCCGGCCGGGCCGCCGCGCCGGGCCATGATGCCGCGGCCGGGATCGTAGGCGACCACCGCCATGCCGAAGAAGGCGAGCGTCACGCCCACGACGACCGCGCAGGCGACCGGCTCGAACTGGACGTAGAGGGCGAAGCGGACGAGCTGCACGGCATGGCTGAACGGGTTGAGCTCGCAGATCCAGTACAGCGTCTCCGAGGATTCCCGGATCCGCCACAGCGGGTAGAGCGCCGAGGAGGCGAAGAACATCGGGAAGATCACGAAGTTCATCACGCTGGCGAAGTTCTCGAGCTGGCGCACCAGCGAGGACAGGAACAGGCCGATCGCGCCGAGCATCAGGCCCGAGGCCAGGAAGGCCGGGAGCGCCGTCAGGTAGCCGAGCGGCGGGATGTCGGTCTCCCAGAAATACGCCACCGCCAGGAACGCGTAGGCCTGCACGATCGACACCGCCACGCCGGCGATCAGCTTGGCGAGGAGCAGAAGCCAGCGCGGATAGGGCGAGGTCAGCAGCACCTTCATGGAGCCGACCTCGCGGTCGTAGACCATCGAGAGCGACGATTGCATGCCGTTGAACAGCTGGATCATCACGGCGAGGCCGGGCACCACGTAGACCTCGTAGAGCACGTAGGTCTGATAGGGCGGCTCGATCGAGACCCCGAGGGTGTTGCGGAAGCCCGCCGCGAAGATGAACAGCCAGACCAGCGGTCGGACGAGGGCCGAGAAGAACCGCTCTTTCTGATTGAAGAAGCGCAGCAGCTCGCGTCTGACGATGCCGCCGAGGCAGATCAGGTAGCCGACCGCGTCGAGGCGGCCGATGCGCGCCTGCCCGCCGCGCGGCGGCGCGACGGTCGCGGGCGTCGAGAGAGGGGTCGGCACGCTCATGCGTCCAGCCTCCGGTTCAGAACGGTGCTCCGCGCCTCCGTCCTCATGCCGCGGCCCTCCCCGGCTCGGCTACCAGGCGGCGGAAGGCGTCGGCCAGGGCCTCGCCCGGCGCGCCGATATCGCCCGCCCGACCCCGGGCGATGATCCGGCCGCGATGCAGCACGACCGCGTCGTCCTCCGGGGCGATCTCCTCGAAGATGTGGGTGGCCCAGAGGACCGAGAGCCCCTCCTCCCGCACCAGGGCGCGCACGATCGCCACGATGTCGGCCCGGGATTCGAGATCGAGGCCGACGGTCGGCTCGTCGAGGAGGAGCAGATCCGGGCGATGGATCAGCGATCGGGCGATCTCGATGCGCCGCGACTGGCCGCCCGAGAGCGTGCGGACCTTGTCGTGCCGCCGGTCCGACAGCCCCACCCGGTCGAGGAGCGCGCCGACCCGCGCCTTCCCGGCGCTGCGGGCGATGCCGTGGAGGCTCGCATGGTACAGAAGGTTCTGCTCGACCGTCAGGTCGGTATCGAGCGTCCGCGCTTGGAACACCACGCCGAGCCGGGCGAGCGCCCGGGAGGGTTCGCGGTCCAGGGCATGGCCGAAGATCGACACCCGCCCGGTCTGGTTGTTGTAGAGGCGGGTGATCACCGAGAACAAGGTGGTCTTGCCGGCCCCGTTGGGGCCGAGCAGCGCCGCGAAGCGCCCGCGCTCCACCGCGATCGAGACGTCGTCGAGCGCCGCACGCGCTCCGAAGCGGTGTCCGACATGCTCCACCTGGAGGGCGGCAACCTCGGCCGCGCTCATCGCCCCAGCACCTTCCGGGCGTCGCCGACCGCGTCCAGACACTCGTCGAATTCACCCTCCTTCTGCTCCCGCTCGGCCACGCGCAGGGCCTTCCAGAGCTTGGGCAGGGCGGATTCCGGCGGGTTCAGCGCCAGCGCGTCGCGGATCATCGCGATGCCCTCCGCGCAGGACGAGGCGTCGTCGGCGGCGAGGGCCGGGCCGGCGACCACGAGGCATGAGGCCAGGATGAGCGTCCGCATCACTTCACCGTCAGCGTGCCGGTCATGCCCTTCGCTTCCAAGCCGCGCGCCTCCCACCTGTAGGTCCCGGGCTTGATCGCGACGAACTCGACGGCGATCTCGCCGGGGTCGTCGAATTCCAGGTGATCGGGCGGACCGCCGCCGTGGATCTCCTTGTGTTCGATCACGATCTGATTGAGCCAGATGTACCGGAAGAACTCCGGCGCATAGAACTTGTATTCCTGGCGGCCCTTGGCGACGATGCGCAGCCGGTAGGCCTTGCCGGATTCGAGCGTGATGTCCTTGTTCTCCACCGCGAAATCGTTGCCCTGATCATCGCCGAGGACAAGATCGGGCAGGTTCTCGCGCTTCTTGGTGAGGTCGAGAGCCAGCGCCGGGCCGGCCGCGAGCAGCCCTGCACAGGCAAAGGCCGCCATCCGAAAGATCCGCATCGTGTCGTTTCCTAACGCTCGTGGCACCGGTGCCGCGGCCCGTCGTCAGACGGCCGGCAGCCTCGACCCGGTTCAGTTCGGCGAGATCGCCACGCCCCAGGGCAGCAGGCCGACCGGGATGCTCTTGACCACCTTCTCGGCCGCCACGTCGATCACCGAGACGTCGTTGGAGGTGCCGTTCGTGGTAAACAGCATCTTCTGGTCCGGCGTGAAGGCGAGCTGCCAGACGCGCTGGCCCACCGGCAGGTATTTCTCGACCGCGTAGGTCTTGGCGTCGATCACCGCGACGCGGTTGGCCGGCCCCAGGGCGACGAACGCCTTGCTGCCGTCCTTGGTGATCCGGATGCCCACGGGCTGGATCGCCTCGTCGTTCACGCTCGGGATCTTGAAGGTGATCTTCTTGATCACGCGGCGCTGGGCCACATCGATCACGCTCACCGTCCCGCCGACCTCCGCGGAGACCCACAGGAACTTGCCGTCCGCGGTGAACTCGGCGAAGCGCGGCCGCGCATCGACCAGCACGTTGTCGATGACCTGGAAGGTCTTCGTGTCGATGAAGTGGGCCATGTTGGTCGTTTCGGAGGTGTTGACCAGGATCTTGCCGTCCGGCGACAGGCCCATCCCCTCCGGCTCGACGCCGACCGGCACCTCGGCCAGCACCTTGTTCTTCTCGATGTCGATGATCGTGACCTGGCTGTCATCCTCGTTGGCGACGTAGAGCGGATTGCCCGAGGCATCGAGGATGAACTGCTCGGGATCCGGGCCGGAGCGCAGGGAGCGCACGACCTTGCCGGAGCTCGTGTCGAGCACGTCGATCCGGTCGTCGTCGCTGGCGCAGACGAACAGCTCCTTCCCGTCCTTGGACAGGGTCACGCCGCGCGGGCGCCGCCCGACCTTCCAGGTCGCGGTCACCGCCATCGTGTTGGTATCGATGACGCTGACCGAGTTGCCCTTCTCGTTGGTGACGTAGGCGGTGTAGGCGGCGGCCGGCCCGCAGAGGGCGAGCCACGCACCGAGGGCGAACACACTCAGACCTGCCTCGACGCGGCCGCTCATGCCATTCCCTTCCCTTGCGACTTTCCGGCGTCCTCGAAGGACGTTCTCGGCGGGTAATTGTAGTGCGATTTCCGCGCGTTGCGAGGGCGCGGGCCGCTCGTCAACGCCGCAGGGCGCGCCGTCATTTGAACTTGCAGGAGGTCTCGGGCAGGTCCACGCCCAGCGTGTCGAGGGGCGTGCGCTGGTGCAGGAAGCCCTGCTCGGGCGCCACCGAGACCAGGGCCTTCGGCTGCACCACGATGATCGCCTGACGTAACTGATGGTCCCAGGGACGAAAGCTCAGCGACACGCCCTTGTAGGCCGGCAGGGTGAAGTCCGGCTCGACGAGATAGGGCGCGATCACGGCCGGATCGTTGGACTTCTTGGCGGTCACCGCCTCGCCGACCGTCCGCACCGCCGCCCAGACCTGATAGTCCAGGGGCCGCATCAGGCGCCCGGCGAGCCGCCGAAACCGATTCTGCGCCTGCGCGCCGCCCCAGGTCTCCAGCACCGGAGACCAAGTCGTGGGCGTCAGCGCCTGCGTGCCACCGACGGGGCGCGGATCGACCGTGCGATAGGGGACGTAATCCCCCCAATCGCCCTCCTCGTCGGCCACGATCGCCATGTCGTAGTCGAGGCCCCGGGTGAAGACCATCGCCTCCGCCCGGGTCGGCGTGTCGCCCCGCGCCTTGGCCAGCGGGCCGAAGGTCCAGGGCTTCTCGGCGGTGATCTTGAGCGCGAATTTCCGGGCCGAATTGCGCACCGCGTCGGCATAGGCCTTGTCGGCATCGGTCGGGCCGACGATCAGGAAGATCTTCCGCCAGCGCATGAGCGTCAGGTACTGCGCCAAGGCGTCGGTGAGCATCGCCCGTGACGGCAGGATGTGAAACACGTTGGCCCGGCAATCGGTGCCGCGCAGGCGGTCGTCGGGGGCGCCGGCATTGAGCACGACCGCGCCCGATTCCTGCACCGCATCCGCGACCGCCAGCACCGCCTCGGCGGGCAGCGCCAGGACGAGGTAGCGCACGCCCTTGGCGACGAGCTCCTTGGCGGCTGCGACCGCGTCCGGCCTGTCGTCGGACAGCGCGATCTCGTCCAGCGCGTAGGTCTGCTTCGTGAAGCGGCCCGTGGTGTTGTTGTCGGCGATCCCCATCTTGGCGCCGGCCAGCCCCTCGTCCTCGGGGGCGGCCTCGGCATCGTACGAGGATGGCGCCGGCTGCGGCCGGTAGATCAGGCCGATCTGCGTGTCGATGGGCTGCGGGGCGGACTGCTGGGCCAGCGCGGCCTGGGGCAGCAGCGCGAGGGCGACGAGCGCCCCGCGCAGCCAGGCCGGACAGGCCGGGCGCGGAACAACCGGGTCGGGTGCAGGATCATGCATATGCGCGGCCTCTACCAGCTTCCGCTTCGACCGCTCAACCGCGGCGCGTCGTCCCGACGTTCACGTTGTCGTCCTGGGATACGTTGGCAGAGAAGTACATTGCCAAATTGTCCCTTCGCCCGACCTATGGCGTCATCGATGCCGCCGGGAGAGGCGGCTGGACGGACGAGAGGAAGGCCCCGCCGATGCGCCAGCTGACCCTGCGTGCGGTGACCGCGTGCGGTCTCGCCGCCCTCGGAACCGCCCTGCCCTGCGCTGCCCTGGCCGCCGGGAAGGCGGCGGTCTTTCCTGTGGAACTCTTCGACCCCGGGGCCACCTACGGCGCCAGGGCGCGGCCGGCCGATACCAAGAAGCTCACGCTCGTCACAGACGAGTTGCGCAAGGCGCTGCACGACCAGGCGGGGCTCGAGATCGTCGACACCGCGCCGAAGGCCGATGTCGTGGCCAAGGAAGGGCCGCTCTACAAGTGCAATGGTTGCGCGGCGGACATCGGCAAGAGCCTGGGTGCGGACCTCGTCGTGACGGGTTATGTGGAGAAGGGGTCCGGTCAGATCTTCAACCTGAACGTCGCCATCGCCGAGGCCGAAACCGGCAAGGTCGTGCGGGGCGGGCAGGTGACGATCCGGGCCGACACCGACGATACCTGGGCCCACGCCATGCGCTGGGTGGTGAAGAACCGCCTGCTCGCCGAGCCGCTGCCCGGGAAGTCATGAGGCCTTTCATCCACGCCTGAGTCATTCGTGTCCGCGTCCCCCTTGCAGTCCCGCTCCCTGCCCCGCCTTCTCGTCAGCGTCCGCGATCCGGCCGAGGCCGAGGCCGCGCGGCTCGCGGGCGCCGACCTCATCGACGCCAAGGATCCGGAGCGCGGCGCCCTCGGTGCCCTCGACCCGGCAGTGGTGCGCGAGATCGTCGCCCGCGTGTCCGGTGAGGCGGCCACCAGCGCGGTCGCCGAACCGGATCCGGGGGCCGTGGCCGCCATGGCGGCGACCGGCGTCGACTGGGTGAAGACCGGCGTCGATTCGCGCCTCCGCCGCGAGACGGGGGGCGCCCTGGCGGATCTGGCCGCGGCGGCGCCGCGCCGCCTGATCGCCGTGCTGTTCGCCGAGGACGGGCCGGCCGCCGCCCTCGTCCCGCATCTCGCCGCGGCGGGATTCGCGGGCGCGATGATCGACACCGCCGGGAAGCGGGGCGTGCGCCTCCCCGACCTCGCGCCGCCCGTGGATCTCGAGGCCTTCACCGCCGCCTGTCGGGCGCAGGGGCTGATGAGCGGCCTGGCCGGCTCGCTCCGGGTCATCGACATCGCGGGTCTCAGTGCCTTCGCGCCGGACTATCTCGGGTTCCGCGGCGGCCTCTGCCGCGATTTCGACCGCCGCAACGGCATCGATCCGCTCCGGGTCGCCGAGGCGCTGCGCGCCCTGCATCCGAACCGCCGGGACGCCGCGTGACCGCCGTCGTCAAGATCGGCGGCAGCCTCGAGGCGGATCCGCACCGCCGCCGCGCCCTGCTGGCCTCGCTCGCCGACGGCGCGCTCGGGCGCTGCATCGTCGTCCCGGGCGGCGGCAGCTTCGCCGGGGCCGTGCGGGCCGCGCAGGCAAGAGAGGGATTCAGCGATGCCGAGGCGCATCGCCGGGCCCTCGACGCCATGAGCGAGGCCGCCGGGATCTTCCGCGCGATCGAGCCGCGGCTGGTGCAGAGCCTGGAGCCCTGGGCCGAGGCCGCGCCGGCTCCTTTTCGGGTCTGGAATCCCCGCCGCCTGCGCGCCGGCCATCCGGACATCCCCGAGAGCTGGGACGTCACCTCCGACAGCCTCGCCCTCTGGCTCGCCGGACAGGTCGGCGCCGCGCGCTGCGTGCTGGTGAAGTCCCGGGACGCGTCCCCCGATCAGGACGCCGCCGCCCTCGCGGCTAACGGTCTGGTGGACGCGGCCTTCCCGGACTTCGCGGCCCGGTACCGCGGCCGGATCGAGATCTGGGGTCCGGGCCACAAGGCGGCGATCGCCCCGAGGGAGGCGGCGTGAGCGGCCCCGAGCACATCGTCTTCGTCACCGGCCGCCTCGCCCGGGCGCGGCTGGAGAAGGTCGCGGCCGGCCTGCCGGACAGGTTCCGCTGGAGCATCGCGGATGCCGGCGTGAAGGTCGCCGCGCTGATGACCGAGGAGATCATCCGCCGCCGGGTCACGCTGCCCGAGGGCGCGACCCGGGTGATCCTGCCGGGCCGCTGCCGGGCCAACCCGGAGGCCCTCGCCGCCCATTTCGGCGTGCCGGTGGAGCGGGGCCCCGACGAGGTCGTCGACCTGCCGGCCTGGCTCGGCCTGTCGGCCCGGAAGGTCGACCTCTCGCGCCACGACCTGCGGATCTTCTCGGAGATCGTCGACGCCTCGAAGATGAGCGTCGCCGAGATCCTCGCCAAAGGGCGCGACCTCGCCCGCCGGGGCGCCGACGTGATCGATCTCGGCGGCCTGCCCGATACGCCCTTCCCGCACCTCGAGGAGTCGGTGAAGGCCCTGAAGGGCGCCGGCCTCCGGGTCAGCGTCGATTCCTTCTCCCGCGAGGAGCTCGCCCGGGGCGCGGGCGCCGGGGCCGACTACCTGCTCAGCCTGAACGAGGAGACCCTCGATCTCGCCTTCGAGACCGACGCGGTGCCGATCCTCGTGCCGACGCGCCCGGACGACCTGCCCTCCCTCGACCGGGCGATCGCGCGGATGCTGGAGGCCGGACGCCCGTTCCTGGCCGATCCGATCCTGGAGCCGATCCATCACGGCTTCGTCGATTCGATCGCGCGCTACCGCGAGACCCGCGCCCGCTGGCCGGACATCGAGATGATGATGGGCACCGGCAACCTCACGGAGCTGACCGAGGCCGATTCGCTCGGCGTCACCGCGCTGCTCGTCGGGATGTGCTCGGAACTCGCGATCCGCAACGTGCTGATCGTCCAGGTCTCGAACCACACCCGCCGCACCGTCGAGGAGCACGACGCGGCGCGCCGGGTGATGTACGCCGCCAAGGCCGATTCGGCGCTGCCCAAGGGCTACGGCCGGGCGCTGCTCGCCCTTCACGACAAGCGCCCCTTCGTGCAGACCGCCGAGGAGATCGCCCAGGCCGCCGCGGAGGTGCGCGACCCGAATTACCGGATCGCCGTCGCGGAGGACGGGATCCACGTCTACAACCGCGACATCCACAGGGTCGGCACCGACGCGATGGCCTTCTTCCCCGATCTCGACGTGGCCAGCGACGGCGCCCACGCCTTCTATCTCGGGGCTGAGCTCGCCAAGGCCGAGACCGCGTGGCGGCTGGGCAAGCGCTACGTTCAGGACGAGCCCCTCGACTGGGGCTGCGCGGCCGATGCCGCGGTAGAGGACACGACCGCCTTCAAGAAGGCCGGCCATACCCGCCATTCCGGGCCGGACGCACCGCCGCCCGGCACCCGCGACGCGCGCATGGTCAGGCCCGAGGCCGATGCCGGCCCGCCCGAGACCGTCCCGGATTCCGCCGCGACCCCGGAGCGCCCGCAGGATCCGCCGACGACGCTCGTCTGCGGCCGGCTCGTTCCCGCCGACAGGACGTGAGCCGATGCCGCTGATCCTGGAGACGATCGTCACGACGGTCTCGCCCGCGGGCGAGCTGCACCTCGTCCCCTTCGGGCTGATCGGCGAGGCGGACGGCTACGTGCTGGCGCCGTTCCGGCCCTCGCCCACCATCGTCAATCTGGAGGCGAGCCCCTGTTTCGCGGCGTCGAGCCCCCGGGACATCCGGGTCATCGCGGGCGCGGTGACCGGCCGGCGCGAATGGCCGACCGAGGCCTGCACGGTGATCCCGGGGCGGCGCCTCGCCGACAGTTTCGGCCATGCCGAGTTCGAGATCGCGGCGGTAGAGCCTCACGAGACGCGGCCCCGCTTCCGCGGGCGGATGGTCCACAGCGCCGCGCACGCGCCGTTCATCGGCTACAACCGCGCCCAGGCCGCCGTGCTGGAGGCCGCCATTCTTTCCACCCGGCTGCACATGCTGGAGCCGGACAAGGTGTTGACGGAGATGGCCTACCTCGCCATCGCCATCGGCAAGACCGCGGGACCCCGCGAGCGCGAGGCCTGGGGCTGGATCGAGGACAAGGTCGCGGCGGCGCTCGGCCCCGAGGCGCGCGTCCTCGATCGTGACGACCGCTGAAGGCGGGAGGAGAAGGACAAGATGAAGAAAATCACCCTGGCCCTGGCGGCCACCGCGGCCCTGGTCGCGGCGACGGCCCAGGCCCACGGCCCGACCCGGCGCAAGATCACCGAGTCGATCGAGATCAACGCCCCGGCCGACAAGGTCTGGGCGATCGTCGGCGACGTGAAGAATGCCGACTGGATGCAGAACGTCACGAAGACCGATTTCAACGGCGATCCGGCGGGCAAGTTCAAGCGGGTGCTGACGCTGAAGAACGGTGACCAGATCCAGGAGACGAGCAACAAGCTCAAGCCCGAGGACAAGCTGTTCTCGTACTACATCGACAAGGTCGATGTGAAGGACCTGCCGGCCAACGACTACTCGGCGACGATCACCGTCGAGCCCGAGGGCGACGCCAAGTCGAAGGTCGAGTGGAAGGCGGCCTTCTACCGCGGCTACATGAACAACGATCCGCCGCCCGAGCTGAACGACGAGGCCTCCGAGAAGGGCGTCGGCGACTGGATCAAGGCCAGCCTCGCGAACCTGAAGACCAAGGCCGAGAAGGGCTCGTGAGCCCGCATCGGGGCCGCGCGGCGCTCGCCGCCGGCCTCGCCCTCCTCGCGACCGCCGCCGGCGCCGCGCCGGCGCGGGAAGCCGTGATCACCGCCCAACTAGGCGGCGCGGTCGAGATCGTCGATCTCGCCGCCGGCGCGGTCGTGCGCCGCGTGCCCGTCGACGGGGCACCCGCCGGCATCGCCCTGTCGGCGGACCGCAAACGCGCCTACGTCACCCGCCCCGAGGGACACGGCCTCGCGGTGATCGACCTCGATGCCGGCCGGGTCCTGTCCGAGGTGCCCCTGCCCGGCGGCCCGCTCGGCATCGCGGCCGACCCGCGCGGCGGCACGGTCTACGTGGCCGACTGGTACGGGCACCGCCTCTTCGTCCTCACCGAACGCGACGGCACGCTGGTCCCGGACGGCGAGATCGTTGTCGGAGCCTCGCCCTCCGGGATCGCCGTGAGCCCCGACGGGGCGACGCTCTACGTGGCGAACCGCGAGGCCAACACGGTCTCGGTGGTGGATGCCGCGTCCCGTCGCGAGACCAGGGTCATCCCGGTGGGACAGCATCCGTTCGGCATCACCCTCGATGCCGCCGCCGGCCGGGCCTACACCGCCAACGTGACCGGCGACGACGTGTCGGTCATCGACCTCGCCGCCGGGCGCGAGATCGGCCGGGTGCCGACCGGACGCCGCCCCTACGTGATCGCCCTCGTGCAGGGACGCGGCTTCGTCACCGACCAGTATGCCGGCAGCGTCACGGCCTTCGACCTCGCCACGCTCAAGCCGCTGGGGGATGTCGATGTCGGCGACCATCCGGAGGGGATCGCCGCGGATTCGGACGGGCGCCTCTACGTGGCCAATTGGGGCGACAACACGCTGAGCATCCTCGACGCCGGCACGCTCAAGGTCCTCAAGACGGTTCCCACGGGCAACGGGCCGCGCTCCTTCGGCACCTTCCTGCGCTGACGGCGCGCGCACGCCGGTCATCGCGGAGCCGGACGTTGCCGGACGCCGTCGCATCTGCGGCGACCGGCAGCCGCGATCGATCCGCCGTCACCCGCCGGTGGAGCGAGCGATCACCGTTTCGGTCCCGCTTCCCGCGCCGTCGCTCCGGGAAGGCCCCGATCGGTCAGAAGGTCCGGCGGTGCGGCGCCCGGCGATACGCCGCCCGTGCGAGGAGCAGCGCGCCGCCGATCTGCAGGAAACCGCTCTCACCCAGATCGGACGGGGCGAGATGGGTCTGGATCAGGATCCGCGTCAGCGCGTTCAGGGCGAGCAATGTCAGGCAGAAAACCGCTGCGGCGAGCAGGCTGGCGACGAACTCGGGCATGGCTCAGCTTCCGGTGTCGAACCGGATCAGCTTAGCAAGTCGCGCGCCAGGGCCAACCTGCCCGAAGGGATAGGTCAGCGCTTCCGGGTGGCGGTCGCCGGAGTGCCGGCCTGGGCGGCCGGCGTGGGGCGCGGGGTCTCGACCACGAGCCGCTTCACCGGCCAGCCGTCGCTCCAGCGCTCCATATCGGCGAGCCGCGGGTTGCTCTTGAGCGCGGTCGCGTCGGAGCCGCCGAATGCCGCCGCCGCCGCGAGGTCGAAGGTCTTCCAGAAGCCGAGATAGTCGAGCGCGTCGACCCGGGCGAAGTTCACCTGCGACACCAGGGTCTGCTGCTCGCCGGTCAACGCCATGTCGGCGGACCAGCGGAACGGCGGCGGCTTCGGAGCCTCCTTCGCCGCCTCCTTGGGCTCCGGGCCGGGCTTGATGGCACCGCCGTCATAGGCCGTATCGAGCCCGGCCGGCGCCGCCAGGGTCGCGGTCAGGGCCGGGAAGCCGTGATCGTCCGAGAGCGCCCGCACGAAGAGCTTCCGCTCCAGCGGCACGGCGCTGGCCTCGCGCAGCAGGCGCTTCGCCGCCAGGTCGGCGGCCCGGGTATCCTTGTCGCCGACCATCGCGACGACGAGGGTGGACGGGTCGATCGCCGCCAAGTCGCCGAGGGCGATGCCCCGCGACTTCGGCCCGCTCGCGATGCCGCCGGGGGTCACCGCGAAGACGAGCTTCGGGACGGGCAGATCGTGGCCCTTGGCGTCGGCCGCCAGATCCATGGCGAGCGGCGCGCCGGCCAGGTGACCGATCAACGCGACCCGGCCGAGATCCGGCTTGGCCTCGCCGTCCGAGGCGAGGTCGGCCAGCGCCGCCTTCACGAGGGACTCGGAGAGGCCCGGCGCATCGGCCGGACGCGTCCGGTTCACATCCTGGAAGCGGGGAAACAGCACGAGCCAGCCCTGGCGGGCGAGATGGTCGATCCAGGCCCCGTAGCTCTGCGGGTTCACCACGCCCCAGCCGTGCAGGAAGATCGCGACGGGCCGGCCGGCCTCCGGGGCGCTGCCGGCGGCGAAGAACGCGAAGGTCGTGGCCGTGCCGCGTCCGAGAAGACGCTTGGTGATCGTCGCCTTGCGGTCGCCGGCACCGCCCGGGCCGTCGGCGGGCTGCGGCGGCGGCGTCGCGGCTCGCGCGGAGACGAGTCCGGCCAGGGTCATGATCGCGGCCGCAGCGAGCGATCCGCGAAGGGCGTTGAGACGCATGAAGGGCTCGACAGAGAGACGCGATGCGCCGGCAGGTCAGAGGAGGCTGAATAGCAGATTCTGTCGCCTTGGCGACCCGCCGCCGCAGTCTCCACCTCACCGGCAGCGCATAGGGCAGCCGAAATGCCACTCCCGGCCGATCCGCAGCGCGGCGCCGGGGCTGCGGGTGCGCGCGGCCGGGCGACCTGCGGACGCCCCGTCGCACCGGCCCGGCTGTGCCGCGCCGGAGGGGACGTTTCTGCTCAGGCCCGCGCGCGCTGCCCCGGATCGGCCCGGTCGAGCCGGCGCAACAGCGCGGTCCATTCCGTCGGAAGATCCGCGTCGGCCTCGCCGAAGACACCGCGAAGCTCGTCGCGCACCGTATCGAGCACGGCGGCCTCGGCCGTATCGGGCGAGCCGGGTCGGCGCAGAGAATCGGCGTGATTGGCGGCTACGATCTTCATGGCTACGTTCGGGCTTGACTGTCTTGCGCAAATCCGGGCGCGGCGCGCTCCGGGAGTGGCGTACAACTTCGCCGTCGCGTCAGGTTTCCAAACCCGGGGTGATTATTTTTCCGCCCGGTCCGATAACGGACGGACCGGAATTGCCCGAGGGGCGGCCCGCCGCCTGCTCCACCCAGGCGAGGATGTCCTCGGCGCGCCAGGGTTTCGGGATGAAGGTCGCGGAGACGCGCAGGTCGCTCGGCTGGTCGCCGGCATCGCCCGAGGTCAGGAGCACCCGGACGCGCGGCCAGGTCACGCCGATGATCCGCGCCAGCTCGAAGCCGCCGATCGGCCCGGGCGTCCGCACGTCCGAGAAGACGACGCTCACCTCGTCGCCCCGATCGTTGAGGATGGCGAGCGCGCGGTCGGCGGTCTCAGCCTCGATCACCGTGAAGCCCGTATCCTCCAGCAAGGTGGCCGCGAGAAATCGCTCGTCGGGTTGGTCTTCCACGACGAGGATCACGGGCTTCTGGCCAGGCTGTACCGAATCGCTCATGGACCAGGACACTCTACAGGGGCTGAACGGCGGCCGCCCCGATCGGTTCAATCGCCGATCGCCGCGGTAGGCCGGACCCGCGCAGGCACAGATCCTCCTTGGATCCTTGCACAATTGAGAAGTTGTGGCCGTGTCCTGTGTAACACAGCTTCCGAGGAACGGCCCGGCCCGTTATGCCGCGGGGCCTGATCAGCCGACGCCGTGCGCCTTGAGGAAGGCCAGGGCGCGCCTCCAGCCATCCTCCGCGGCATCCCGCCGGTAGCTCGGCCGGTAATCGGCATGAAAGCCGTGTGGGGCTTCGGGATAGATGACCAGTTCGACGCTCTTGCCGGCGGCCTTGGCCCGGTCGCGCGCCTTCTCGACATCGGCGGCCGGAATGCCCGTATCGGCGCCGCCGTAGAGGCCGAGCAGCGGGGCGTGGATCTCGGCGGCGACGTCGCCGGCGGTCCGGGGCTGGATGGCGGTCCGCTCGCCGCCGACCGGCCCGTACCACGCCACCGCTGCCTTCAGGTCGCGACGATGCGCCGCGTAGAGCCACACATCCCGTCCGCCGCGGCACCAGCCCATCACCCCCAGCCGGTGGAGATCGCCCTTCGCCGCCGAGGCGGCCCAAGCGGCGGCGGCGTCGAGGTCGCCCATCCACTGCGCATCCGGGGTCTTCGCGATGACGTCCCGGATGATGAGTTTGGGGTCGGTCATCGTCGAGAGGTCGCCCTGCCGGGCATAGAGCTCCGGGGCGACCGCGCAGTACCCGGCCTTGGCCAGGCGGCGGCAGATATCCTTGATGTAGTCGTGGACGCCGAAGATCTCCTCGATCACCAGCACGATCGGGAACGGGCCCGCCCCGTCCGGCACGGCGCGATAGGCCGGCATCGGCCCGTCCGCGGCCGGGATCTTCACCTCGCCGGCCTCGATCCCGGTCGTGTCGGTGTGGATCACCTGCGCCTCGACCCGAGTCGTCGCCAGCGTCAGGCCACTCATCAGGCTGGTCATCACGAAGCCGCGCCGCGACAGCGGCGGCGTGATCAACCCGTCGAGCCCCGCCTGGTCCTGATCCGGCATGATCGTCTCTCCCGCGCTGTGTTCGGGGAGACCTAGCGCGTTTGGAGGAGATCGTCTGCCCGGTGCGTCGGCCGCCCCGCGGCGTCGCTTCACCTCACCGCAGGCGCGCCATCCCCGCGCAGCCGACCCGCCGACAGCCCGGATCTCCGCCGCGGTCGCGCGGCGCCGGGACGGTCTCCGGTCAAGCCGTGATCCGCTCGACCGCGGAGGCGCGGTCCGCGGGCGGATCGGCCGCGTCGGTACACTCTGCCGCCGTGGGCCGGGTCATCGGGGCCCGCCCGGCTCGCTCACATCCACCGGCGCCTGCCGGCCTGTCACGCCCCCGCGGCGGCGAGCGCCCGCGCCGGGCGCCGGGTCTCGACCCGGACCGCTTCGCGCGGTCCGCGCGGCTGCAGCACGTCGGCGCGGGTCACGAACGAGTCGGTGACCGGCGAGACCACGGCGCGGATCCCGTAGCCCAGGGCGAAGGACCGGAGCAGCTCGGCGTCGCGGCCGATCCCGAAACGGTCGAGCGCGGCGAGGAACGCCTCGCGGAACAGGCTCGGCCGACACCAGCGCTTCTCGGCCATCTGCAGCGGCCAGTCCCAGAGCCCCTCGGCCCGACGCGCCGCCAGCGCGTCGCGGGCGATGAAGTAGCCGGTGGCGCGATGCTCGATCCCGTCCGCCAGAACGGACCAGTCGTCGTTGCCGAACAGCTCGGCCTCGGCCACGTCGCTCATCGGGTCCTCCGCGGTGATCCGGCGTCCCGGCGCACCGGAACATTGCCGGAACATTGCCGGAACATTGACGCGGATCGCCACGTTGGTCAAGGCGATTGTTCCCGGTGCGTTCGCGTTTCAGCGGGCGCGCTCAGCGAGCCTTGAACATCGAGTGCTCGATCCGGTCGCCGGGCTGGATCCCGAGCTTCGCCGCCGTGCCGGCATTGAGTTCCAGCACCGCCGAGACCGGGCTTCCCGAGGCGATGATGGCCGTCGACAGCGGCTCCGTATCGGCCGCGATCCGGCTGATCGTGCCGTCAGTGCGGATGAAGACCATGTCGAGCGGCATGTAGGTGTTCTTCATCCACATGGTGACGGGCTCCTCCCGCTCGAAATCGAACAGCATCCCGTGATCGGCGGCCATGTGGCGGCGGAACATGAGGCCGCGGGCGCGCCCGGCATCGTCGCGCATCACCTCGACGTCGAAGCGCTTCGGACCCGTCTTGGTGAGGATGGTCAGCGGCTCGGACTGGGCGGCGGCGGCGCGGGCCTGCGCCTGCGCCTGAAGAAAGGGGATCGGGGCGGCGACGTTCAGTGCGAGGCAGGCGACGGCGGCCGCCGTCGCGGCACGGGCTCGAAATCTCACAGGCTCAGGCCTTTCGTGGGAAAATGCGCGGAGGGTCCGGCAAGACGCGCAGACATAGAACAGGATGCGTGCGGCGGAAATCCAGCGCTGGAAATGCTCAGGGGCGGCAACGACATAGGACGGTGCGGCCGGGGCCGGCCGTTCAGTGGGAGGCCGGAAGCGCCCCGTCGATCAGCCGGACCTCGGCGGCCATCACGCCCTTCGAGCCGTCGCCGTAGCGGACCAGCACCGCCTCACCCGGCTTCAGCTCCGCGATGCCGTAGCGGCGGAGGGTCTCCATATGCACGAAGATGTCGGGCGTACCGTCGCCCCGGGTCAGAAAACCGAAGCCGCGCAGGCGGTTGAACCACTTGACCACGGCGGTCTCGAGCCCGCTGGTCGGCGTCACGGTCACGTGCGTGCGCGGCATCGGCATCTCGGAGGGATGCACCGCCGTCGCCTGATCCAACGAGATCACCCGGAACGCCTGCCAGCCCCGGGGCCGCTCCACCGCCTCCACGACGATGCGCGCCCCCTCGCTGGCGGCTTGGTAGCCGTCGCGCCGCAGGCATGTGACGTGGAGCAGAACGTCCGGCGCCCCATCGTCAGGCACGATGAAGCCGAAGCCCTTCGAGACGTCGAACCACTTGATGCGACCTGCCACCTCGACAAGGTCCAGAGCCTCGTCTTCACCCTGGGCCGTCTCACTGGTTCGAGCGCTCATCACCCGATCGGGGTTTTCCGGCCCGGATCCGCGTTCGTCAGACATGCCCGAGCAACCTACACCGAATCACGCCGTGCGCTCTCCGTGTAAGATTAACGAAGTCCTGATTGCCGGGAAGCCCATTTGACCGGCAGCTAAGCCCGGCCAAGATGCAATCTTGGCGCTGGGAGGCAGGGCCGCAACAGTCGATCGGTCGCAGCCGCGCGCGGACGCGGCGTTTAAGCATCGGCGAAGCCGCGCGGATTTCCGCCGCGGACCGACCCGGCCGGGCGGTGGCGGGTCGGCGCCGGAGGCCTTCACGTTTTCGAGAGCGCGTGAGACGCCGGCGCGGGTGCCGCAGGCGCCGAGAGCGTTCCTGATGGAAACCCGGGCGCCGACGTGGTTTGGGATCGACC
This sequence comes from uncultured Methylobacterium sp., assembly GCA_963990595.1. Lineage (GTDB taxonomy): Bacteria > Pseudomonadota > Alphaproteobacteria > Rhizobiales > Beijerinckiaceae > Methylobacterium. Next base: position 34,663 of record CAXDNE010000004.1, read on the forward strand.
CCATGTCCGTTGACGTCGCCATCGACCTTCACGAAGCCGCGCCGACGCAGGCGATCCCGCAGCGCCGGCTCCCGGTCATCGACGCGGCTCGGGCTGCGGCCCTGGCGGCGATGGCGAGCTATCACACGCTCTGGGATCTCGGCTATCTGCGGCTGACCGCGGAGAATTACGCGCTGACCCCGGCGGGCCGGCTCTGCGCCGAAATGATTGCCGGCAGCTTCCTCGTGCTCGTCGGCGTCGGCCTCGTCCTGATGAACGGCGGCGGCATCCGGCCCGGGCCGACGCTGCAGCGGATGGCGCGGATCGGGGGCGCCGCGCTCCTGGTGACCCTGGGCACCTGGATCGTCTTTCCGGACGCCTTCGTGTTCTTCGGCGTCCTCCACTGCATCGCGGTCGCGAGCCTGCTGGGCCTTCCGTTCCTGTTCGTGCCGGTCCTCGTCACGGCGCTGGCGGCCGCCGCGGTCCTCGCCGCGCCGCACCTCGTCCACGCGGCGTTTCTCGACGCCCCGGCCCTCTTCTTCCTGGGCCTGGGCACGGTCACGCCACGGACCAACGATTACGTGCCGCTCTTTCCCTGGTTCGGGCTCGTGCTGGCCGGGATCGTCCTGGGACGGCTCGGTCTACCCACTCTCGCGCGCTCACGCCTGGGAGCCTGGGCACCCCGCTCGGCCCTCGCCCGCGGCGCGACCTTCGCGGGGCGCCACAGTCTCGCGATCTACCTCATCCACCAGCCGCTGCTGATGGCGCTTCTCACCGGCCTCGTCACCGTGACGGGGGCGAACCCGCGGGCGGGTCTGCGGGCGTTTCGCGCCGATTACGTCACCATCTGCACGCGCACGGGCGGCGAGCCGCCGCTGTGCCGGATCGCCGCCCGCTGCACCTCGGAGGCGCTCCTCCGCGAGGATCTGTTCCGTGAGGACGGGCGGCCGTTCAGCACGCCGGAGCAGCGGCGCGCCCAGGCGCTTTCGCAGGGCTGCTACGCCGCAATTGAGGCCGCCGCCCGGGCAACGCGCTGACGCGAGCCGCCGCGTTGCGGGCACGCGTCACCGGCGCCGGCCCGACTCAGTCCTTGGCCCGCTCCACGTAGGAACCGTCGGCGGTCATCACGACGACGCGCGTCCCAGCCGCGATGTGCGGCGGCACCGTCGTCCGCACGCCGTTCGACAGCGTCGCCGGCTTGTAGGAGGACGACGCGGTCTGACCCTTCAGGACCGGCTCGGTCTCGGCGACTTCCAGGGTCACGCGCTGAGGCAGCTCGATGGTCAGCGGAACGCCGTTGTGGATCGAGAGCATGACGGCCATGCCCTCCTGAAGGTAGGGGGCGGCATCGCCGACCACGTCCGGGGGAACCGCGACCTGCTCGTAATTCTCGGGGTTCATGAAGTGGAACCCCTCGCCGTCGCTGTACAGGAAGGTATGTTCGCGATCCTCGACGAAGGCGCGCTCGACCTGCTCGGTGGTCCGGTACCGCTCGGAGACCTTCACGCCGTCGGTGATGCGGCGCATGTCGAGCTGGGTCACCGGCGTGCCCTTGCCGGGGTGGATGTTCTCGGCGAACAGGATCACGTAGAGCTTGCCGTCCTTCTCGACGACGTTGCCCTTACGGAGCGTTGAGGCGATCACCTTCACGGAATAGCGTCCTGCATTGACAAGGGGAACGGCACGCGCCAAGCGCGGGCGCTGCATCTCGGACCCCGCCACTATCGCATCTGCGTGCCGGTTGCCAGCGGGCGAGCACGAACCGTGGACGCGGCCCGCCGCGCCCGGTCCGCTGCGCGGCACCGCATTGCGGCCCGGGGTCGGTCAGGGCCGAGGATTGAGAGTGCCTTCGAACACGCTGTCCGCACCCAGTCCTCGCTGGTGGTCGCCCGATCGCCATGCCGACCGCCGCCCGGCCCTGCTGTTGCGCAACCGCATCCTGACGGCGATCCGCGGCTGGTTCACCGATCGGGACTTCGTGGAGGTGGAACCGGCCTGCCTGCAGGTCTCACCGGGCAACGAGGCTCATCTCTCGGCTTTCGCCACGGAGGCGATCGGGATCAGCGGCGCGCGAACGCCCCTCTATCTTCACACCTCGCCGGAATTCGCCTGCAAGAAGCTGCTGGCGGCCGGTGAGACGCGGTTGTTCAGCCTCGCCCGAGTCTTCCGCAATCGCGAGCGCGGACCGCTGCATCACCCCGAATTCACGATGCTGGAATGGTACCGCGCCGGAGCACCCTACACGGTGCTGATGGCGGATTGCGCGGACCTGCTGAGGCTCGCGGCCGAGACCGCAGGGACGCGTCGCATGGCCTACCGTGGCCGGGAGGCCGACCCGATGGCCGAGCCGGAGCGCCTGTCGCTGGCGGAGGCCTTCGACCGCTTTGCCGGCATCGATCTGCTCGCTACCGTCTTGCCGGAGGGCGAGACGGACCGCGGCGCCCTCGCCTCCGCCGTCGGCGCCGCGGGCCTTCGGGTCGCGCCGGACGATACGTGGGCCGACCTGTTCTCTCGCGTGCTGGTGGCGCGCATCGAGCCGAATCTCGGCATCGGGCGCCCGACCATCCTCTGCGAGTACCCGGTCAGCGAGGCCGCCCTCGCCCGGCCGGCACCGCACGATCCCCGCGTGGCCGAGCGCTTCGAATTTTACGCCTGCGGGGTCGAGCTCGCCAACGCCTTCGGTGAACTCACCGACGCGGCCGAGCAGCGCCGCCGCTTCGACGCGGAAATGGCGGAGAAGCTTCGCGTCTACGGCGAGCGTTACCCGATCGACGAAGACTTCCTCGAAGCGCTCGCGGTGATGCCGGAGGCCTCGGGCATCGCTCTGGGATTCGATCGGCTCGCGATGCTGGCCTGCGGCGCGAACCGCGTCGATGACGTCATCTGGACGCCTGTCGCGGAGACCCTGCCGTGAACCGTGTCCTGCGGAACGCCGCCGACCTCGCTGCCGCGGGCCTGATCTCCGTCCCGGAGGCCGAGGATCTCAGCGCGGTCCTCGCCCGGTATGCCGTCTCGATCACGCCCGACATGGCCGAGCTGATCGACGTGCGCGACGGCGACGATCCCATCGCGCGCCAGTTTGTGCCGAGTGCCGCGGAATGTGCCACGACGCCGGAGGAGCGCGCCGACCCGATCGGCGATGCCGCCCATTCGCCCGTGACCGGCGTCGTCCACCGCTATCCCGACCGCGTGCTGCTCAAGCCTCTGCATGTCTGCCCGGTCTATTGCCGTTTCTGCTTTCGCCGGGAGATGGTCGGGCCGGACGGGCTCGGGACCCTGAGCGACGCCGAACTGGACGCCGCCATCACTTATATCGCGGACGATCCGCGCATCTGGGAGGTGGTGCTCACCGGCGGCGACCCGTTCGCGCTGTCACCGCGGCGACTCGAAACGATCGCGCGGCGTTTGTCGGCCATCGCTCACGTGCGCGTCATGCGGATCCATACCCGCGTGCCCGTCGTGAAGCCCGATTCGGTGTCGGACGATCTCGTTCAGTCGCTCAGGTGCTTCGGACGCGCCGTCTTCGTCGCTCTGCACGCCAATCACCCGCGCGAGTTCACGCCCCGCGCGCGCGCCGCCTGCGCCCGGCTGGTCGATGCCGGCATTCCGATGGTGAGCCAGTCGGTGCTGCTGCGCGGAATCAACGATGAGGCCACGACACTCGAAGCCCTGATGCGGAGCTTCGTGGAGAACCGGATCAAGCCCTACTATCTGCATCACGGCGATCTCGCCCCCGGCACAAGCCACCTGCGCACCGGCTTGGCGGAGGGGCAGGCCCTGATGCGGGCTCTGCGCGGGCGGCTCTCGGGCCTCGCGCAGCCGACCTATGTGCTCGACATTCCCGGCGGCCACGGCAAGGTGCCGGTCGGGCCAGGCTACCTGCGCCAGACCGAGGACGGCGCGCGGGTGATCGATCCGAACGGATGCGAGCATCCCTACCCGCCGAAAGCGTGACGGAGATCGTGTGACCATGCGCAGGCTTTGGGGACGGCTCACCTCGGTGAACGTGCAGAAGGCGGTCTGGGCGCTGGACGAGGCCGGGCTCGCGTACGAGCGCGTCGAGGCCGGAGGCGCCCATGGTGTCGTCAACGACCCGGCCTATCGTGCGCTGAACCCGAACGGCCTGGTCCCGACCCTGGAGGAGGACGATTTTGTTCTCTGGGAATCCAACGCCATCCTCCGCTATCTCGCGCTGATCGCGCCGGCCCTCGCACTCCCCGATGATCCCCGCCTCCGCGGTCATGTGGAGCAATGGCTCGACTGGCAGGCCACGAGCTTCACGCCGGCCATGCGCGACGCGTTCTGGCAGCTCTACCGGGCGGCCGAGCCCGACCGCACCCTGATCGCGCAATCGCTGAAGAAGAGCGAGGCTATGGCGGCGATCCTCGATGCCCATCTGGAAGGCCGGGACTACGTGGTCGGAGACCGCTTCGGTCTCGCCGATATCGCGCTCGGCTGCGCGGCGCATCGCTGGTTGAACCTTCCGGCCGAGCGCGTCGAGCGCCCGGCGCTGCGCCGGTGGTACGAGCGCATCGCGGCGCGGCCGGCCGCCGCCCGCGCGCTGGGCGAGCCGATCGCCTAGGTCGAAGGCGGCCTTGCCGATGCGCCCGCACGATCCACCTTGGCTGAGCGCGTCGCCCGGATCGGGGCCGCATTCCACGGAGCCCCTGATGGCGATCGACCCCACCCTGCGCGACGCGCTCTCGGCCGTGACACCGGCGAGTCTTGCCCGCGCCTTGACGCGGGCCGGCATGAAGGCCTTCAGCCCGCGCGGGCTGTCCGGGGGTAACGGCACCGTGATCGGGCCAGCCTACACGCTGCGGATGATCCCGGCCCGCGACGACGCCGTGGGCGATCTCGCCGCGGCGATCGATGCCGTCCCGGACGGCGCGATCGTCGTCATCGATGCCGCCCGCTCGGGTCTCGCCCTGCCGTACGGATCGATCCTGGCGGCGCGGATCGCGCAGCGCGGCGCCGCGGGACTCATCACCGATGCCGCTCTGCCGGATGCGGTCGGGCTGCCGATCTGGTCCGCCCCGGAAGCCGGGCATGGCGCTTTGGCTCTGGTCGGCACACAGCAGCCGGTCGCCTGTGGTGGCGCGGCGATCCATCCGGGGGACATCCTGGTCTGCGGGGATGGCGGCATCGTCGCCTTGCCGGCCGCGCTCGCGGAGCGGATCGCGCTGGAGGCCGTGGAGCAGCAGCGCCTCGACCTGTGGATCCAGCGCGAGGTCGAGCGCGGCGAGAGCCTCGCGACGCTTCTGCCCCCGGATGCCGCTGCCCTGGCGCGGTTCGAGACCGAGACGAGGTCGGCCTGAACGCCGTGTTCTTCCCGCTGTCGAAGGTGATCTACTTCCTGATCACCCCGTCCAATCTCTTCATCTTCCTCGTCCTGATCGGGCTCGTCCTGCTGGCGGCGACGCGACTTCGCCGGACCGGCATGGGGCTGGCGCTTCTCGGGGCGATCGGGCTCGCACTCGGGGGATTGTCACCGCTGTCGGAGCTGGTCCTGCTGCCGCTCGAGCAACGCTTCGCCCCCTACCCGGCTGACGGGCCGGCTCCGGCGGGGATCATCGTGCTGGGCGGCGGCATCGAGGCCGGCCTCTCGGAAGCGCGCGACCAGCTCATCGTCAACGACGCGGGCGAGCGGCCGATCTATCTGGCCGATCTCGCACGCCGCTTCCCGAGTGCCCGGCTCGTATTCTCCGGCGGCAGCGGGTTCATCGGCGGCGGCACCGCTGAGGCCGACATCGTCAGCCGACAGGCCGATGTGATCGGCGTTCCGCGGACGCGCCTGATCCTGGAGAACCGGTCGCGCAACACTTACGAGAACGCCACCTTTTCGGCGACCCTGGTCCAGCCGAAACTCGGGGAACGCTGGCTGCTCGTCACTTCGGCCTGGCACATGCCCCGGGCGGTCGGCTGCTTCCGTCAGGCCGGCTTCGCGGTGGACGCGTTCCCGGTGGACTATCGAACCCGCGGCATGCGGGATGCGACCCGCTTCAACGGTTTTGCCTCCGACGGATTGCTGCAGCTCGACCTCGCCGTGAAGGAATGGATCGGGCTCGTCGCCTATCGGCTGTCCGGCTACATCCCGGACTGGCTGCCGGGCCCCGACGACGCGGCCGGCAAAGCAAGCCGATAGATGCCGCGGAAATCGTCCGGATCCACCGGCTTGCCCTTGCGCAGGATCGCGATCTGGCCGGCATGAGCGAGGCGCACCGCGACCCGGCGCACCGGCTGCATCAGCGGTCCCCAGCCATCCGGATGCGGCCCGCCCAGAGCCCGGGCGACTTCCGACGGGCACACGGTCTTGCCTGTGCCCCGCTGCGCCACGAGACCGAGCATCGCCGTCTCGATCGCCGCGTCGTCCGGCCGCGTTTCAATCATATCGCTCACTCCTCCGCCGGTCCCCGAAGCGGCCCTTCGTGAGGCCCTTCGCCCATCTCCAGCAGCGCCTTGCGGATCTCGGAGGCGAACTGCCGCCGCCACATGATGACCACGACGGCGGATGTCGAGACGATGAGCACATAGGGGCTCACGAACCAGCCGAGATAGGCGAGCGCGAAGAAGAAAGCCCGCTGTCCGCGCGCGAAATGCCGGCCGGCACTGACATTCATCGCCGCGAGGCGCCGCACCGCCCGCAGCATCTCGGCCTCGCTCGCGCCCGACCCCTTCGTCGGCACGGTGCCCAGCAGGATGGCAGCGTAGTTGAACAGCCGGTAGGCCCAGGCGAATTTGAAGAAGGCGTAGACGAAGACCACCGCCAGCCCGGCGACCTTCAGCTCCCAGGTCAGGCGGTTGGCCACCGTGCCGAACGGGAGCGTGGCGAAGAGGTTGAGCACGTCGTCGCCGGAGCGGGACAGGGTGAGCACCGAACCGAGGGCGATGAGCGAGGTCGAAGCGAAGAAGGCGGTGCCGTTCTGCAGCGATGCATTGATCTGCGTGTCGACGACGCGGTTGTCGCGGCTGATCACCTGCCGGGCCCAGTTGGACCGGTGACCGTTCATGATCTGGCTCAGGGACACCATCCGCCCCCGCAGGCGCCCCACCGAGAGGCCGTAGGCGATCCAGGCGAGGATGAAGTAGAGCAGCGCCCCGAGATCCAGGGGCGAGAAGGCGGCGCTGCCGGTGGACAGGTCGGTCATGATCTCCGGCGGCGGGTTCGCGAAAGGCCGCGATGCCATACCAGCCCGCCGGCCGAGGCAGAACCCATCCCGATGCGCTGAACGACGGCGTTAGCCTCAGCCGCGCAGGATCTGGAAGCCGTCCACGGCCGGGGCGTCATCGCGCTCGCACACGGCGACGTCGGTCACGCGGGCGCCGGGCGGACCGGACCAGCACAGCGTCTCCATCTGCGCCACGGCTTCAGGTTGTCCGCTGAACACCGCCTCAACGGAGCCGTCCGCGCAATTGCGCACGGTTCCGCGGAGATGGCGGGCGCGCGCTTCCGACTGTGTCCAGGCGCGGTACGACACGCCTTGGACCCGACCCTTGATGACGACCGAGATCGTCCGTGTCGCACGCATTCGGGTCCGCACTCGCCCTGACGGAGGCCCGCGCCGACGCAGCGCGGGCCCGGATTGCCTCACTCGGCCGCGATCGGACGACGGAGGCCCGCGGCGGCCGAAGTCCGGGTCGCGCCGGTCCGGACGTGCGTGGAGTAGAGCATCAGGCCCGTGAAGGCGAGGCCGCCCACGATGTTGCCCAGCAGCGTCGGGATCTCGTTCCAGAGCAGGTAATCCATGACCGTCAGGTGCCCGCCCATGAGGATGGCCGACGGGAACAGGAACATGTTCACCACCGAGTGCTCGAAGGTCATGAAGAAGAACACCGTGATGGGCATCCACATGGCAATCACCTTGCCGGGGACCGAGGTCGACAGCATCGCGCCGATCACGCCCGTGGAGACCATCCAGTTGCACATCATGGCGCGGACGAAGAGGGTCAGCATGCCGGAGGCGCCGTATTTCTCGTAGCCGAGGGTGCGCGCCTCGCCGATGCCGGCGATCAGCTTGCCGACGGCGTTCGGCTCGGTGGCGAAGCCGAAGGTGAAGACGATCGACATCATCACCGCGGTGGTCAGCGCGCCCGCGAAATTGCCGAAGAAGACCAAGGCCCAGTTACGGGCGACGCCGGCCACCGTCACGCCGGGACGCTTGTCGATGAGGGCGAGCGGCGTGAGCACGCAGACGCCGGTGAACAGGTCGTAGCCCAGCAGGTACAGCATCGAGAAGCCGACCGGGAACAGCAGCGCGCCGACGAGCGGCTGTCCGGTGGTCTGGTTGATGGTGACCGCGAAGGCAGCGGCGAGCGCCAGGATCGCGCCGGCCATGTAGGCACGGATGAAGGTGTCTTTGGTGGCCATGAAAACCTTCGACTCACCGGAATCGACGGCCTTCTTCACGAAATCGGCGGGCGCCAGATACGACATGCGGAACTCTCCCTCGCAGGCGCGCGCCGATCGCCGTTGACCGACGGGCGCGCTGCGCAATCACGAACGGCTGGCCGGGCGCGGTGATCTCCTCCGCACTCCCGGTGGATCGCGAACAAGCATGTCGCGTACCAAGTGCCGGCCATTCACGCGGGAATCCCGCGCCTCCAGCGACTGATCTCCCCGATATAGGCCGGCGGGAGCTGCGCCACCCGCGCCGCCGCGAGAACGGCTTCGAGATAGCCCGGGCGCGGACGGCCCGGTACGGTCGAGCCGCCGAGATAGATCAGAGCGCGCTTCATCCCACCCGGGGCTCTCACCGGAAGCGTCGCCTTCACGTAGAGGCCGCCGGCGACACCCTCGTAGCGGTCGAGGGCCGGAACGTCGTCGAGGGCGAGCTCCCACAGGACGCCCCACACGGTGCGGCTCGGCGCACGCATCACGGAGGCGTAGCCCTCGCGCATGATGATGAAACGGTACCCAGGCAGATGCCCGCCGCCGATCAGCCGCGAGACCGGGCAGCGCAGGGCCATCGCGGCGGCATCCATGTTCGCGCCGTAGGCGAAGTAGAGAGCCATCGTGCCGAGGAACGGGGTGAGAGGACCGGCGCGGCGGTTACGCGCCGGCCGGCGGATCCGGACGATGCAACGTGCGCACATCCAGGCGTACGGCACGATCGCCGACGACTGGAACGACCAACATCACGGAATTCTGGCCAGAGCGCATGCGTCGGACACCGAGGCGCGCTTCGCTCGTGGAGGAAAACCGAGGCCTGCGGAAAGCCAGATCAGCACCAGGAAAACCGCGCCCGCCCCCGAGGCGGCGCGTTCGGGATGTCAAAGGTCATGGCTGTGGTCGGCACGATGACGCCGACTACCACCAGCGCCACCGCGACGGCGCTCGACGCGGTGGCAGTACGCTGCGCCTGCCCGCGGCGCCGCGGGCTTGCGCAGGCAGCCCGGCCGCCTCAGGCGAATTCCAGGATCACGGCGTCGACCGCGAGGCTGTCGCCCTCCTTGGCGTGGATCTTGGCGACCTTGGCGTCCCGCTCGGCGCGCAGGACGTTCTCCATCTTCATGGCCTCCACGACCGCGATCGGCTCGCCGTTCTTCACGTCCTGGCCTTCGGAGACCAGGATCTGCTTCACGAGGCCCGGCATCGGGCAGAGAACCTGCTTGCCGGAGCCCGCCTGCTCCTTGACCGGCATCAGCGCGGCGAGCTCGGCCTCGCGGCGGGTATACACCCGGGCCTCCCCGGCCGCGCCCGCGTGCTGCAGGAATACGCCGTTCAGCAATGCACGCACCTGGATGGCCACGCGCTCGGATCCGATCGTGCCGATCCAGACCGGCTCACCCGGCCGCCATGCGCTCGCCACGGTCAGCGCCGTGCCGTCCTCCTGGGTCACCAGCAGGTCCTCGCCCTCCGTCTCCACGGTGACCGGGTACGACTGCCCCGCCAGGGTCACGACGCGGTCCTTCTCGAAGGCGAACAGGCCTGGAGCGCGCATCTGCCCGGAGATGCCGCGCTTGCGCTGGTTGAGCTTGTGATCGATGGCCGCCGCCGCGGCCATCATGCGGATCGCCACCGGGCCGGCCGGTTCCGGGGCGGTGAAACCCTCCGGGAACTCCTCGGCGATGAAGCCGGTGGAGAGGCGCCCGTCCTGCCACCGGGGATGGGCCATCAGCGCCGAGAGGAACGGGATGTTGTGGCGGATGCCGTCGATGGCGAAGGCGTCCAGAGCCTCGGCCTGGGCGGCGATCGCCTCGGCGCGGGTCGGCGCCCAGGTGACGAGCTTGGCGATCATCGGATCGTAATGGATGGCGATCTCACCGCCCTCCTCCACGCCGGTATCGTTGCGCACGATCGCGGCGCCCTGCCGGCCCTCCTCCGGCGGACGATAGGTGGTCAGTCGGCCGATCGACGGCAGGAAGTTGCGGGTCGGATCCTCGGCATAGACGCGACTCTCCACCGCCCAGCCATTCAGCTTCACGTCGTCCTGGGTGATCGGCAGCTTCTCGCCGGCCGCGACCCGGATCATCAGCTCGACGAGGTCGAGCCCGGTGATCATCTCGGTGACCGGATGCTCCACCTGCAGTCGGGTGTTCATCTCCAGGAAGTAGAACGACTTGTCCTGCCCGGCCACGAACTCGACGGTGCCGGCCGAATCGTACTTCACCGCCTTGGCGAGGGCGACGGCCTGCTCGCCCATCTTCCGGCGGGTCTTCTTGTCGAGGAGCGGCGACGGGGCCTCCTCGATCACCTTCTGATTGCGCCGCTGGATCGAGCACTCGCGCTCGCCGAGATAGACGACGTTGCCGTGCTTATCGCCGATCAGCTGGATCTCGATGTGGCGCGGATCGGTGATGAACTTCTCGATGAAGACGCGGTCGTCGCCGAAGGAGGAAGCCGCCTCGGAGCGCGCGCGGGCGAAGCCCTCTGCGACCTCGTCGCCCGAGAACGCGATTCGCATCCCCTTGCCGCCGCCGCCCGCGGAGGCCTTGATCATCACCGGGTAGCCGATCTCGTCGGCGATCGTCTTGGCGTGCTCGGCGGATTCGATGACGCCGAGGAAGCCCGGCACGGTCGAGACCTCCGCCGCCGCCGCGGCCTTCTTCGATTCGATCTTGTCGCCCATGGCGGCGATGGCGCCGGGATTCGGGCCGATAAAGACGATGCCGGCGGCTTCGAGCGCCTTCGGAAAGGCCTCGCGCTCGGACAGGAAGCCGTAGCCGGGATGCACCGCCTGGGCGCCGGTCTGCTTGCAGGCCGCGACGATCTTGTCGATCACCAGATACGATTCGGATGCGGAGGCGGGGCCGATATGGACGGCCTCGTCGGCCATGGCGACATGCACGGCGTCGCGATCGGCATCCGAGTAGACCGCAACGGTCCTGATGCCCATCCTGCGAGCGGTCTTGATGACCCGACAGGCGATCTCGCCCCGGTTGGCAATCAGGATCTTGTCGAACATCGCTGGCGCACTGCTTTCGAGATCGCCGGATTGCGCACCGGCTTGACTGTCCCGATAGATCAGTTGCGCGGCGGACGGAAGCTGCGCCTTTGTCGAAGGCTCACGCCGCCAGGGCGAACACGATGCGCGCGGGCTCGGCGGCGTCGCGGATCCGGCGGTTGGCCTCGAGGGCGAACGCCATCAGCGATTCGGCGCTGCCCTGCGCCTCGCGGATGACCTCCATGGCGATCCGGGCGCCCACCGGGCTCGGTCCGTCGCGGCCGCTGAGCGAGGCGGCAAGCCAGGTCGCGACATCGCGGTCGATATAGCCCGTCGGCCGAGTGCCCCACACGGCGAAATCGACCACGGAGGCCACCAGGAAGTCCGCGAAGGCGTCGGACGCGATCACGGCCCGCTCCAGGGCGATCAGCATGTCGGCATCCTCGCGGTTCATGAAGCCGTCCGGCAGGACCTCGCGCTTCAGGACCAGCAGGTCCTCGTCGCTGATCGTACCCGCCGACACCCCATGGTTGCAGAACTGTTGAACCGAAATCATGGTCATGGTCGCCTGCTCCTCCGACCTTTGCTGCGGCCGGTGCTTGTCCCTGTGTGTCTTCAACTTACGGGACGGCTTCCCTGCCAGAAGTTAATGGCCAGATCTGAACGGAAGTTCAGGTAAACACGTCCCGAGCAAGCAGGCTTATTGGGACGTTGACCAGTTGCGTTACCGGACGATGACCGTCGCCCCGACGGGGACGCGATTGTAGAGGTCGACCACGTCGATGTTGCGCATGCGGATGCAGCCGGACGAGACCGCCTGACCGATCTTCTCCGGCTCGTTGGTGCCGTGGATCCGGTACAGCGTGTCCTTGCCGTGATCGGACAGGTAGAGGGCGCGGGCGCCGAGCGGGTTCATCGGGCCGCCCTGCATGGCGTGGACATGCGGCCAGCGCTTGATCATCTCGGCCGGTGGGTTCCAGGCCGGCCACTCCGCCTTGCGGTCGACCGTCGCCGTGCCGGTCCAGCCATAGGCCTCGTCCCCGACCGACACGCCGTAACGGATCGCCTTGCCCTGCGGCAGGACGAGGTAGAGCTGGCGCTCCTTCGTCTCGACCACGATCGTGCCGGGCGGCTGGTTCGTCGGGTCGCTCACCTGATACCGGGCGAAGTGCGGATCGAACTCCGCGTCCGGCACGAGCGCCATGAACTCCGCGTCGCGGGCGGACAGGGCCGGATCGGGTACGCCCTTGAAGTTGCAGCCCGACAGGAGAAGGGCGCAGGCCAAGACAGGAATGACACGCATGCGACCGCCCTCGACAAGTGGACGCGCTCCGGACGCGTCGTCGTCATACGGCCGTTCCGCGCGAGAGATTCGCACAACCATAACCAGAGCGGGCACCCACCCGTAGTCCGCGCGTTCCGCTCATGGCACATTGCCGGCTCCTGTTGCAGGTACGCGACAGGACCGCATCCGGGAGCGACCGTCGTGACCACCCTCTACGTGAGCCATCCCGCCAGCTTCGATCACGAGGTTCCGGAAGGGCATCCGGAGCGGCCGGCGCGGATGCGGGCTGTCGAGCGCGCTCTGGAGGACGAACGGTTCGCCGGTCTGGTGCGGGGTTCGGCCCCGCGCGCGCCCGTCGAGGTCGCCACCCTGGCCCACCCGCGCGAATACGTCGACGCGCTGGCCGCCGCGATCCCCGAGCACGGTATGGTCGGCATCGATTCCGACACGATCCTGTCGCCGGGTAGCCTGGAGGCGACCCTGCGGGCCATCGGCGGAGCGACGCACGCCCTCGATGCAGTCATCGCCGGCGAGTGTCGGAACGCCTTCGTCGCCATGCGGCCGCCCGGCCACCACGCCGAGCGGACCCGGTCGATGGGGTTCTGCCTGTTCAACCACGCCGCGATCGCGGCGCGTTACGCGCAGCAGAAGCACGGCGCCGAACGGGTCGCCCTGGTGGATTGGGACGTCCATCACGGGAACGGCAGCCAGGACATCTTCTGGGATGATGCCTCCGTGCTCTACTGCTCCACGCACCAGATGCCGCTCTATCCGGGCACCGGCTCCGCCTCCGAGCGGGGCGACAAGGATACGATCGTCAACGTGCCGCTGCGGCCGAACGACGACGGCGAAGTTTTCCGCGAGGCCTTCGAGACCGGGATCCTGCCGCGCCTTGAGGCCTTCCGGCCGGACGTGATCGTGATCTCAGCGGGATTCGATGCCCACCGCCTCGACCCGCTCGCGAATCTGCGGCTCGAAGCGGAAGATTTCGGCTGGGCGACGCGCCGGCTGATGGAGCTGGCGGAACGGTGCGCCGGCGGCCGCATCGTGTCCGTGCTGGAGGGCGGCTACAGCCTGGAAGGGCTCGGCAAGTCCGTCGCGGCGCATGTGGATGCCTTGATGGGCCGGTAGGCCCCGATCCGCGGGCCTGTGATTGCCGCCGGCCCAGCCCGGCCTTTAGCCTGCCGGCCGAAGGGACTCGGATGATGCCGGCCCTGGATCGCCTCACCGTCACCGTGCAGCCGCACGACCCAGCTGGACCGGCAGGGTTTGCGCGCTCGGGACCTCTCCGATGACGGCGGCCGGCTTCCTGACCTACGCGCTCGCACTGGGCGTGGCCGCCGCGGTCCCGGGTCCGGGCGTCGTCGCGCTTGTCGCCCGTGCGCTCGGTTCAGGCTTCCGATCCGCCATGGCCTTCGCGTCAGGCCTCATCCTGGGCGACCTGACCTACCTCGCCGCCGCGGTGTTCGGGCTGACCCTCGTCGCGGAGCGTCTCGGCCCTGTCTTCGTCGTCGTGCGCCTCTTGGCCGGCCTGTATCTGGCCTATCTGGCTTTCCGCCTGTGGCGCTCATCCGCGACGGCGACGGCGGTCGAGGACGATCGGTCCGACAGGCCGCTCGCGAGTTTCGGCGCGGGACTCAGCATCACCCTCGCCAACCCGAAGACGATCGTCTTCTACCTCGCCGTGTTGCCGACCCTGATCGATCTCGGCGCCGTCAACCGCCAGGAGTTCGCTGCTCTCGTGACCGTCACCGCGCTGGTGCTCGTGACGGTCATGACCCCCTACGCGGCCCTGGCCTCGCGGGCGCGGGTGGCGCTGCAGCGACCGGCCTTCCGCCGCCGGGTCAACCGCAGCGCGGCCGCGATCATGGCCGGCGCTGCGATCTGGACGGTGGCGCGGCGCGCCTGACGCGCCCGCTCATCCGTCCAGCGGCTCGTCGCCCAGAAGTTCGATGCCGAAGCCCGAGAGGCCGACATAGGAGCGCGACGAGGTCGCGAGGTTGCGGATCGAGACGACGCCGAGATCGCGCAGGATCTGCGCGCCGAGGCCGATCTCGCGCCACTGCCGGGCGCGCAGGGCCTCCGTACCCTCGTCGGTGACGCTCTTGACCGGGACGCCCGCGGTACCGTCCCTGAGATAGACCAGGACACCCCGGCCCGCCGCCGCGAAGCGCTTCAGCACCGCGTCGATCTGCTTGCCGCCGCCGATCACGTCGGCGACGACGTTCGACCGGTGCAGGCGCACGAGCACGTCCCGGCCGTCGCCGATCTCGCCCATCACGAAGGCGAATTGCTGGATCGTCTCGAACGGCGTCGAGAACACGTAGGCGTTCATGTCGCCGTGATTCGTGCGAACCGGGAAGTGGCCGACCCGCTCCACCAGCCGGTCCCGGGCCTGCCGGTAGGCGATCAGATCGGCCACCGAGACCTGCTTCAGCCCGTGCGTCTCGGCGAAGGCCTCGATCTGCGGCCCCTTCATCACGGTGCCGTCGTCGTTGGCGAGTTCACAGATCACGCCGACGGGGGGCAACTCGGCCAGCCGGCACAGATCGACGGCGGCCTCGGTATGGCCGGAGCGCATGAGAACGCCGCCGTCGCGGGCGATCAGCGGGAAGACGTGGCCGGGCCGGACGAAATCGCCCGCGCCCATATTGCCGTTGGCGAGCGCGCGGACAGTGTTGCAGCGCTGCTCGGCGGAGATGCCGGTCGTCAGGCCGTGCTTCACATCCACCGTGACGGTGAACGCCGTCCCGAGGGGCGCATCGTTCGACGCAACCATCGGGGCGAGTTGCAGGCGGCGCGCCTCGCTCTGGGTGATCGGCGCGCAGACGATCCCGCAGGTATTGCGGATGATGAACGCCATCTTCTCCGGCGTGCAGAGGGAGGCCGCGACGACCAGGTCACCCTCGTTCTCGCGATCGTCGTCGTCGGTGACGACCACGATCTCGCCGCGGGCGAAGGCCGCGATGGCTTCGGTGACGGTGCAGTGGGGCACGGGCAAACTCGAATCGGTTGGAGCGGAGGCCGGGATCAGGGCTGCGGCCCGACCTGCCCCCGATGGCGCAGATAGTGATCGGCCAGCACGCAGGCCATCATGGCCTCCGCCACCGGCACGGCGCGGATGCCGACACAGGGATCGTGGCGGCCCTTGGTGACGAGATCCACCTCCGTGCCGTCGCGGGTCACCGAGCGGCGGGGCGTGAGGATCGAGGAGGTGGGCTTCACGGCAAAGCGCACCACCACGGGCTCGCCGTTGGAGATGCCGCCCAGGATGCCCCCCGCGTGGTTGGCCAGGAAGCGCGGCCGGTCGCCGTTGCCGGCCCGCATCTCGTCGGCGTTGTCCTCGCCGCGCAGGGAAGCGGCCGCGAAGCCGTCGCCGATCTCGACGCCCTTCACGGCGTTGATCGACATCATCGCGGCGGCGAGATCGGCGTCGAGCTTGCCGTAGACCGGCGCGCCGAGGCCCGGGGGCACGCCCTCGGCCACGACCTCGATCACCGCCCCGACCGAGGAGCCGTCCTTCCGGATGCCGTCGAGGTAGGTCTCGTAGTGCGCGGCGGCCTCGGCATCGGGGCAGAAGAACGGGTTGTTGCCGACCTCGGCCCAGTCCCAGCGCGACCGGTCGATGGCGTGCGGGCCCATCTGCACGAGCGCCGCCCGGATGGTGACGCCCGGGATGACCTTGCGCGCCACGGCGCCGGCCGCGACCCGCGCCGCGGTCTCGCGCGCGGAGGAGCGCCCGCCGCCGCGATAGTCGCGGATGCCGTACTTGGCATCGTAGGTGTAGTCGGCGTGACCCGGCCGGTAGCTGTCGCGAATCTCGGAATAGTCCTTGGAGCGCTGGTCGGTGTTCTCGATCATCAGCGCGATCGGCGTGCCCGTGGTGAGCTGACGCCCGCCGGTGCGGTCATCGGAGAACACGCCCGACAGGATCCGCACCTGATCGGGCTCGCGGCGCTGGGTGGTGAAGCGCGACTGGCCGGGCTTGCGGCGGTCAAGCTCGGCCTGGATCTCCTGGGCCTCGAGCGGCAGCCCGGGCGGACAGCCATCCACCACGCAGCCGAGCGCGATCCCGTGGCTCTCGCCGAAGGTCGTGACGCGGAACAGGTGGCCGAAGGTGTTGTGAGACATGACGCCGGTGCCTTAACGCGGGAGCGGCGGGGGCACAAACGGCACCGCATTTGGCTGCGACGACAATCCGGCGGTCGCATAGCAACGACGGATGCCGGGGTTCAAGCCGGAGCGATCCCACCCGTCCCGGGCAGGTCCAGCCCGCCCCGGGTCTTCAGCGCGCGGTAGGCCGCGACGGCTGCGGCGAGATCGCGGCGCAGACGCCGCTCGTCGCCCAATGCGTCGAGATCGTAGCTGAGCCCGCGAATATGTGCGGCCTCATAGCCCTCCGGGAGTTCACCGGCACTTCCCAGCGTGATCGTCGCGTTCGGCAGCGCGTCGGCGAAGTCGGACAGCCGGGCCCGCAGCGCGTCGCCGCTGGCGCGCAGATGGGTGGAGGCACGCGGCCCGTGGGCGCGGAGCGCCGCCACGGTTCCCTGCGCCAGCGACAGGTGGACCGCTTCGCGATGCGCCGGGAACAGGTAGACGAGATAGAAGCCCCGCGTGGCGCTCGTGGTGACGGCGGGATCGAAGATCGCGATCCACGGGACGGCGGCCCAATGGCTGCCGCGCCCGGGGCTTCCCTTGACCAGGAACGGCCCATCGATCGGCGCCAGGGCCGCGCGCAGCTCGTCCGGCGCGCCTCTGCGGATGACGGCCGCCAGGGGATGCCCGGCGACGGGCTCTAGGCGGGCGAGCGGGTATTCCTCGATGATTCGCCGGAGGGCGAAGCCGAGGCTCACGGCCGCGCCAGCACTCCGCCGGTCATCGCCTCGCGCACGCCGGTGGTCGACGGAAAGGTGATCGGCAGGCCCTGGAGCGAGCGCACGGCCAGATAGGCGAAGGCCTGCGCCTCGAGATAGGCCGAGGACCAGCCGATGGCATCGGCCGTCGTGATCTCGGCCCGCAGATGATAGTTGAGGAGCCGCACCAGTTCGCCGTTGCGCGCGCCGCCACCGGCCACGATCCAGCGGGTCGGGATCTCGGGGGCGTGATCGAGTGCCCGCGCCACTGCCCGCGCGGTGAAGGCCGTCAGCGTCGCCGCGCCGTCCTCCGTCGAGAGCTGCCCCGCCAGCTTGTGCGAGAACCAGTTCCGGTCGAGCGATTTCGGCGGCCTCCGGAAGAAGAACGGATGCGTCAGCAGCCAGGCGAGCAGCTGCTCGTCGGGCCGGCCGCGGGCGGCGGTGCGGCCGCCATCATCGAGATTCTTGCCCTCGCGCTCCTGCATCCACTCGTCGATCAGGGCGTTGCCGGGGCCGGTATCGAAGGCGATCACGTGGCCCTTCGAGTCGACCAGCGTCGCGTTCGCCACGCCGCCGATGTTGAGGATGCCGAAGGGGCCGTCAAAGCCCGAGGCTTCCGCCAGCGCCTTGTGGAAGACCGGCACCAGGGGCGCCCCCTGGCCGCCCGCCTCGATATCGGCGCGTCGCAGGTCCGAGACGACCGGGATGCCGAGCCGCGTCGCGAGCGCCTGGCCGTCGCCGATCTGGATCGAGATGCGCTGGTCCGGCCGGTGGATCACCGTCTGTCCATGGAAGCCGATCACGTCGACGTCGGCCGCACCGAGGCCGTTCTCCTCGAGGAAGCGCTCGACGGCCTCCGCATGGGCCTGGGTGACGAACGCCTCCGCCTCGGGCAGGCGTCCCGGCCGGTCGCCCGGATGGAGGACCGACTCGGCGTCCTTCGTGGCCGCGCGCAGCAGTACCTTCTCGTCATCCGCGTAGCCGCGGTAGCCGGTCGGACCGAGCGGCTCCAGGAAGTTGTTGTGGCCCTTGACCACGTGGACCCGCTCGCCGTCGGTCTCGATCAGCGCGATGTCGACGCCGTCCAGCGAGGTGCCGCTCATCAGCCCGATCGCGCGCATCATCGCCATACCGTCCTGCCCCGTGCCTTTCGGCCAACGCCCTGCTAAGAGCGCGCCGTATCCTCACCCCAGCGCGAGCTAGCACGCGGAGCCCCGGCCTGTCGCGCGAAGCCCGCGACCCGAGATTGCATCCATGACCGCCGAGAGCTTCGCGCCGAAATCCGACTTCCTGCGGATCCTGACCGAGCGCGGCTATATCCACCAGGCCTCCGACCTCGCCGGGATCGACGCGGCGGCCCTGGAGGGCCGGCTGACCACCTATGTCGGCTATGACTGCACGGCGCCCTCGCTCCATGTCGGGCACCTCCTGTCGATCATGATGCTGCACTGGTTGCAGGCGACGGGTGGCCGGCCGATCGCCCTGATGGGCGGCGGCACAACCCGGGTCGGCGACCCGTCCGGCCGCGACGAGACCCGCAAGATCCTGACCGTCGAGCAGATCGACGCCAACAAGGCCGAGATCCGCAAGACCTTCGATCGGTTCCTGCGCTTCGGCGAGGCGGCGGGCGACGCCGTGATGGTCGACAACGCCGAGTGGCTCACCAAGCTCAACTACATCGAGATGCTGCGCGACGTCGGCCGACATTTCTCGGTGAACCGCATGCTGTCCATGGACAGCGTCCGGCTGCGCCTCGAGCGCGACCAGGAACTCTCGTTCCTGGAGTTCAACTACATGATCCTCCAGTCCTACGACTTCGTGGAACTGAACCGCCGCTACGGCTGCATCATGCAGATGGGCGGATCCGACCAGTGGGGCAACATCGTCAACGGGATCGATCTCGGCCGCCGCATGGGCACGCCGCAGCTCTACGCCCTGACCTGCCCGCTCCTGACCACGTCGTCCGGCGCGAAGATGGGCAAGACCGCCGCCGGCGCCGTCTGGCTCAACCCGGACATGCTGAAGCCCTACGATTACTGGCAGTTCTGGCGCAACACCGAGGACGCGGACGTCGCCCGCTTCCTCAAGCTGTTCACGCTGCTGCCGATGGAGGAGATCGCCCGGCTGGCGGCGCTGGCCGGTTCCGAGATCAACGCGGCCAAGACGGTCCTCGCCACAGAGGCGACGGCCCTGATGCATGGCCGCGAGGCCGCCGAGGCGGCCGCCGAGACCGCGCGCAAGACCTTCGTGGAGGGCACGCTCGCCGCCGACCTGCCGAGTGTCACGGTGCCGGCAGCGAGCCTGGAAGCCGGACTCGGCGTCCTGACCGCCTTCGGCCCGGACGTCGCCAAGCTCGTGCCCTCGACCAGCGAGGCTCGGCGCCAGATCAAGGGCGGGGGGCTGCGGGTCAACGACGTTCCGGTCACGGACGAGAAGGCGCTGCTCGGACGCGGGGACCTGACCCCGGACGGCGTGATCAAGCTGTCCTTCGGCAAGAAGCGGCACGTCCTGCTGCGGACGGAATGAGCACGCTCCCGCAGCGCCTGGCGTTCGGGGCGGTCAGGCCGTGAGCGCCGCCGCACGCATCCTGGTGATCGACGACGAGCCGCCGATCCGGAGGCTGCTTCGCACCGGCCTCGGCACCCAGGACTACACCGTGATCGAGGCCGCCGACGGCGCGTCGGCCCTGCGCGGCCTGGAAGCGGGCGGCGTCGATCTGGTGCTTCTCGACCTCGGCCTGCCCGACATGGCCGGGCACGCCTTGCTGGCGGAGATCCGCGCGCGCTGGCCGGACCTGCCACTCGTCGTCCTGTCGAGCCGGGACGACGAGCGCGGCAAGGTCGAGGCCCTGGATCTCGGGGCGGACGACTACGTCACCAAGCCGTTCGGCATGAACGAGCTTCTCGCCCGCATCCGGGCCGCCCTGCGCCACCGGCTCGCCATGCAGGGGGAACGGCCGGTCTTCCGGATCGACGATCTCTCGGTCGATCTCGTCCGGCGGATCGTGCGTGTCGGCGCGCGCGAGGTGAAGCTGTCGCCGCGCGAATACGAGTTCCTGCGCGTGCTGGTGCAGCATGCCGGCAAGGTTCTCACCCATGCGCAGCTCATGCGCCACGCACCCGCCTCGTCGGACCCGCAATACCTGCGCGTCTACATGCGCCAGCTGCGCCAGAAGCTGGAGCCCGACCCGGAGCGGCCGCGCTACCTGCTCACCGAGACGGGTGTCGGGTACCGCCTCCGCGCGCCGGACTGAGCCGGCCCTCGGACTACGGGTCCAGCCCTTCCTCGATCCGCCGCGCCGCGCGCAGCTTCTCGACGCGCGCCACCGAGAACACCGAGGCCTCGTAGAGCAGGAGCATCGGCAGGGCCAGCGACAGCTGGGAGATCACGTCCGGCGGCGTCAGGACGGCGGCGGCCACGAAGACCAGCACGATGGCGTAGCGCCGCTTCTCCCGCAGGAAGGCCGCGTCGATGATCCCGATCTGGCCCAGAAGGGTCAGGATCACCGGCAGCTGGAACGCGATCCCGAACGCGAAGATCAGCGTCATGATCAGCGACAGGTATTCATCGACCTTCGGCAGCAGCTTGATGGTCGGCTCGCCCGCGACGCCCACCTGCTGGAGCGAGACGGAGAACTTGATCAGCAGCGGCATCGCCAGAAAGAAGACCACCAGCGCGCCGAGCACGAAGAAGATCGGCGTCGCCACCAAGTAGGGCAGGAAGGCCTTGCGTTCGTTCCGGTAGAGTCCCGGCGCCACGAAGGCGTAGATCTGCGTGGCGATCACCGGGAAGGCCAGGAAGGCCGCGCCGAAGACGCTGAGCTTGATGTTGGTGAAGATCTGCTCGAGGAAGTGCGTAGCGATCAGCTCGGCGTTCTGGGTGCCCACCACCGAGGTGTAGGGATAGACCAGTACGTTGTAGATATTGCGCGAGAAGAAGAAACAGGCGAAGAACATCACCACGAAGGCGATCAGCGACTTGATCAGCCGCGACCGCAATTCGATCAGGTGTTCGAGCAGCGGTGCCCGCGACGCCTCGATCTCGGCCTCGTCCGCATCGGTGATCATCGTGCAGCCGCGCCGTTCTTCGGGTCCGGGGATGCGCCCTGTCCGGTCGGTGGCTCCGCCGGCGGACCGAACGGATCATCCACCGAGCCCGGGACCGGGAGCGGTGCTTCGGGCGCCTGTGTCATAGGTTCGCGATGCGCCGGCGTCTCCGCGCCGCGCGGCGCCGGGTCGGGAAGCGGCGCGGCAGCCTCCTGCTCGGCCCGAAGCTGCGCGGTGGCATCTGCGAGGGATCGGGACTCGGCGGAGGGCTTTTCCGGACCGAGCTGTTCAGGCCCGACCTTGGCGGTGCGCCCTTCCACAGCCCCCTTCAACTCGTCGCGGATCGTCTGGACCGGGTTGAAGGCGGACCCCGCGCCGCGAACCGTGTTGCGGATGCCGTCGACCTCGCGCCGAACCTCGTCGAGTTCGGCTTCACGGATCGCCTCGTTGAACTGCATCTGGAACTCGCCGGCCATGCGGCGCAGTTTCGATGTGATCTGCCCGACGGTGCGGAGCGCCTTCGGCAAATCCTTCGGCCCGATGACGATGAGGGCGACGCCGCCGATCAGCATCACCTCGCCCCAGCTCATGTCTAGCATGTCGTCGACGGTCCCGCTGCCCCGAGATCCGGACCTGCATCCGATCCCGGTCAGGCTCTACACGAGCGCGCGCGCCCTGACAGTCCCTCAGACCGGCTTGCGTTCGCCGCCGGGCAGATGGCTCGCCGGGATCGCCGTGCCGGGGCTAGGCTCGTTGGCGTGCGGGATGGTGCGCACCGGCTCGCTCGGCGGCGCGACCGGCTGGCTCGCCGGAGGCGCCTCGTCCTCGGCCATACCCTTCTTGAACGCCTTGATGCCCTTGGCCACGTCGCCCATCAGGTCGGAGACTTTACCGCGCCCGAAGAGCAGCATCACGATGACCGCGACGATGACCCAGTGCCAGATACTCATGCTGCCCATGGCAACCTCCTGCGTGCGCCCCCGGCTGCGAGAGCGTGACGCCACGTCCGGTTGAGGATTTCCGGGCGAACCTAGGGATCGCGCCGCCCGAACACAAGCAGAGGCAGTGCCACAGGCGGTGGAACGCCGCCGTTCAGGCGGCGGAAAGGGCCGCCGCGAACTGGGCGCGCGCTTCCGGAACGTCGAGACCGTCACCGGCCCGGTCGAGATAGCCGAGCGCGGCGGCGGCCCGCTCGGCGGCGCGACCAGCCAGCGCCGGCGCGGCCTCGGCGACGGCCCGCATCTCGTCCATCGTGCCGTTGCAGTGGAGGCCGATATCGATGCCCGCCGCGTACGCGGCCTCGGCGCGCTCTCGGAACGTGCCGCTGAGTGCCTGCATGGACAGGTCGTCGGTCATCAACAGACCCTCGAAGCCGATCGCACCCCGGATCACCTCACGGATCACCGACCGCGACTGGGTCGCGGGGCGGTCGGGATCGATGGCGGTGAAGACCACGTGGGCGCTCATCGCCATCGGCAGGTCGGCCAGGGCCCGGAACGGGCGGAAATCCTGCGCCGCCAGGGCCTCGCGACTCGCCTCGACGATCGGCAGATCGTGATGGCTGTCGCAGGCGGCGCGACCGTGTCCCGGCATATGTTTCATCACCGGCAGAACCCCGCCGGCCATCAGACCCTCGGCAATGGCGCGCCCGATCTCCGCGACGGCGTCCGGGTTGGTTCCGTAGGCGCGGTCGCCGATGATGTTGTGAGATCCGGGCGCGGGCACGTCGAGCACCGGCGCACAATCGACGTTGATGCCGACCTCCGCGAGATCGTGCGCGATGAGCCGGGCGCCCAGCCGGGCGATCGTCGCCGCGCTGCCATTGAGACGGCCGTATCGACCGCCCGCCGGATAGGCCGGCCAGTGGGGCGGCCCCATCCGCTGGACCCGTCCGCCCTCCTGGTCGATCAGAATCGGCGCCGTGTCGGAGCCCAGGCAGCCGCGCAGCGCGTCCGTCAGGGCGCGGACCTCGTCGGGGGTGCCGATATTCCGCTTGAATAGGATGAAGCCCCAAGGCCGCACGTCACGGAAGAAGGCCACCTCCTCGGCGGAGAGCGACTTGCCGGCGCAGCCGAGGATCAGGGCACGGGAGGTCATCGGAACGTCTCGGGGACTTTTCGGTGGCTGCGCGAGGAAAGCGTGAGGAACGCCGGGCGGGCCGACTCGGTGCCGACAGACTCGGGCGGGATCTGGGAGCCGGCAAGACGAAACCGCGGCTCAGACGGCCTGGATCGACCGCAAAGCGGCCTGTGTTGCCGTCCGGACTCGGATCCGAACGGTGACCGCCGGGCGAGCCGCCCGGCCCCTCTCCTCCCGCCCGGGGAGGCGACGAGGACCGCTCGCGACCGGTTCGATGGGCCTTCCGCCCGCGGCAGCGGTTCAGTTCTTAGCCACGAAGCACTGACCGCCCTCGCTCTGCAGCGCGCTGCAGAGGCTGGAGGCCGCCGACTTCTCCAGCGGCCCGATGCGGACGCGGTAGATGGTCTTGCCGTTGACCTCGGCCTGCCGGATGAGTTCAGGCTTGCCGGCGAGCTTCGTGTACTTGGCCTGCATCTGCCGGAGGGCCGCCTTCGCCTCCGCGGCGGAGCTGCGGACACCGAGCTGCACCGAGTAGCCGCTGACCGGACCGCTGGTCACGGCCGCGTCGTCGGACACCGACGTGCTCGAGGTCGTGTCCGGGGCGGCGGCACCGGCCGGAGCCACGGCGGCGACCCGCTGGGCTGCCTTCGGCGGCTTCACGGCGACCGGCTTGGGTGCCGGGGCTTCGACCGATGTGGCGGCCGGCGGCGGCTCGACGGGCACCGGCGTGGCTGCCGGAAGGCCCGCCGCGGCCTGTCGGGTCGGCTTCGCCTTGGGCGGTGCCGGCTCGTCGGTGGGCAGAACCATGGTGGGGATCGGGGCCGGACCGGCATCCGCCGTCGCCGTCTCGCGGGCGGGCGCGGGTACGGGCGGCGCCTCGGGCTTCACCGCGACGGTCCGGACCCGCCGGGGCTCGCCGAAGGCCTCGAACGGGCCGCTGCCCGGCGTCGTCCCGCCCTGGGCGCTGGCGGTCGCCGAGGGCCCCTGCGCGGACCGGGCGGCCTCGCCGACGTCGAGGGGCTGCTCCTCGCGGTTGACGATCTTGATCTGACCGTCCTTCCGGCCCTTCGGATCGTAGATCTGCCGGTTCTGATCGGGAATCTCGACGCCGTCCGCGACTTTCGGCGCCACTTTGAGCGGGGTCGAATCGGCCTGCACCACGGGAACGCCGGTGTGACCGGAGGTGTTCAGGCCCTTGTAGGTCAGCGCGCCGGTCACCGCCACGGCGACCACGGCGATGCCGGCGCCGACCGAGACCAGGCGCCGGCGCGGGTTCGCGCGCCGGAGCGCCCGGCCGTCCTCGAACCCGCCGCCCGGTGGCGCGTCGCCGTCCTGCGCGTAGGGCGCGCCTTCCGGATGCGTGTCGCGCTCCACCGAGGCGAGATACTGGTCGAAAGCGTCGGCGGGGGTCGACTTCGCGGCCTCAGGTGTGAAGGTCGGCTCGACCCGGCCGTTCCAGCCGGGCTGCGGCGCGGCGCTCGGCGCCGCGCGCATCTCGTCGCGGGCGGCCAGCAGCGCGCGGAACGGGTCGTCCTGGCCGACGATGCGGGCCAGCTCCGCGAGCGGGTCGGGCCTGCTCCCCGACGCCTGCGGGGCATGCGCATTGTCGTGACGCAGATCGCGCGCGAGGGCGTCCAAATCGACCTGAGCGCGCGAAGCGTTCGTCATGGCAGCATCCTCACATCAGCGCCGATCACCGGCCCGATGCCCACGGGCCTATCGCATCTCGTCCGGCGCGGTAACACCGAGAACCGCGAGGCCGGCGGCAAGCGTGCTCCGGAGAGCTTCGACGAGCGCCAGCCGGGCCCAGGTCGACTTTCGGTCGGTTGCATTAACAAACCGTAATTGCGGCAAGTCTTTGCCCTTGTTCCAGAAACTATGAAGCGCCGAGGCAAGTTCATAGAGGTGAAACGCGATCCTGTGCGGCTCATGCGCGATGGCGGCGGATTCCAGAACCCGCGGGTACTGCGCGATGAGGCGCATCATCTCGATCTCCCCCGGATCCGTGAGGAGGCCGAGATCCGCTTCCTGCAGCAGGGCGGGGCCGGACAGCTCCGCGTCCGGAAAAGCCTCGCGGGCCTGTCGCTGGACCGAGCGCGCCCGGGCATGGGCGTACTGCACGTAGAAGACCGGGTTGTCCTTCGACTGCTCGACAACCTTGGCGAGGTCGAAATCCAGCGTCGCATCGTTCTTGCGGTAGAGCATCATGAAGCGGATCGCGTCGCGTCCGACTTCGTCGATGACATCGCGCAGCGTCACGAACTCGCCGGCGCGCTTGGACATCTTGACGGGCTCGCCTGCGCGCAACAGCCGCACCAGCTGGCAGAGCTTGACGTCGAGCGTCGCCTTGCCGTCGCTCACCGCCTTCACGGCCGCCTGCATGCGCTTCACGTAGCCGCCGTGGTCGGCGCCGAGCACGTCGATCAGCTCGGTGGCGCCCGCGAGGTACTTGGCCCGGTGATAGGCGATGTCGGAGGCGAAATAGGTGTACGAGCCGTCCGACTTCAGGAGCGGCCGGTCGCTGTCGTCGCCGAATTCCCGGGTGCGGAACAGCGTCTGCTCCCGGTCCTCCCAATCTTCGGGAAGCTGGCCCTTGGGGGGCGGCAGACGGCCCTCGTAGACGAGCCCCTTCTCGCGCAGCTCCTGGAGCAGCGCCTTCACGGCGCCGCTCTCCTGTAGCGTCCGCTCGGAGAAGAACACGTCGTGCCGGATGCCGATCGCCTCGAGATCCGCCCGGATCATGTCCATCATCATGCCGAGCGCGGCCTCGCGCACCACCGGGAGCCACTCCGCCTCGGTCTGGTCGAGGAGGGCGCGGCCGAAGGTCTCCGCCAGCCGGGCGCCGACGGGCTGGAGGTAATCACCGGGATACAGGCCCTCGCCGATGGCGAAAGGCTCGCCGAGCGCCTCCCGGTAGCGCTGGAAGGCCGAGCGGGCGAGGACGTCGACCTGAGCGCCCGCATCGTTGATGTAGTATTCCCGCGTCACCTGCCGGCCGGCGGCCACCAGCAGGTTGCACAGCGCGTCACCGAACACCGCGCCGCGGCCATGGCCGACATGCATCGGGCCGGTGGGATTGGCCGAGACGTACTCGACGTTGATCGGGCCGCCGGCCAGTCGCGCACGGCCGAAATCCTCGGGCGCCGAGAGGGCGCTGCGCACGACTGCATGGAAGATGTCGGGGATGAGGCGCAGGTTGATGAAGCCCGGGCCCGCGATGCTGGCCTCCGCGATGCGGGGATCCGCCCGCAGCTCCGCGGCCAGCGCCTCGCCGAGGGCCTTCGGGTTGGTCCGCGCCTCTTTGGCCAGGACGAGGGCCGCGTTCGTAGCGAGGTCTCCGTGCGATGCGTCGCGCGGCGGCTCGACGACCACGCGCGCGAGGTCGAGGCCTTCGGGCAGTTGGCCGGCGCGCGTCAGCGCCTCGACGGCCTCGCGCACGCGCGCCTCGAACAGGGCGAAGATGTTCATCGGTGTCGGTCTCGCTCGCGCGGGGGTCTCGTTGCCCGGCCCGTCCGGCCTGCATCCGCCCGCGCCGTCTAGCAAGGGGGCGGAAGGGTGTCACGGCGGCGACCGCGCATGGCGGCTGCTCGCGCAGCGGCCCCACGCCGGATCCGCGGACCGGACGCCGCGGAGACGAAGGTTATCCCGGGCGGGGAATACCGAATGCTCCGGCGATGCCTTGTCGGAATGGGGACGAAACGGTGTCGTCGTCGCCGATCGTGGCAGCCTCGATCGCGGAGAGACCGATGAAGACCTTGACGATTGCGGGGACGGCGCTCTGCGCCCTGATGCTGGCGGCTCCGAGCGCGGAAGCCCGCGGGTTCCGGGGCGGCGGATACTATGGCGGCGGCTTCCACGGCGGTGGATTCCGGGCGGGCGGCTACGGCTATCGCGGCGGATTTGCGGGCCGCGGCTTCTACGGGCGCGGCTACGGTTACCGCTACGGCTACGGGCGCGGGCTCGGCTACGGACTGGCAGGCGCGGGTATCGGCCTCGGCCTCGGCCTCGCCGCGGGCAGCCTCTATGGGGGCTACGGCTACGGCGGCTACGGCGGCTACGGATATGGCTACGGCTACCCCGCTGCCTACGGCGGGTACTCGTACGGCTACCCGGTCACGTATGGTGGGTACGGCTACGGATACGGCTGCGGCTGCTGAGCACGGCGCCCCCGCCGGGCCTCAGGGCTCGGCGAGGGGCAAGCCCCGGCTCGGCAGTTCCCAATACAGGTCGGGCGTCGCATCGTAGATCTTGCGGTGGGCCAGCACCGCGTAGGTGTCGGTCATGCCGGCGATGTAGTCGGCGACCCGGCGGGCGAGGCGCGCCTCCGAGGCGCCGTCGAGGCCGGCGCTCCACTCCTCGGGCATCCGCGACGGGTCCGCGGTGAAGGCCGCGAAGAGGTCGTTGACGATCGCTTCTGCCTTCCTGCGCACCGCCACCACGCCGGGATGCCGGTACATCCGCTGCCACAGGAAGCGCATGATGTCGGCATCGGCCGCGGCGATCTCCGGCGAGAACGCGATCACCGGCATGTCGGCCGCGCGAATATCCTCGACCTGGCGCGGGTCGAGCGCCGCGATCCGGCTTCCGCCCTCGCGGATCACGTCCTCGACGAAGCGGGTGATCACACGCCGCGCCAGTTCGTGGACCTTGCGCGACGCGTCCAGTCCCGGATGGAGCCCGTCGATCTCGTCGAGGAGATCGGCCAGGAACGGGACCGCGCGGAGGTCCGGGATCTCGAAGAGGCCGGCGCGCAGGCCGTCATCGAGGTCGTGCGCCGCGTAGGCGATGTCGTCGGCGAGCGAGGCCGCCTGCGCCTCGGGACCCGCCTGGCTCCACAGATCCAGGGGATTCAGCGCATCGTATTCCAGGATCGCGGCCGGGATGCCGCGCTCGGCATAGCGGGGCGTCGGGCGGCCGTCGCCGGTGAGCAGCGGCCCGTTGTGCTTGACGAGGCCCTCCAGGGTTTCCCAGGCGAGGTTCAGCCCGTCGAAGCCGGCGTAGCGCCGCTCCAGGCGCGTGACGATCCGCAGGGCCTGCGCGTTGTGGTCGAAGCCGCCATGGGCCGCCATGCAGGCGTCCAGCGCGTCCTCGCCGGTATGGCCGAAGCAGGTGTGGCCGAGGTCGTGGCTGAGCGCGAGCGCCTCCGCGAGATCCTCGTCGAGCCCGAGGGCCCGCGCGAGCGCTCGGCCGATCTGGCTGACCTCGAGGGTATGGGTCAGCCGGGTCCGGTAGTGATCGCCCTCATGGTGCACGAAGACCTGAGTCTTGTGCTTCAAGCGCCGGAACGCCGTCGAGTGGATGATGCGGTCCCGGTCGCGCTGGAAGTCGCTGCGCGTCGGGGAGGCGGCTTCCGGGATGAGCCGGCCGCGGGTGCGGGCCGGATCCGTGGCGTAGGGCGCACGCCAGCGCTCACCGTTCGGTCGCACGGCGTCCGCTCGCTGTCTGGCGCAACCTGCACATGGCCCCTCCCCGCCCGGCGCGTTGCAGCGCGGGCTTGCGCCTCATATCTTGTAGGTCGCAGCGCCCACGGCAACGGTCCGTCGGCGCGATCCACCGAACGAATGCGTGGCCAGAGACCGATGGCTGAGATCACCCTGACCGCCCGCGCGGCCAAGCGCATCAACGAGATCATGGGCTCGGAGCCGGCGGGCTCGTCGCTGCGGATCAGCGTCAACGGCGGCGGCTGCTCGGGCTTCTCCTACGCCTTCGACATCGCCCGGAACCGCGAGCCCCAGGACGTCACGATCGAGCGCGACGGCGCCACCGTGATCGTCGACCCGGTCTCGCTGGAATACATGAGCGGCTCGACCATCGATTTCGTGAGCGATCTGATCGGCCAGTCCTTCAAGATCGAGAATCCCCTGGCCACCGCCTCCTGCGGCTGCGGAACCTCGTTCTCGCTCTAGAGGCGGGGCGGCCCCGCGCCGTTGCGCCCTTACGACACCCGTCCCGCCTCGGGCACCCGATTCGGCGCGCGCGATTGCCTCGACCGGCAAAACGCGGCACCCCTACGCGATTCCCGCAAGAGCCCTGGTCCGGACGCTGCCATGATCCATCCGAAGGCCCGCTTTCGCCTCCGGTCGGCCTTGGCGGCGGCCGGCGCGATGGCCCTGCTCGGCCTCGCCGCGTCTCCCGCGCCCCTCGCCGCGCAGGAGGGGGCCGTCGCCGTCCAGGACGTGACGGTCACGGACGTCGTCCTGCCCCTCGGTGGCACGCTGCTCAAGGCGCCGAAGCTCACGGCGAGCGGCACCCGCCTGTCGAAGGACGATCTCGCTGCCATCCTTCGGCCCGATTCCACCGTGCCCTGGGAGACCCGGCTGGCCCGGCTCGACGCCGGGAGCCTGACGGTGCCGGTCCTCACCTCCGAGAATGTCGGGCCCGGGGACAACCGCCAGATCGTCACCTACCGCGACGTCGTCGCGCGCGACGTCCGGGCCGGCCGCGTCGGCGAATTGACGGCCGCGGGCGCCACGATCAGCGCCGTCTCGGGCCCGAACCGAGGCTCCGGCACGTACGGCCAGGTGCGGGCGACCGATCTCGATCTCGCGGCCCTGAGCCGCCTCTACACGGTTCCCGGCGACGGTAAGGGACCGATCCAGCGCGTCTACGGGACCGTCCAGATCTCGGACGTGACCTATGCGGACGCGCGCGGGACCACCGTGAAGATCGCCCGGCTGAACGGGCGCGACCTCGGCGGCCGACAGGTGCCGGACGGTTGGAGCGGCGCCTTCGAGATCGTGGCGGCGGGCTTCGAGGGCGCGAAGGACCGGCGCGCCTTCGCGGGCGCGGCGGCCGATCTGATCGAGGCGAGCGCGCTCGGAAGCCTGGAGATGCAGGGCCTGAGCGTGAGCGATTCCGACCCGAAGGGGCCGGTTCTGTTCGAGATCGGCCGCGCCGCCTACACCTCCGGGGGGCCGGAGGCCGGCACGGTCCTTCAGGACCTGTCGCTGTCGCGCGGGAGCCTGCGCGCCCATATCGGCCGGCTCGCGCTCACCGGAACATCGCTGGCGCCCACGGTGGCGGCGCTGCACGATCTCGCGGCGCAGCCGGCGGCGGGCGCCGGCCTGTCCGAGGCCGAGATGCGTCGCCTCGCCCCGACTCTCGGGAACCTGACCCTGACCGACCTGTCGGTCGATCTCCCGCCGGAGGCCGAGCCTGAGCCCGCGCGCCCGCGAGACGGGCGTGTTCCGGCCCGCGTGACCGGACCCGATGCCGGCCGGCCCGGTACCGCCAAGCTGGCTGATGCCAAGGCGCCGGAAGTGAAGGCCGCCGATCCGCTCGCCGTCACGGTCGCGCCGCACCCGGCGCGTCGGCTCGCCCTGCGCGAGGCGACGCTCGCGTTCGGGGCGCCCAGCGACGGCGTGCCGAGCACCAGCCGCCTCACCCTCTCGGGCCTCGGCCTGCCCGCGGATCTCCTGGCCGGCGCGCCGATCCTCGGCATGCTGCCGGTCTACGGCTACCGGGACCTCGACCTCGACGTCGTGGCCGACGCCACGATGGACGAGCGGGCGCGCGACCTCTCCCTGCGCGAGGTGACGGTGACCGGCCGCGACATCGGCACCGTCCGGCTGTCCGGGACGCTGGGCGGTATCGGGCCCGAACTGTTCTCCGGCACCCTTCCGGCCGCGACCATGCTGATGTTCTCGGGCAGCGCGAAGAACCTCGACCTGACGGTGGAGAATGCCGGTCTGTTCGAGCGCTTCCTCGCGGCACAGTCGAAGGACCTCAGCCTGAAGCCGGACGAGCTGCGCAAGGAATACGTCACCGCCAGCCTTCTCGGCGTGCCGATCATCCTCGGCAACAGCGCCGCCGCCAAGGGCATCGGTGCCGCGATGGGGCAGTTCGTGATGAAGCCCGGGAAGCTGGTGCTGCACGCCAAGGCCAAGGAACCCGCCGGGATCGGCTTCATCGATCTCGGCGCGGCGCGCTCGCCCGCCGCCCTGCTCGACCGCCTCGACGTCGACGCCAAGGCGAACTGACGCCGCTGACGGCCGCCGTTCCGGCAGAGCAGTGCGGACTTCAGGGCCCGCGCCGGCGACGCAGTCCGGCGGAACGGTGCGGCCTCTGACGCGGAGAAGCGAGGATGCACCCCGCGATGAGCGCGACCCGCCTGTCGAAGCTCCTGCTCGTCGCCGCCCTGGCGCTGACATGCTCGCTGGTGGTGTTCGGGAACGTCGTCGATCCCGCTGTCAATCTCAGCTTCGTGCAGCACGTCCTGTCGATGGACACCGTCCTGCCGCGGTCCGGGATCACCGACCGGTCGATCACCGACCCTGTCCTGCAGCGCACCGCGTTCGGCCTGATCGTGGCCGGCGAGGCGCTGACGGCTTTCCTGCTCTGGCTCGGCGCGGCGCTGATGGCGCGGCACCTGCGATCGCCCGTCGCGGCCTTCGCCCGGGCGAAGGCCTGGGCCATCGCCGGGCTCAGCGCCGGCTTCCTCGTCTGGCAGGCCGGCTTCCTCGGGATCGGCGGCGAGTGGTTCGGCATGTGGATGTCGAAGGACTGGAACGGTCAGGACTCCGCCTTCCGCTTCGCCATGACGGTCCTGGGCGTGCTGATCTACGTCGCGCTGCCGGAGACGCCGGAGCCGGCCTGAGCGGACGTGCATCGGCAGGCCGGCGCCCCGTCCGCCGGGATCAGCGGCCGCGTGCCTAGAGGGCGATGATCTCCGGATGCCGCGCCGCGAGGTCCGCCCGGGTCGCCTCGGCCCAGCCGCGGTCGCGCGCGCGGCGCGGGCGGTCGAGGGGCACGTCGGCGATGAGGCTCGCCGGACGACGCGACACGAGCAGGAGCCGGTCGGCGATCCCGATCGCCTCGGCGACGTTGTGGGTGACCATCAGGACGCTCATGCCGGACGTGTCCACGGTGTCGACCACGAGCCCGCGCAGCTCGGCCGCGGCCGCGTCGTCGAGGGAGACGAACGGCTCGTCGAGAACCAGGACCCGCGGCCCGGCGGCGAGCGCCCGGGCGAGCGCCACCCGCCGCTGCATCCCCAGCGAGAGCGCCTTGGGGTAGTGGTCGCGCCAGGCTGTCAGCCCGAGCCGCGCGAACAGCCCGTCGAGGTCGCGCCCGCGGGCCGCCCGGGGCAGGCCGAGGCGGATATTGTGCTCGATGCTGCGCCAGGGCAGCAGCCGCGGCTCCTGGAAGACGATCCCGGCCTGCTCCGCCCCGGCGACGCGGCCCTCGAAATCGGTATCGAGGCCGAGCAGGATCCGCAGGGTCGTGGTCTTGCCGGCCCCCGAGGGTCCGATCAGGCAGACGATCTCGCCCGCGCCGATGCTGAAGGCGAGGTTGCGGACCGCCTCGACCGGCTCGGCGCCGCGCGGCCGGTACCATTTCGCGTCGATCGCGACGTGCAGGACGGGCTCAACGCCAGCGGCGGACATGGGCTTCGAGCCGCTGCAGGAGGAGGACATCGATGCCGATCATCACGGCCATGAAGACGAGGCTGTAGCCGATGATCGCGGCGACATCGGTGCTCTGGACGAAGTAGTAGTTGATCGCGAAACCGACGCCGTCCGGCCGCCCGAGCAGCTCCACCACCAGCACGATCTTCCACGCGAGGGAGAGGCCCGAGCGCGCGGCCGTGACCATGTAGGGCTGGAGCTGGGGGATCAGCACGTCGCGGATCCAGGTGCGGCGGTCGAACCGGTAGGCCCGCGCCATCTCGTCGAGGCCGGGATCGAGGTTCCGGGCGCCCTCGCGGACGATCACCGCCACGTTCGGAAGCTTGTTGAGCACCACCGCGAGGATCGCGGCCGTCTCGGTCAGCCCGACCCAGACATAGGCCAGCACCGTGATCACCAGGGCCGGCGTGTTGAGGAGGACGAGGAGCGGCGTGTCGAGGCTCAGGTCGACGGCCTTGGACCGTCCGAGCGCGACGCCGAGCGCGATTCCCAGGGTCATCGCCACCGCGAACGAGATCGCGACCCTGAGCAGCGTCACGCCGACATTGTGGAGGAGATCACCGCGCTCGGCCTCCTGCGCGATGAAGCTCAGGACGGCCATGGGCGCGGGCAGCAGGCGCGACCCTGCCTCCAGCGCGGCGGCCTGCCACGCGGCGACGAGCACGACCAGCGACGCGATGCGGGTCAGCGCGCCCATGCGGGTCCGGCGGTCCGCGGCTTCGTCACGGCCGCCCGCGGGGCGGGTGCCTCAGCCATTGCGGCCGCTGTCGTAGTAGAGGTCGGGCGGGAGCGCCCCGCCCTTGCCGACGAGGCGCGTCCCGCCGAGCCGCGCCATCACGGCGTAGAGCTTCTCGGCATCGGCGCGCTCCTCCGCCACCGGACGGCGCGGGATACCGGCCAGGAAATCGCGCTTCAGCGCCTCGAAGGTGGCGTCGTCCTCGGCCGCCATCAGCGGGCGCACGATCTGCCAGGTGCTCGGATCCTGGGCGAGCATGTCCTTGGCCGCCCGCGACGCCCGGACAAAGCCGGAAACGGCGTCGGGCTTCTCTTTGAGCGTGGTATCCTGGAACAGGTATCCGATCAGCGCCACGTCACCCGGCACGCCCAGCGCGTGCATGATGTCCTCGGCGCCGACGAGACGTCGGAACTTCTTGGCCTCGAGACGCGCGCAATAGGTCCAGTAGGTCAGCGCCGCGTCGAGGGCGCCCTGCTCGAGCTTCAGGGTGATCAGCGGCGGCGCCCCGTAGGCGATCTCGGCCGCGTGCTCAAGGTCGATCCCGGCAGCGTCCTTGACCTGCGCCCGGAGGAGCAGCCAGTTCTTGTCGAGGGGGCCGCCCGCCACGCCGAGGCGCTTGCCGTCGAGATCCTTCAGGCTCCGGATCGCGCTGTCGGCCGGCACCATGACGGCGCCCTCCGAGGTCGAGTACGGGATGAAGCGCACCGCCTGCCCGTCATTGCCGAGCCGCGCCGCCCAGAGCAGATCGCCGATGATGGTGTCGACCTGACCGCCGATGAAGCCGATCCGGGCCGCGTCGTTGCCGGCGAGCTTGACCGCGTCCAGCTGGAAGCCGTTGGCCGCGTCGAGGCCGCGGGCCTTGATCACCGCCGCCTCCCAGGTGGAGGTTCCGAACGGCAGGCTGCCCAGGCGGATCACCGGCACGTCCGCCCGCGCCGCCCGCAGGCCGAGGCCGCCGAGCAGGCTTCCGGCGAGCATCGCGCGCCGTGACAGCATCACGCCTTCTCCCATCGTATGACGCAGTCTTGAGGGGCTCAGACTGGGGTGCGGACTTGCCCGGACGCCATTGGAAAAAGGTCATAGGGCCCGCATGACGCGGCGTCCACCGGGCGCGTCGCGCTTGCGCATGTCGGGCCGCGGCGGCACGCTCGCGCCGCCGGGACGGGACGCAAGGAGAGGCCGATGAGCGAGCGACGCGAGGGCGTGCTGGACGACGCGACCGTGGAGGCGCGGCTGAAAGCCGAGCTGCCGGCGTGGCGGCTGGAGGATGGGTGGATCCGCCGCACCTACAAGACGGCGGGCTGGAAGAGCACGCTCATGGTGATTAACACCGTGGGCCATCTCGCCGAGGCGGCGTGGCACCACCCCGACATCACCGCCTCCTATGCCTGGGTGGAGGTGCGGCTGATGAACCACGCCGCGAAAGGCATCACCGACAAGGATTTCGCCCTGGCCCGGAAGATCGAGGAGGTCGTGGGCTGGCAGCCGGGCAAGGAGGGCCAGGGTCTCGAGGGAACCCCCACCGACCCGCGCTTCGCCTACATCAAGTACGACAAGTAGCTGTCACGACCGGTAACCCCGGGCCGGGCCGTCACCGCGGCTCCTTCACCCGGCGGCAGGCGGTCTTGAGGTACGCGCTCTTGCCTATCTCGTCGCGCCGCTCGGTGCGGGCGATGATCTCCTGCCATCCGGTGGCGCAGCCGAGCTCGTTGGCGACCCGGATCTTGCGCACCTCGAGCGCCCTGTCGTCGGTGCAGGCATCCTGGGCGAGGCCGTTGGCACAGACCAGGACGACGGCGATGAAGGCGTTCATGCGGGCGGGGCTCCTCGTGATCGCCCCACCATAAGCGGCATGGCCGCCGCGGTTTCGCACGACATCGTGTCACAGCGGATCGTGATGGGGTCCGACGGTCCCGGGTGCGCCGCGCGACCGATGCGGGCGGCTCCCGAACGGACCCGTCACGGTCGGCCCGCCCGAGGGGGCGAAGAGGCGGGCCGACCGTTTCTCGCGGCACCCGCAGGCGCCACGATCTCATCCGCCGGTGATCAGGCGGTCCGCGTCTCCCTGCCGGGTGTCTCCGGCCGGATGCGGTAGCAGCCGACATAGAGGGCGGGCAGGAACAGCAGCGTCAGGAAGGTGGCCGCCAGGATGCCGCCGATCATCGCGAAGGCCATCGGACCCCAGAACACCTCGCGGGCGATCGGGATCAGGCCCAGGCTCGCCGCGGCGGCGGTCAGCAGGATCGGCCGCATGCGGTGATGGGTGGCCTCGAAGACGGCCTCCCAAGGCGGCAGGCCCTCGTCCCGGAACTCCTCGATCTGGCTCACCAGGATCACCGCGTTGCGGATGATGATGCCGATGAGCGCCAGGATGCCCAGGATCGCGACGAAGCCCATGGGCTTGTCGAACAGCAGCAGCGCCGGCACCACGCCGATCAGCCCGAGCGGCGCGACCGTGAAGACGAGGAGCATCCGACCGAAGCTCTGGAGCTGCATCATCAACAGCAGCGCCATGGCGAGCAGCATGACCGGCACCACGGCGGCGATCGGGCCCTGACCCTTGGCGGATTCCTCGACGGCGCCGCCGGTCTGCAGCGTGTAGCCCTCGGGCAGCGCCTTCGCGAAGGCGTCAATGCCGGGCTGCAGCGCCCCCACGATGGTGGCGGGCTGCGTCGTGTCGTGAATCGTGGCGCGCACCGTCACGGTGGGCTGCCGGTCGCGGCGCCAGACGATCGGCTGTTCGAGGTCGTAGCCGATCCGTGCGAACGCGAGCAGCGGCACGACCGATCCGTTCGCGAGCCCCACCTGCAGGGATTGCAGCGTATCCAGCGAGGAGCGTTCCGCCGCCCGGGCCCGGCCGACGACGTTCACGAGGTAGATCGAATCGCGCACCTGCGTGATCGCCTGTCCGCCCTCGATGCCGTTGAGGATCCCGGCGACGTCCTGGCTGGACACGCCGAGCTGGCGGGCCTTGTCCTGGAGGATCTCGACCCGCAGCACCTTGCCGGGCTCGTTCCAGTCGAAGGTCGGCACGTCGAGGCGCTTGTCGGTGGCCACCACGTTGGCGAGGTCGAGGGCGAGGTGGCGCACCGTCTCCGTGTCTGGGCCGCTGAGGCGATACTGGACCGGACGCCCCACGGGCGGCCCGAGGCTCAGCGGCTGGACCAGCACGTCGGTGCCGACGAAATCGCGCTGCGCGAGATCCTGGAGGCGCGCCATGACCCGGTCGCGGACCTCGAGCGACTTCGTGACGATCACGATCTGCCCGTAGAAGGCGTTAGCGAGCTGCTGGTCGAGGGGCAGGTAGAAGCGCACGGCACCCTGGCCGACATAGGACGACCAGCTCGACACGTCCGGGTCGCCCTTCAGCTTCGCCTCGAACCGGTCCATCTGCGCCTTGGTCTCGGCGATGGTGGCGTTCTGCGGCAGTGTCAGGTCGACCAGCACTTCCGACCGGTCGGATGACGGGAAGAATTGCTGCTGCACGTGGCCCATGCCGACGATCGCGACCGCCATCAGCGCGAGGCACAGGACGACCGTCGTCCAGCGCCACCGCATCGCGACCCGGAGCGCCGCCAGGAACAGGCGCGTGAAGATCCCACGCTTCTCGGTGTGGGGCTTCATGGTGTTCGGCAGGAGCGTCACGCCGATCAGCGGGGCGAACAGCACCGCCACCACCCAGGAGACCAGCAGCGCGGCGGCGATCACCACGAACAGCGAGTAGGTATATTCGCCCGCGCCCGAGCCGTTGAAGCCGATCGGCAGGAAGCCCGCCACGGTCACGAGCGTCCCGGTGAGCATCGGGAAGGCCGTCGACGTGTAGGCGAAAGTCGCAGCCTTCCGGAGCGTGTCGCCGCGCTCCAGCCGGGCGACCATCATCTCGACGGTGATCATGGCGTCGTCGACGAGGAGGCCGAGGGCGATGATCAGGGCGCCGAGCGAGATGCGCTGCAGCGTCACGTCCATGATCTGCATGATCACGAACACGATCGCCAGCACGAGCGGGATCGAGACGGAGACCACGAGTCCGGCGCGGACGCCCAGGCTGACGAAACTCACCGCGAGCACGATGATCACCGCCTCGACGAGGGCCTCGGTGAAGCCTCCGACCGCGTGCTCCACCTGTTTGGGCTGGTCCGAGACCAGATGCACGCCGACGCCCACCGGCAGCTTGGCCTCGATCAGCCGCATGCGCTCCTTCAGCGCCTCGCCGAAATGCAGCAGGTTGGCGCCCGGTCGCATGGCGATGGCGAGCCCGATCGCGGGCTGGCCGTCGACCCGGAACATCGGGGCCGGCGGGTCCTCGTAGCCGCGACTGATCTCGGCGATGTCGGCGAGGCGGAAGAAGCGGTCATTGACCCGCAGGTTGAAGTCCTGGAGCGCGGCCTCCGAGGCGAAGGACCCGCTGACCCGGAGCGAGACGCGCTCGGGCCCCGCCTGGACCACGCCCGAGGCCGAGACCGCGTTCTGCGCCTGCAGGGCCTTGATCAGCGCCTGGAAGTCGATCCCGTAGCCCGCGAGCTTGCGCGTCGAGAAATCGAGGAAGATCGTCTCGGCCTGCGTGCCGATCAGCTGGGTCTTGCCGATGTCGGGCACCCGCAGCACCTCGGTGCGGACGCCCTCGACGTAGTCGCGCAATTGCCGGTAGGTCAGGCCGTCGGCCGTGAAGGCGTAGATGTTGCCGTAGACGTCGCCGAACTCGTCGTTGAAGAACGGTCCCTGCACGCCCTCCGGGAATTGCCCCTTGATGTCGCCGAGCCGCTTGCGGACCTGATAGAAGGCCGGCTGAACCTCGCCCTTCTTCAGCGTGTCGCGGAACTGCACGAAGACCGTGGACGAGCCCGGGGTCGTGTAGCTGCGGACGTAATCCAGCCCGTTGAGCTGCTGAAGCTCCTTCTCGACCCGGTCGGTGACCTGATCGAGCGTGTCCTTGATGGTCGCGCCCGGCCAGGTCGTCTGCACGACCATGGTCTTGATCGTGAACGGCGGGTCCTCCTCGCGGCCGAGGCGGGTATAGGCCATCACGCCCGCCACGAGCGAGACGAGCATCAGGAACCAGACGAACGAGCGGTGCCCGAGCGCCCAGTCGGACAGGTTGAAATCCCTCACGCGAACCCCCGTTCGGCCGGCTCAGACGGCGCCGTCGGTCAGGCGCACGGCCTGGCCTTCCTTGAGAGCGTGGACGCCGGCCACGACGACCCGGTCCCCGGGCTGCAGACCCGCGGCGACGGCGACGCGGCCGACTTCCGCGTGATCCTGCCGGGCCGCCAGGGTCACGTCCCGGCGCGCCACCGATCTGCCGTCGGCCGCGACCACCCAGACCGAGCGCCGGCCGCCCTCCTCGAGCACGGCCGAGGGCGGCAGCAGGAAGCGGCGCTGGACCTTGCTGGTGAGGGCCACGTTGACGGTTGCGCCCAGGCGGAACGCGGCCCCCGGATTGTCCAGCGTGATGCGGATCCGCTTGGAGCGGGTCCCGGATTCCGCGAGCGGCGCGATCTCGCGCACGCGCCCCTGCGCGGTGAGCTCCGGCGCACTCTGGAGCGCGACCGTGAAGACGCAATCCGCCGGCAACGCGCCCACATAGGCTTCCGGAATGTCGACCACGGCCTCGCGCACGTCCGGCCGGGCTACGGTCACGACGCCCTGTCCGGCGCTCAGCACTTGGCCGATCTCGGCGAGACGCTGGGTGACCACGCCGTCGAACTCGGCCTTCAGCTCGGTGTAGCCCATCTGGTCGCGCGCCTTCTGGAGGCTCGCCTGGGCCTGATCGACGCGCGCGCGGGCGGTCTCGCGCCTGGCGACCGCTTGGTCGAGGGTCGCTTGCGCGACGCTGTTGCCGGTCATCAGGCGTCGCGTCCGCGCCTCGGCGGATTCGGCATTCTCGGCCTGCGCGCGGGCATCGGCGAGATCGGCCTCCGCGCGGGTCAGGTCGAAGCGCGTGACGATGGTGTCGAGGGCGGCCAGGCGCTGGCCCTTCCTGACGACGTCGCCGACCGTCACGTCCCGCGCCACCATCCGACCCGGAATCTGGAAGCCGAGCTGCGTCTGGTAGCGGGGCTCGACGGTGCCCGCGAAGGGCCCGAAGGTGATCGTGTCGCTCGCCTCGGCGACCTGGGTCAGCACGGGACGCACGGGGCCGGCCGCGGCGGCGCCGTGCGACTCCTCGCCGTGCCCGTTGCAGCCGCCGAGGGTTGCGGCGAGAAAACCGAGGGACAGGAACGCGCGCGGGCTCACGGACGGTCTCCGATCTCGGCGGCCGCAACGGTCTGGCCGGGACGCAGGAACTGGATGCCGGCGACGACGACGCGCTCGCCGGGGGCGACGCCGCGCTTCAGCGCGATGATGTCGGAGCCGAAGCGGTCGATCTCCACGGCGCGGACCGACACGGTCCGGCGGGCGGGATCGTAGATCCACACGGAGGGACGCCCGTCATAGCGGTAGAGCGCCGACCAGGGCAGGACCACCGCCTCGTGCGGGGCGAAGCGCGCGCGCCCGACCACCACCGCGCCGAGCCCCATGGCGGACGGGGTCGATTGCAGGCCGATCTTCACCCGGACCGTGCCCGTCGCGGCATCGACGGTCGGCGAGATCTCGCGCACGATCCCGGTCGTCTTGACCGCGGGGTCGGCCTGAAGGGCCACCGCGACGGTCTCGCTGGACGGCGGCTGCGCGGTGAGCGACTCGTAGACGTTGAAGACTGCATCCCGCGGCCCGTCCTGCGCCAGCACGAGCACGGTCTGGCCGGACTGCACCACCTGCCCGACCTCGAAGCTGCGGCTGGTCACGATCCCCGCGACGCCGGCGCGCAGCTCCGTGTACGAGAACTGCTCCTGCGCGGTGCCGAGCGCGGCTTTGGCGGAATCGACCGCCGCCTGGGTGGTCCGCAGCTCCTGCTCGGCATTGTCGTAGGACGTGCGGGTCGTGAAGCCGCCGGCCAGGAGCTGCTTCTGCCGCTCGAACGACATCTTGGCCTGCGTCAGCAGCGCCTCCGCCGAGTTGAGGGCCGCCTTGGCGTTGTCGAGATTGGCCCGCTGGGTCAGCGGCTCCAGCACGGCGAGGACCTGATCGGCCGCGACGTGGTGGCCCACCTCCACCCGCCGCTCGGCCACCTTCCCGTTCGTCCGGAATGCGACGTTGACCTGGGCCTGCGCCTGGATGTCGCCGGTCACGACCACATCGAACGCCATGGGCGTGCGCCGGGCTTCCACGACGCGCACGCGCGCCAGCGACGGGTCCGTCGTGGCCGACGGCTCGGCGTGGGCGCACCCGACCCAGCCCAGCGCGGTTAACGCGAGCAGGAGGCGGGTCCATCGATCGTCGGTGATATGGATCATGCGGTCGACCATCCTGGCCGGGCTCGTGCAGATTGCGTGGCGTGGTCCTACTCGATCGTTTACATACCGTCCAGTCGGTTTTTAGCGCAGGTGAGTGATGGAAGCGAAACGCAGGCGGCTGGCGGAGCGGCCCGAGATCATCCTCGAAGCGGCGGATGCGGTCCTGCGGAAGGGCGGCGCGCGCGCCCTGACCATCGACGCCGTCGCCGCCGAGGCGGGGCTGAGCAAGGGCGGCGTGCTCCATCATTACGGCTCGAAGGACGCGCTCATCACCGCCCTGGTGGCCCGCAAGCTCTCCGAGCTGCGCGAGGAGATCGCCGCCTGCGAGGCCGGGATCCCGCCCGGTCCGTCGCAGCTGCCGCGGGCCATGGTCGCCCATGTCCGCGGCCATTATTGCGAGGACGACGAATCCTCCCGCGCGCTGCTGCTCGCGTCGATCGAATCACCGGAGGCGCTCGAGGATTACCGGGCCTTCGTGGCGGACCAGCTGGGCCGGCTCGGCCAGATCTCGGGCGCCTGTCCGGGCGAAGGCGCGGTGCTGTTCTTCGCGATCCTGGGCCTGTTCATGGGCCGGGCGCTCGGATTCCATCAGCTCGGCGACGAGGCGCTGGCGCCGATGCTCGATGCGCTGGAGCGCATCGCTCGCCGGTCCGAGGGCTGAGGCAGAGGCTCAGGCCTGGAACGTGAGCACCGCGCGCGTGCCCGGCGATCCGGGCAGGTAGGCCAGCGCCGAGCGCAGATTCGTCGCCATCGCCCGCACGATCCGCGAGCCGAGGCCAGTTCCGCGAATCTCGCCCGCTCCGGTCCAGCCGATCCCGTCATCCTCGACGGCGAGAAGGACATTGTCGCAGGAGTCCCGTTCGACCTGGACCCGGATCTCGCCCGACGTGCCGAGCGGATAGGCGTATTTGTAGGCGTTGGTCACGAGTTCGGTCACGACGACGCCGACCGAGACCGCCTTGTCGGTGGACAGGCGCACCGGCGCGGCCCGCAGGCGGATCGCGTGGTCCCGCCCGCTCGCCCGCATGGCCGCCTGCAATTCCTCGACGAGGCTCTCGAGGTAGGCATCCAGCTCGACGGATTCGACGTCGTCCGACGTGTAGAGCCGGCGGTGGATACCGGCGATCGCCGAGATCCGCGCCTGCATTTCGTCGAGGGCGGCCTTCGCGGCGGGATCCGTCACGGCATTGCGCTGCATGTGCGCCAGGGCCGCCACCAGAGCCAGGGAGTTGGCGACGCGGTGGTTGACCTCGCGCAGCAGCAGCTCGGCCCGGTCCCGGGCCTCGCGCATCTCCGCTTCGGCCCGCTCCTTGTCGCGCCGCAGGGCCTCCTGCCGGAGCGCGGTGGCGATCGCCTCGCCGAGAAGTTCGCGGAACTGCCCCTGGACGTCCTTCCAGACGTAGTCGACCGCGCCCGCCTTCAGCGCCGCCACGGCGACGCGGCTGTCCTCCGAGCCGGTCACGTAGATCACCGGGGGCGCCTGCGGCAAAGCGCGGATCTCCGGCAGCAGGTCGAGCCCGGTCTGGCCGGGCATGTGGTGATCGAGCGCCACCGCATCGACGCCACCCCGCGCGAGCCGCGTCAGCCCCTCGGCCCCGCTCGCGCAGAGCTCGACCGCGTAGCCGCGCGCCTCCAGCGAGCGCCGGACCAGGCGGCCGAGGCCGGGATCATCGTCGATGTACAGGATGCGCGCCGCAGCGGCGATCCCATCGTCGCTGGCGCGTTCCGCGGTCATGGGTTCTGGGGAACCTCCATGACGGAGAAGAACAGCCCGAGCTGGCGGATCGCGTTGGCGAAGCCGTCGTAGTTCACCG
This sequence comes from uncultured Methylobacterium sp., assembly GCA_963990595.1. Taxonomy (GTDB): domain Bacteria; phylum Pseudomonadota; class Alphaproteobacteria; order Rhizobiales; family Beijerinckiaceae; genus Methylobacterium. Next base: position 77,580 of record CAXDNE010000004.1, read on the forward strand.
GCTTGGTGATGTAGACGTTCGCGCCGAGATCGTAGCAGCGCTGGATCTCGCGGCTGTCATCCGTCGTGGTGAGTACCACCACGGGGGAGCGGCGGGTGTGCGGGTTCGCCTTCACCTTCTCCAGGATGTCGAGGCCGGTCATGTCCGGCAGGTTGAGGTCGAGGAGGATCAGCAGGTGCCGCCGGGCGCTCGCCTCCCCGGATCCGTCCGGTCCGAGGAGATAGTCCAGCGCCGACGTGCCGTTCCGGAAGGACACGATCTCGTTGTTCACACCGGCCCGGCGGATGTTGCGCTCGATCAGCCGGGCATGCCCCTCGTCATCTTCGATCATCACGATGCTGACGGGATGCACGGGTCGCTCCACGCTCATTCGGCGGCGAGGGGTGCCGGCTCGCGATCGTCCAAGATCGCTGTAGACGCGCCGTGCGGCAAGGTCACGTTGAACGTCGTCCCCTCGCCCAGTTGTGAGATGATCTCGATTCGCCCGCCGAACGAGCGCACCAGGGCCTTGACGTGGGCGAGGCCGATCCCCTCGCCCGGGCGGTCCTGAGCGCCCGACCGCCGGAACAGCTCGAACACACGGCCATGGTCCCGCGCGGCGATGCCCCGGCCGTTGTCGCGCACCGAGAAGCACACCCCCCGGGCACCGGCGGGTTGCGCCGTCACCGTCACCTGCCCCGGCCGGGACGGATCGAGATACTTGATCGCGTTGTCGAGGAGGTTGCCGAAGATCTGCTCGACCGCGAGCCGGTCGGCGACAATGGACGGGAGGTCGGGTGCGATGGTCACGGTCGCGCCGGCCGCCTCGGCCTGGTGGCGCTGCGCATCCGCCACGTCCCGCAGCAGCGCCGTCATGTCGAGGCGCTCCGGCATGAACTGCCGCCTTCCCTCTCGCGACAGTTTCAGGATGGCGGCGATCAAACCCTCCATCCGGTTGACCGCCGCCTTGATGAAGCCCAGCGCCTCGCCGAAATCGGCGTCGATCCGCTCGGCCTGCGGGTGCCCGGCGAGCGCGGCCCGCATCTCGGCCCGCGTCGCCTCCAGCTCGCTGGTGAAGCCCATCACGTTCACCAACGGGGCACGGAGGTCGTGACTGACGATGTAGGCGTAGCGCTGGATCTCCTCGTTCGACTCCCGCAGGTCCGCCTCGGCCTCCCGCTGCTCGGTGATGTCGGTGTGAACCCCGACCCACTCGCGGATCGCGCCGCGGGCATCGAGCACCGGGATGGCGCGGATCGCGTAGTGCCGCCACGTCCCGTCGCGGGAGCGCACCCGGTGCTCGTGGGTGTAGGTGCGCCGCGCCGCCACGGTCTCGGTCCAGGATTCGAGCGAGGCCTGCCTGTCGTCGGGATGGACCGCCTCGACCCAGCCGTAGCCCCGGTACTGGTCCGGCGTCTGGCCGGTGATCGCGCTCCAGCCGGGCTGCTCGCCGAGCATCCGGCCCGCGGCGTCGTTGGTCCAGAGCACGCCGCGCACGGCCTGAATCGCCGCCCGGAAACGCGCCTCGCTGGCCTGGAGGTCCCGCTGCACGCGCTGCTGGTCGAGTGACGAGGCGAGCATGGCCAGGAACAGGATCAGGAAGGTCGCGCCGGCCACGGAGACCGCGAGGTTCTCCTGCCCCGGAGCGATCATCGCCGCATGGGCCGCATGGATGCCCGGATCCGCGGCCGTGAAGGTCGCCGCCGCCATGCCGGTGTAGTGCATTCCGGCGACCGCGACGCCCATGACGCAGGCGGCGACGAGCTTCTGCCAGACGCCGTGCTGCCGGAAGGCGAGCCACAGGGCGGCCGTGGCGGCGGTGACGGCGATCGCCACCGACGCGGCGACCATGGGCGCGCTGTAGGCCAGGTCGAAGGGAACCCGAAGCGCCGCCATACCCGTATAGTGCATTCCGGCGACACCGAGGCCCATCAGCGGCCCCGCGATCAGGACACTCGCGCGACCCTCACCCCGGTAGGCGACCCATGTGAAGGCGGCGCCCGTCACCGCGACGGCGATCGCGAGGGACAGCAGGGTCAGGCCGAGATCGTACGCGGCGGGAAGGCCCATCTCGAAAGCCAGCATGCCGACGAAGTGCATCGACCAGATGCCGCCGCCCATGGCCAAGGCCGCGCCGGCGATCCAGGGCCAGCGCGTGCCTCGAACGGGCCCGCGGACCCGAGCGCCGAGATCCAGGGCGGTGTAGGAGGCGAAGACCGCGAGGCCGACCGACAGGGCGACCAGCGCCGGGTTGTAACCAGTATGGATCATGTGGAAACATCGGCGCGCGACGGTCGCATCTGAAGATCTAACCTGTGTCGTTCCGCGGCGCTATCGCGTTTCCGGGGTCAACCAATTCTTCGGAACATCGAGCGGGGTTGATGGCGTTGTCCAGGCGGCTCGCCGGCTTGGCCGCTGGGTGACTGGACCGTTCGGGCAGCGTGTGGGCGCGCGCGTGTTGCCTCGATCGTGCACAGATTTTACGCAGCGCCGGCAAGCATGAAGCTCGACATCGATCTTCGGGACCTGCATCGCGGCAGATCATCGGCGGCGCCCACAGGCCTGTCTGGGGTCCAGAGCAGGCTGTTTGCTTTGCCGAGGCACGCCAATGCGGAGAGGACCTTCGGGGCTCGACGATGCCACCATCGAGGAGCCATGATGGCGTGCCGGACAAGTCAGGCTTTTCCCGCTGCTGCGGTCTCTTCAATTGCGGCTGGGCGTTGTAGGCTTCGTCGACCGCCCATCGCGAATGCAGGTTCATGAACGCACACGCTGCGGCTTCGCTTCCGGACCTTCTGCGCAGTTCGCTCGCCCGCGCCTTGTACGAGTCCGATCGGAGCGGGAGCGCCGAGCGCCCCGCCTGGGATGACGAGGCGCTCGATACCGGGCACCCGAGCCTGCGGGAGCGCTATCTGCACCGCGCGGACGCCCTCGTGGCGGGCCCGCTGGCCCCGTTCCTCGCGGATGTCGCGGATCGGTCCGCCCGGGAGGAGGAGTTGCGGGTGCTGCGCCGCCAGCGGATGGCGCCCGACCGGGAGCGCGAACTTCTCGAGGCGAACAACCGGATGCTGGTCCGCGCCGAGACCGCGGAATCGGCCCGTAACGCCGCCGAGGAAGCGCTCGCGACGGCCCAGCGCGAGCGCGACGTCGCCCGCGAGGCCGAAGCGTTCTGGCAGCAATTCGCGTTCGATGCGGACGATCTCGCGACCCGCCGCCTGATCGAGCAGACCGAGGCCCGGGCGGCGGCCGAGCGCGAGGCGATCCGCGAACGCTCCCGCCGAGAGCGTGCCGAGAGCGCGCTGCGCCTGTTCGCCGATCGAGCGGACGTGATGCCGAAGGAGGGCTGGGCCTCCGAGTTGAGCAAGGCCAATCGCGATATTCCGCTCTGGTGGTTCCATGCGGCCCGCGTTGCGCTGGATCCGCCCGAGTCCCGCGGAAGCAAGGACGAGGGCCCCTCAAACGCCGGTTAGCGGTTCCGCTCGAGACGGTCGGCCGATCTCACGAGACCCGGGCTCGCGGCGCGACACCACCTCGCGCACCGCACGACGACCGCAGCAGGTGATCCGCACGTTTCGGCCCGGACGGGTCTCAGGCCGCGGCGGGCTGCTTGGCCGTCGCCGGGGGTTCGCGGAAGAGGGCCGTGCAACCGGAGCCGCGATGCATGCTGAGAATCGAGGCGCGATCGATCTCGGGGTGAGTCTTCAACACTTTCTGCACGCACGCGAGAACGCGCTCGTATTGCGCAGCGTCGAAGTTCGGCTCGAGCGGGCTGACCGCGATGTAAGTCTCGACCACGAGAACGCGTTCGGCTCGATCGCGGCCGACATCGACAGCGATCCAGGACGACTTGATCAGGCTTGTGCTGGCGAGCATGGGCGTCCCTCGTTCAGCGTTGCATCGTTCGGCTCGCCGCGCCGGCGGCCAATTTTGACGAAATCATGGACCGCTGTCGGGCGAATGCCAAGGGGGCGCAGGCAGCCATCCCAGAGCGCATCGGCCTGTGAGTTGAGCGGCCGGGCGTGTCAGCTTACGGTCGCGCAGCAACCGGCAATCATACCACCCATAAGGGGCACGCCATGGGTACTCGCTTCTGATGAATGGCATGTGGTATACAAATCGGCGGACTCGTCACCACGGGTCCGAATGACGGTGTCGCGATACGACGAAACCGCGTGTTGGGAGGGAGTGCAGATATGATCCGCTTGAGGATGGAAGGCACGGATTCCGGCATCGCGCGCCGCGTGTCGCGGAGGCCCGCAGGCGCCCTGGCGGCCTATCCGGCGACCTGAGCCGCTTACCCCTTCCCCCGCAGACCGATTCCAGCTCCGAGACCGATCATGACCAAGGCCCTTGAAGGCGTCCGCATCCTGGACTTCACCCACGTTCAATCTGGCCCGACCTGCACGCAGCTTCTGGCCTGGTTCGGCGCAGACGTGATCAAGGTCGAGCGGCCGGGCGTCGGCGACGCCACGCGTCAGCAGC
>CAXDNE010000005.1:0-77860 GCA_963990595.1 uncultured Methylobacterium sp.
ACTATCCTCTTCGTCGGCAGCGTCAGATGTGTATAAGAGACAGCCGTGCGGGCGCGTCGAGCCTGCCGCGACCGCCACCGGAAGCTGAGCCCCGGCCCAGAGCCGGGTTCGGTCCTCACCGACACGAGCGCCGGGATTGGCCTGCAGCAACCACGCTCGTGCCGAAAGCCGCCCCGCCCCGAACCTCGGTTCAGGAGCTGGGCGACGTCCGGGTGCACTACCGAAGGGTGAGTGCGTCGAGCCAGCCACGCGCGGCTCCGTAGCGGATGATCTCCGCCCGCGTCCTCAATCCGAGCTTCTCTGCGGCCCGCGCCTTGTAGGTCTCGATCGACTTGACGCTGACGTCGATGCAGCGCGCGATCTCCTTGTTGCTGAAGCCCTGCGCGATGAGGCGCAGCACCTCTGTTTCCCGCGGGCTCAACGCCTCCCCGACCTCGTCCAAGCCGGTTCCCCTGGCCGATGCGGACGGGTCCATGAAGGCATGGCCGGCGATGGACGGGTCGAGATAGACGCCACCTGCCGCGACGGCCCGGACCGCCCGGAGAAGGTCGTCCGCCGCCGAGCGCTTCAGGAGGTAGCCGCGTGCGCCGGCCTTGAGCAGCGGCTGGACGTAGGCCGCGTCCTCATGGACCGTGAGCACGAGAACCCGGGTGTCCGGGCATTCGCCGGCGAGCCGCTGGGCCAGTTCGAGGCCGTTCAGGCCGGGCATCGACACATCGACGACAGCCACGTCGGGTTCGGACGAACAGATCATTGGAAGCGCGGCGCTCCCGCTGGTCGCCTCGCCGACCAGCTCGATCTCCGGATCGGCGTTGAGGAGCGCACGAATTCCCGCGAGGACGATCGGATGATCGTCGGCGAGAACGACGCGGATGCGATCTCCCATAGGGTTCTTTCTCGACATCACACGAGTTGCTCCGGGAAGGGTATCCGGACGAACAGCGTGGTCCCCGACCCGGGCGCCGTCTCGAGCGTCAGGCTGCCCCGCAGCAGGGACAGGCGCTCGCGGATGCCGGAGAGACCCAGCCGCGGCTTGGCCGGCGGCCCGCCCGCGGGCGGCAGAGCATCCGCCTCGGCGTCGAAACCGATGCCGTCATCCTCGATGATCACGCGCACTTCCTCCAGGCGCTGCTCCACCGACACGCTGACCGTCGCGGCCTTCGCGTGCTTGAGGACGTTGGTGAGCGCCTCCTGCACGATCCGGTAGATCGCGGTCTCGACCGCCGCCGGGAGGCGGACACTCTCGCCGAGGACCTGCAGGTCCGATCGGATATCGTGACGCTGAGTCCATTGGCGCAGCAAGGTGGCGAGCGCCTCACGCAGGCCGAGGTCGTCGAGGGCTGTCGGGCGCAGATCGACGGCGGCCCGGTGGATGTCGCGTCCGATCTCACCCGCGAGCGACTGCAACCATTGCACATGGCGCTCGACTTCATCCAGCGCTCTGCTCTCGAGCAGCCGCTCCAGGCTTTTCAGGCCGAGGGACAGGCCGGTGACCGTCTGCCCGACCTGATCGTGCAACTCGCGGGCGATGCGGCGCTGCTCGTTCTCCTGCGCCTCGCCGAGCCGGCGGAGCAGGTCGGCGTGTTCGGCCTCGGTGCGTTTGCGCGGCTCGATGTCAGCCACCACGCCGTAGAGAAGCCTCGCGGGCTCGTCCTTATGCAGTTGCGGCACGCGCCCGGTCATGCGGATCCAACGCGGTCCATGCATCGGATCGACGACGCGGAACTCGAGATCGAGGGGCGTGCCGTCGGCGAGGCTCTGCTGCAGGGCGTCGGTCAGCCGCTCCCGGTCCTCGGCGTGGACCGCCCTCTCAACCTCCCGGGCATTCGTCTCGCTCTCCTTACGGTCCGGCGTCGCCGTGCTCCAACCGAGGAGTTGGGCCGCACGGGCGGAGCCCGTCACCGTGTCGCGGGCGACGTCCCATCGCAGGGTGCCGAGTTCCGCAGCCTCGGCAGCGACGGCGCCCTGCTCCTCACTCGACCGGAGCGCCAGATCGAACTGCGCCTGCTCGCCCGCCCGGCGCTGCGCCATGTCGCGGCCCACAAGGCCGACCAGCGCCAGGGCCAGGCCGATGCTGAGCAGACTTCCTCCGGCCAGCACAAAGTAGGAGCGCGAGACCGGCGCGTTCAGCGTGGCGACCGGCATTCCGAAATGAACCGACCAGCCGCCCGTGTCCTTGAGCGTGCGGTAAACGACCTCGACGTCCGACCCCTCCAGCGTCGATCCGGTGTAGAAGCCTTCCGGAGCGCGCCGGATGGCCGCCAGCAGGGCGGCATTGGCCGGGTGGCCGAGTTCCTCCGCCTCGGCACGGGTGCGGGCGATCGTGTTCCCGTCCTCGTCGACGATGGTCCCCACCCAACCGTCCGGCGCACCGGCGTCCCGCAGGATCGAGCTCACCGCGTTGGTGGCGAGCCCGACCGAGAGGACGTAGCGGAGTGTCCCGTCCCGGATGACCGGCACCCGCAGGGCGACGAGGCGCTTGCCGGAGATCGATCCGACCGGCCCGATGCCCCCCACCACGGGACGCAAGGTCCGTACGACCGTGTCGAAACTCTTGCGGTCGGCGGTCGGGCCAAGTTCCTTGTCGAGGGACCGAAGCAGATTGACCACCTGCACGCCGTCGGGATCGGACAGTTCGACGGTCTCCCACAGGGGATGCGCCTGCCGGAGCCGCTCGGCCTCGGAGTAGAACGCGGCGAGATCCGGCCGGTCGAGGCTCGCCGAGGCGGCTTCAGCGCCCAGGACGGCGATCTGGGAGGCGATATTGGATGCGACGCGCCCGGCGACACGGCTCGCGCTGGCCACGGCGGCGTTTCGGTTGAGGTCGCGCTGCTGCTGCGCCATCAGTGTGGCGACCCAGCCGCTGAGCAGCAGGACCGGGATGGCGGCCGCGAAGGCCAGCGCCGTGAAGGTGCGACGGCTGCCGCGTTTCAGTTGGTCCCCGGGGCTCTGATCGCGGTCCCCTGAACGCCGTTCGGACATGTGCGCCGCTCGTACGAGCCTGAGAGCGACGGAGGGATGCGTCGCGGCCCCGAATGTCGTGTGATCTCCATGTCTGTCCCCCCTCGGAACCGCGGGTGACAGAGCGCGATCGTGTGGCGGGGCATCATGCTTGCCGACCCGTCCCCGATAAGTCGCTGCGGGCCGGCCGTCTATCCCCTTCGAGCGCGGCGCGTCCGCCTGTGCCTCCCAGGACGGGACGACCGGCTTGTGGCATCGGACGAGCCCGACGGCCGCGGCCGTGCCCCGGCAGGCGCTTCGCGAGGCGCCGCGGCCGGCGAGTTCGCGCGCTGGCGGCGCGCTGTGCGCCAGCTGCGCCGCCACTGGGCGGGAACCCCACGCGCAGGCCCCCAGAGATCAGTTCTCGAGGCCATTGCGAAGCCCCGTCGCGCCGTGCCGACCTCCCGCAGCGCCGCCCGGAGCCGGGCGGCGTGGCTGACCGGCGGCCGGATCGCGGCGTCGCGACGCCCGGGAACGTTCGGACTCGGCCGACCGAAGGTTCTCCGCAGCTGCGCGAGGTCGCTCACCCCGGATCCGCGCCGGCCTCAGGCAGACGCCGCCGACGCGGATTGAGTCGCCGCGCAGTCGCCCGTCTTGGACGCCGCTATGTCCGGCAGCAGGCGAGCCGGATGAGGCATCCGGGACGCCATCTCCCAGGAGGAGCCATCGTATCCTTCGAACCAGGCCCGGCGCTCGCGGGAGTCACCGGGGTAGGGGCAAGCATCCCGCGGACGTCCGACGGCCCTGGCGCGGGCACCGAGCTTGATGATGTCCATGAGCATGGGCGCTAAGCTTTCAGTCAGCTTGAATTTTCTGTGCGGCCATGCTGAGTAGCGCTCAAGTCTTATCTCTGGGCAAGTGATTTGCGCGGGCAAGCGGGTTTCACTGACGCCTGTCGGGCTCAACCCGACACTTCGACACTGTGCCAGAGCTTGACTGTTGCTCCGGCACACGCGCGTGCCCGTCAGGGCAGGGCGTTCTCCCCCAGAGTGGTTCGGACCGTTCCGATATGCGGGAGCCCAGGCCGCGCCTCCGACCGGGGCTCCCGCTCGCCTCGCCGTCAGTAGCCGCAGCCGTAGTACGGCCGGTGCAGGCCGTAGCCGGCCGGAGCATAGCGGTAGCCGTACCCATAACCGTAGGACGCCCCGTAGTAGGCCGGCCGGGCCGCCGTCGCGGCCAAGCCGAGGCCCAAACCGGCAGCGAGGCCGATCCCGCGATAGCCGCGGCGGTAGCCGTAGTGACCGTAGGATCGTCCGTAGCGTGCCGAACGAAAGCCGAGGCGGCGATACCCATGGACGCCGCTGTGATGGTGCCGGACGCTCACGGCCCTGGTGCCACGGACGCGCTGGCGGGCACCCCTGAAGCCGTGGAACCCGGCGTGATGCCCGGCGAAACCGTGCCCTCTCCCGAAAGGCCGGGCCTCGCCGGCCGGCGAGAACAGGACGAGGCTGGAGGCCGCCGCGAGGGCGACTGCGAGGTGTTTCATCGACTCGGCTCCATGGTTGCCGTGGATGGACGGCGCGCGGCGCGCCGATGGGCTGCGCGGCGGCCGCGACTGGCCGACAAGCCGACCGGGAGACTGCGTGCAGGCTCGACGTGGCGGCGTGCCGTACGGGACGGTGAGGACCGGCGGAGATCTCTGATGTCAGCCCCCCGCTGGCCCCTCGGGCCTGAGGAGAGGTCTGATCCACACGGCAGCCCATCCCGCTTGCGGCGTGATCTGGGGTGCGCGGCGCGGGACAGCAGTCAGAGAAGCCCGCAACCGTGTCAGGGCGAGCCTGACGCGGCTGAGGCGCGGGTTCCTGGCGGGCGCGGCGGGTCGGATGCCCGTTGGCGAACGGTCGGTCAGGCCGCCCGGAGCCTGAACCCGGCCTGACGACGGCTTCCCGGGCGCCTCCGTCGAGCGGCTAGGGATGAAAGTCCGTCGTTCAACCTCTATGTTAGGGAGTGCTAAAATGAAGCCCTTCTGATGGACCGGACCGTGCCCGCATGGATGCCGCGACACCCGCCGATCTGCTGCGCCTCCAGGACAAGGCCGCCGACGCCGCGCGACTGCTGCGCCTCCTCGCCAACGAGAAGCGCCTGCTCATCCTCTGCCTGCTGATCGCGCGCGGCGAGATGGACGTGACGAGTCTCGCCGAGGCGGTTGAACTCAGCCAGTCGGCCCTGTCGCAGCATCTCGCCAAGCTTCGCGAAGACGGGCTCGTGGCGTTCCGGCGCGAGAGCCAGACGCTGTACTACCGGCTGGAGGATCCCCGGGCCGCGCGCGTGCTCGCGACGTTGAAGGACATCTTCTGTCCGGACCTCGGCTGAGTGCGCTCAGCCGCGAAGGATCTCCGCTTCGAGCCCCGGCCGGTCAGAGCGATTGCGAAGATGCAGGCTCAGCCCGCTCCGGCGGGACGCCATCTCCACGATGGCCAGCCCGAGACCGCTCCCCGTCGCACTCTTGTGGCGTCCCCGGAAGAAGCGCTTCGTCACGTGCGGCAGTTCCTCGTCCGGGATGCCGGGACCCTCGTCACGCACGAAGACGCCTCCACCCGCCGGCCGCCGTCCCCACTCGATCGTCCCGGTCTCCATGTGCTGCACGGCATTCTCGTGCAGGTTTCGGACAGCCAGGCGCAGGCTCTCCGGGTCGGCGCGCATCGTGAAGCCCCGCAGCTCGGGATCGATGACGGTCCGGATGCCGGGCGGCGTCCGCATGGTCCTCACGGTCTCGGCGACCAACGCGCCCAGCTCGACATCCGTCAGCGGCCGGGCTTCCGTGGCGGCGTCGAGCCGGGCGGCGTCGAGGAGCTGGCGCACGAGGTGCGTGCTCCGGTCCACCGCTGCCATGATCTGGCGGAGCGCGGCCCGCGTGACGTCCGGGTCCTTGGCCGCCAGCGCCACCTGGGCCTGGGTCTTGAGGCCGGTCAGCGGCGTACGCAGCTCGTGCGCCGCGAAGGCTGTCACGTCCCGCTCGTGACGACGGGCCGCTTCGACCTTGAGGAACAACCCGTTGAGGGCGGCCGCCAGCGGGCGCACCTCGGCCGGCGCCCGTGCGGCGTCGATGGGGCTCATGTCGTCGGCGTCCCGTGCCGCCAGGTTTCGGGCCATCAGCCGCAAGGGGCGGAGGCCACGCCCCAGGCTCACCCAGATCAGCAAGCCGAGCAGCGGGATGATGAGGAGGGCCGGCGCGAGCAGGCCCATGATGAGGTCCGTGACGAGGCGCTCACGCAAGCCGAGGCGGTCTCCGACCATGACGCGGACCCCCTTCTCGGGTTCCTCGACGGTGAAGACCCGCCAGGTCTCGCCATCCACCTCGCGCTCCGAGAAGCCGGCCGGCGCATCGCTCAGGCGCCGCTCCGGGGCGCCGCTCGACCGTGCCACCATCCGACCGTCGATGGACCAGATCTGGCAGGAGAGCTGCCGCTCGTAGGACATCGGCGCCTGGATGGTGCGCGGTGTCCCGTCCGGATCCGTGCCGCCGACCGCACCGACGAGCGAGCTGACCATGCGCGCGGCTTCCTGGAGGCGGTTGTCGAGGACCCGTTCCACCTCGCGCCGGGAGCCCAGATAGATCCACGCCATGGCGCTCAGCCAGATCAGGCCGGTCGCGAGCAGGAGGATGGCGAAGAGCCTGACGCGCAGCGACTTCATGCGACGGCCCTCATGCGATAGCCGAGGCCGCGAACCGTCTCGATGGCGTGCTTGCCGATCTTGGCGCGCAGGTTGTGGATGTGGACCTCGACCGCGTTGCTCTCGATCTCCTCCTGCCAGCCGTAGAGCCGGTCCTCCAGCTCGGACTTCGAGCGCAGCACGCTCGGCCGTTCCATGAGGGCCGCCAGCACCATGAACTCGCGCCGGGAGACGGTGACCGTCGCCCCGTCGACCGTGACGGTCAGGGTGCCGGGGTCGAGCCGGATGCCGCCGTGCTCCAGGCTCGCCGCCGCGCGTCCCGCGGCCCGCCGCACGACGGCGCGGATCCGCGCGGAGAGCTCGTCGAGATCGAAGGGCTTGCTGAGGTAGTCGTCGGCTCCGCCATCGAGCCCCGCGATCCGGTCTGCCACGGCGTCGCGGGCCGTCAACAGCAGGACGGGTGTTCGGTCACCGCGGCTGCGCAGGCTGCGCAGCACGTCCAGGCCGGAACCGTCCGGCAGCATCAGGTCCAGGACAACGGCACCGAACCGGCTCGCCGCGAGGGCGGCATCGGCGTCGGCGCAGGTGGCGACGCAGTCGACCGTCGCGCCACTCATGGCGAGGCCGGCCCGGAGACCGTCCGAGATGATGTGATCGTCCTCGACGACAAGGATGCGCATGCGCCTCTCCCCAGCTGTCCGGCATCCGCCGAGCTTGGCTTAAGCCTGGCTTAAGCTGCGCTTCCGACCCGCGGCGGACCAATCCGATCCCGGACCCCGCCCGTTCATGCCGAACCTTCTCGTCCACATCGTCCTTGCCATCCTCGTCTGGGCGGGCGCGGCGCTCTGGTCGCCGGGGCAGTGCCAGGAAGGGTCCGCCCGGCGGACGCCGTTCACCCTCACCGCCACCCGCGACGCCGACCTCTCGCTCCGCCTGCGCTGGACCATCCCGGCCGGGACCTACCTCTACCGCGACAAGATCGGGGCAGAAGCCAGGGCCGACCTTCCGCTTCCCCTCAGCACCGCGCCAGGCGAGACCAAGGACGATCCGAATTTCGGGCCCACGGAGGTCTACCACGGCTCGGCGGAAGCCATCGTACCGGGCACGGCGCTCGCGGGCGTGCGCGAGGTGCGGGTCACCTTCCAGGGCTGCGCCGAGAAGGGCATTTGCTACCCGCCGGCCACACGCCTGATCGCCGTGTCGGCACTGGAAGACACGGCTGTCGCCTCCCAGGACGAACCGTTCCCGACCGGTCCTCTCTCGGACGCTGCCGGTGAGCGTAATCCGGAAGGATCGCGTTCGAGCGTGCTTTACGAAAGCCCCGCATCCCTGCTGACCGGCAACTTGTCCGGGATCCTCATGGGCATGTTCGGGCTCGGCATCCTCCTGGCCTTCACCCCCTGCGTCCTGCCGATGCTGCCGATCCTCTCAGGCATGCTGGTCCGTGCCGGCCAGGACCTGACGTCCGAACGCGGCTTCGTCCTTTCCGGCAGCTACGTCCTCGCGATGGCCGCGGCCTATGCCAGCCTGGGTCTCGCCGCGGCTTGGCTCGGGCGCAACCTGCAGGTCGCCCTGCAGACGCCGCTTGCCCTCGGGCTGATGGCCGCCGCCTTCGCCGCGCTCGCACTCTCGATGTTCGGCCTGTTCGACATCCAGGCGCCGCGCTGGTTGCGCAACCGGGCCGGAAGCGCGCGGCCGGCGGGGGGAGGATCGATCCTGGGCGCCACGTTCCTCGGCTTCAGCTCGGCCCTGATCGTCGGGCCCTGCGTGACGCCGCCGCTTGCCGCCGCGCTCCTGTACGTTGCCCAGACCGGCGACGTCCTGCGCGGCGCGCTGGCCCTGTTCGCGCTCGGCCTCGGGATGGGCGCACCGCTCGTGCTGGTCGGCACGTTCGGCGCCGGTATCCTGCCGCGATCCGGCCCGTGGCTGGTGCGGGCCAAGCACGCGTTCGGCTTCGTCTTCCTGGCGCTGGCGATCTCGCTGATCACCCGTCTGCTGCCGGACGGACTGTCGCTCCTGCCCTGGGGGGCGCTCGCCATCGGCTTCGGGCTGTCGGTCGCCGCGATGGCGGCGGGCGGCATCCCGGCGCGTATCGGCAGAACGGCGGGGATCGCGGCCGTCGCTTACGGCTGCGCCCTGATCGTCGGCGCCGCGGCTGGCGGGACCGACCCCCTGCGGCCGTTTGCCGGCTTCGGCTCGCCGCAGGTGGACCGGGCCATCGCGGCCCGCACGGTGTCCTCCGTGCCCGCGTTCGAGACCGCCCTCCAGGCCGCACGCGCCGAGGGGAAGCCGGTGCTCGTGGAGTTCGCCGCCGACTGGTGCACCGTCTGCAGGACGAATGAGCGGACGGTCCTGGCCGATGCCGGAATCCGTGAGAGGCTCAAGGCCGTCTCGGTCATCCGGGCCGATGTCACCCGCGACGACGCCGACACGCGTGCCCTGATGCGGCGCTTCGAAGTCGTCGGACCGCCGACCCTCATCCTGATGCGCCCCGACGGGGGCGAGGTGCGGGAGGGTCGCACCGAGGGCGAGCTCACGGTCGAGGCCCTGACCCGTCGCCTCGCCCTGGTCGGCGCCTGAGCCAGCCCCCTTCGACAACCCCACGGAGATCGTCATGGACCGCAGGACCCTGCTCGCGCTTCTGCCCGCCGCCGCGCTCGCGCCGACCCTGCTGGCACCGCCGGGGATGAGCCAAGCCCTCGCCGAAGGCATCGACGCGAATGCCATCCTCAACGACCCCGAGGCGCCTGTCTCCGGCAACGCGAAGGGCGACCTGACCATCGTCGCCTTCCTCGATTACAATTGCCCGTTCTGCAAGAAGTCCGAGCCCGACCTCCTCCGGCTGGTGAAAGCGGACGGACGGATCCGCCTCGTCCACAAGGACTGGCCGATCCTCGGAGATGCCTCCGTCTACGGTGCCCAGCTCGCCCTCGCGGCGAAGTACCAGGGCCGCTACGACGCGGTGCACCGGGCGCTCATGGCCATTCCGGGCCATAAGATCCCGAAGGAGCGGATGCTGGAAGCCGTGTCCGCCGCGGGCGTCGACATGGCCCGCCTGGACGAGGACCGGAAATCCCATCACGCTGAGATCGCCGCTCTGCTCCAGCGCAACCTGGACCAGGCCGATGCTCTCGGCCTGCAGGGCACGCCGGTCTTCCTGATCGGCCCGCTGAAGGTGGCCGCGGCGCTCGACTATGACGGATTCAAGCAGGCTGTGACCCAGGCGCGCGCCAGGGGCCGCTCGTGATGCGGCGGCCCTTGCGTCTCCCGGCATTGATCGCGCTCGCCGCGGCGCTCGGCGCCTGCACGGCCTCGATGGGGGCGCCAGCCCGTATCGCCGGGGCCGAGCCACGCATCGCGCCGGATGCCGTGCGCCGGTACGCGACGATCACGGACGAGCCGTTCCCAGTCGAGGCGATCGATCCGCGCGACCTCAAGGCCCGCAACGTCCGTCAGGTGGTCGACTTCCCCACGAAGGAGCCGCCCGGCACTCTCGTGGTCGATCCCTACAGGCGGTTCCTCTACCTCGTCCTGGAGGGCGGCAAGGCGATGCGCTACGGGGTCGGCGTCGGCAAGGCGGGTTTCGAATTCACCGGCGAGGCGACAATCGCCCGCAAGGCCGCCTGGCCGCGCTGGACGCCGACGCCCGACATGATCCGCCGGGACCCGGAACGGAATCGGCGCTGGGCCGGCGGCATGCCGGGCGGGGATAGGAACCCCCTCGGAGCCCGGGCGCTCTACCTGTTCAAGGACGGCAAGGACACGCTCTACCGCATTCACGGCACCACGGAGCCATGGAGCATCGGCGAGGCGGTCTCCTCCGGGTGCATCCGCATGCTGAACCAGGACGTCATCGACCTGCATCGGCGCGTGCCCATCGGCACGAAAGTCGTGGTGCTCGGGTCGCGGGGCACCCCCGACGCCGCGCGCCGGGACGGGCCGGAGACGACGGGCAGCGTCGGCGGCGGCACGTCCGCCGGACCCGAGCCGGAGGACGGATTCGATCACGCGCGGCTCGACAGCCTGTCCGCCGGCCACCCGAAGGCTCCGGAGCCACAGACCGACGACGGAGAGCCCGACGACGACGGTCGTTAGGAGGCGAATGCGCGCGGTCCTGCTCGCGACCTCGAAGCGTGCGCCGCCCTAGCCGGCTAGGCAACCGCGCAAACCCGTCGAGGCCGTGGCCGAGGAGCAGGTCGACAGTCGCGTCCTGAGCCTCGGTGACAGGGTCGCGCTGCTCCGATGGCCGAGACCGCAACGGATCTTGCCGGGCGCATCGATGCCCTCAGATTAGCGGGTGTCAGCTTCCTGGTCTGCGCCAGCGCGTTGCGGGGCTGGAAGATCGACGGCAAGATAATCGATGGCGTCAGCGCGGACGACGTGGTGCTGAGCAGCGGCGCCGAATTCGCGCGTATGCAGGCCAGGGGAGCCGCCCGGCCCGGCTGTCATGGTAGCCAGAGCCCGGGTCGATGGGGCCGAATCCGCCGCGGGGCCGTTTCAGGGCGGTGCGCTCGGTGTCGATTCCACGCGCCGTTCAGAAGCCGAGCTACCGAAGGACCGGCAGGGCAGGGCCAGCCAGCCCCGGTCGATGGTCAGCGCGAGCATTGTTTCGGTGAGCGGCGGCGTCGCGGCCTTGGCCTCCGGCCCCCGCCCGATGTCCCACGCCGCGTCGCATTCGCGCAAGCGGTGACCGATGGCCTGCGGCTGCTCGGCATGCCATCGGGCACGCGCATCGGGGGCCGCAACGCTCCGCCCGTTACCGCGCGTGCCTGCGTGAACCGGGCTCTGCTGCGTCCGATTGGGCACGATCGGCGCCCTCGCTCTTGACATTAAATTAGATACCTCTAATTAAGCATCGCCTAATTCTTTCTCGGTCGCGTGCGGTGGGCGCCCGGTCCGTGACAGCTTCGGCCCGGTCCTGGGGATCATGCGGTGCCCGCGGGCTTGCGCGTGCCGGAGCTTGAGAGGGATCACCATGGACGCATTCACGCCCCTCAGCGCCACGATCGGCGGCCTCATGATCGGCACGTCGGCGGCCCTGTTCCTGATCCTGAACGGACGCATCGCCGGCATCAGCGGCATCCTCGCCGGGCTGCTCGCGCCGCCCGCGCGCGACAACGCGTGGCGCTTCGCCTTTCTCGCCGGCCTGGTCCTGGCGCCGTGGGTCTATGCCGGCCTGGGTGGAGGCCTGCCGCCGGTGACGCTCGACGCCTCGTTCCCGCTCCTGGTGCTCGCCGGCCTGCTGGTCGGGTTCGGCGCGCGCCTCGGGGCCGGCTGCACCAGCGGTCACGGTGTCTGCGGCATCGGCCGCGGCTCGCCCCGCTCCCTCGCGGCGACCGGCATGTTCATGGCCGTAGCGATCGCCACGGTCTTCGTCACCCGCCACCTCGTTGGAGCCTGAGCCATGCGCCAGATCACCTCGGCCTTCGCCGTCGGCCTGCTGTTCGGGCTCGGCCTCGTCGTCTCCGGCATGGCCAACCCCGCCAAGGTCCTCGCCTTCCTCGACGTGACCGGTCGCTGGGATCCGAGCCTCGCCCTGGTCATGGCTGGAGCCGTCGCGGTCTCCGCCCTCGGCTACAGCGTCGTGAAGCGTCGGGGCCGGCCGGTCCTGGCGCCCCGGCTGGACGTCCCGGCCCGGCGCGACCTCGATCCGCGCCTGCTCGCGGGGGCGGCGATCTTCGGCGTCGGCTGGGGCCTGGCCGGCCTCTGCCCCGGGCCGGCGCTGACCCTTCTCACGGTTGTGCCGGCCCACGCCGTCACGTTCGTGGCCGCGATGGTCGCCGGGATGCTGCTGTTCCGCCTCGTCCCCGCCGCCGCGGCCGCCCCGAACGCCACCCTGCAGCAGCAGGCCGACGCGTGATGCCAGGCTTGTTGACATCCGGTCTCGCGACGGGCTCGGGCGCTGTCGTCGGCGTGATCCTCGGCCTCGTCGGTGGCGGGGGCTCGATCCTGGCAGTCCCGCTCCTGACCTACGTGGTCGGGGTGAGCTCGCCGCACGTGGCGATCGGCACCAGCGCCCTCGCGGTCTCGGCCAGCGCGGCCGGCAACCTCGTCCCGCACTGGCGCGCCGGCCTGGTGAAGGGGCGGTGCGCGGCGGTGTTCTCGCTCGCCGGTGTCCTCGGCGCGCTCGCCGGCGCCGCCGCGGCCAAAGCGATCGACGGACGGAGCCTGCTCGCCCTGTTCGGGGTCGTCATGCTCGCCGTCGGCGGCATGATGCTGCGCCAGCGGCGCGGCGCGGGCGATCCGGATGTGCGCCTGACCAAGCGGAGCGCCCCGGTGCTCCTGCCCTGGCTGCTCGGCATCGGGTTCGCCGTGGGCCTGTTCTCCGGCTTCTTCGGCATCGGCGGAGGATTCCTGATCGTGCCGGGCCTGATGCTCGCGACGGGCATGCCGCTGCCGATGGCCATCGGCACCTCGCTGGTTGCGGTCAGCGCCTTCGGAGCCGCCACCGCGGCCAGCTACGCCGCCTCGGGCCTGATCGACTGGCCGCTGGCCGGCCTGTTCATCCTCGGCGGCGTGCTCGGCGGCCTCGCGGGCGCGCGCCTCGGCAAACGCCTCGCCGAGCACAGGCGTGCCCTGACCATCACCTTCGCCGGCCTCGTCATCCTGGTCGGCCTCTATGTCGTAGTCCGCGGGATCCCACCGCTCCTCGGCGCGACGACCTGAACCCGGACGGAGGAGATTCATGTCGGACCAGACCAGCGCGCCCTTACGCGGACAGCCCATCGTGACGGGCTTCCACGACGCGCCGACCGGCAGCATCCAGTACGTCGTCGCGGACCCCGAGACGAAGCGCTGCGCCATCATCGACCCGGTGCTCGACTTCGACCCGAAATCCGGCGCGACCGCGACTCGCTCAGCCGACGCGCTGCTCTCCCATATCGAG
Source organism: uncultured Methylobacterium sp. (assembly GCA_963990595.1). Lineage (GTDB taxonomy): Bacteria > Pseudomonadota > Alphaproteobacteria > Rhizobiales > Beijerinckiaceae > Methylobacterium. The sequence goes on from CAXDNE010000005.1 coordinate 13,502, forward strand.
CGTGAGGGCTACGCGCTGGAGTGGATCCTCGACACGCATCCGCACGCGGACCACTTCTCGGCGGCAGGCTACCTGCACGACCGGACCGGCGTCCCGACCGCCATCGGCGAGAAGGTCGTCGCGGTGCAGCGTCTCTGGAAGGGGCTCTACAACCTGCCCGACACGTTCCGGACGGACGGCTCGCAGTGGTCGCACCTGTTCGCCGACGGCGAGCGCTTCCGGATCGGCAACCTCGACGGCGCGGTGATGTTCACGCCGGGCCACACCCTGGCCTCCATCGCCTACCGGGTGGGGGATGCCGCCTTCATCCACGATACCGTGTTCATGCCCGACAGCGGCACGGCGCGGGCGGACTTCCCAGGCGGCGACGCGCACGTGCTCTGGCGCAGCATCCAGCGCATCTTGGCCCTGCCGGACGAGACGCGGCTGTTCACCGGACACGACTATCGCCCGGGCGGGCGCGCGGCGGCGTGGGAGAGCACCGTCGCGCGGCAGCGCGCCGAGAACAAGCACCTGACGGAGACCGGGACCGAGGAGGCGTTCGTGCGGATGCGCGAGGCGCGCGACCGTGAGCTGCCGATGCCGAGGCTCATCCTGCCTTCGCTGCAGGTCAACATCAGGGGCGGCCGCCTGCCCGAACCCGAGGCGAACGGAAAGCGCTACCTGAAGATCCCGCTGGACGCGCTCGACGGCGCGGCTTGGGGCGAGTGACGGAGGTACCCATGACGAAGAGCGCGAAGGACCTGGTGGCTGAGGCGAGCCGCGCGGTGGAGACCCTGTCGGCCGAGGCGGCGCTGGCGCGTCTCGGGCAGCCCGACACGGTGTTGGTGGATGTGCGCGAGGGCGAGGAGCTGAGCAAAACCGGCAAGATCGCCGGCGCGGTGCACGTGCCGCGCGGCGTCCTGGAGTTTCAGGCAGACCCGGCGAGCCCGACCCACAAGGCCGAACTCGCGGGCGACAAGAGGTTGGTCCTCTACTGCGCCTCCGGCAACCGCTCGGCCCTGGCCGCCAAGACGCTCAGGGATATGGGGCTCACGTCCGTCGCCCATGTCGCCGGGGGGTTCCCCGCACTGCAGAAGGCGGGTGGGCCCGTGGAGCGGCTGTGACCGGGACGCCCCGCGCGATGTCCGGATCGCCGTTCCTGAAAACCATCGCCTGAAGCGCGTCGCGTCGATGACGAGCCCGCGGACGGTGTACGCCGCGCATATGCGCCATCCGTACGCTCGGACGCGCGGGCGGATGGCGCCTCAACGACCTGCAAGACCGGGCCGCGACGTCGTTCTCTGCGCCTGAGTGCTGAGCTCGACGGATTCCCGGCTCGACGCCATCTCCGGACGGACGCAGCGCGGCATGTCGGCGGCGCCGTCGCCCCGGAGGTCAGCCTCGCCGATCACCAGGGTATCGACGCGCCTTCCCATCGCGTGAACCGGCCAGTCGGCCCGTCTCGGCCGAGCAGCGCGACCCGCACGATCTCTCTGGCCCCTTCCTCGACGGTGTCGGTTCCCGAGAACCCGTTGAGGCCGGTCTTGGTGAAGCCCGGCGAGACCGCGTTGACCGGGATCCCCTCCGCTTCCAGCTCGATGGCCATCGCCACGGTGAGCGCGTTGAGCGCCGTCTTGGAGGCCGGATAGACGGGGCCGAAGATGGGGCGATGGGATGAGGCCTGATCGGAGTTGGCCGTCAGCGACCCGGCCCCGCTCGACACGTTGACGATGCGCGCCCCGGGCGTCGCCTGCAGCAGCGGCAGCATTGCCTGATAGACCGCCAGCACGCCGAAGACGTTGGTCTCCCAGACAGCCCGCATCTCATCCAGGCTCACGGTGCTGGGCCGGGTCGTCATCGCGTACGCGGCGATGGACTGACCGGGCCGAAGACGCGTGTTCGAGATCGCCGCGTTCTGTACCAGGACGTCGAGCCGGCCGAGTTCGGTTCGGACGCGGTCCGCCGCGGCGGCGATCGAGGCGTGATCCGTGACGTCGATCTGGATCGCGCGCGCGTCGCCCTCGACATTCCGGGCGGCATCTTGGCCACGCGCGAGGTCGCGCGAACCGACGAGCACAGTGAAGCCGTGTGCCGCCAAGTCCTTCGCGACCTGCAGCCCGATCCCCTGATTGGCCCCGGTGACCAGAGCGACGGGTCGATCGTGCATTGTTCTCTCCCGGGGCGATTTGACGATGGCTGAGCCTACGCCCCAGATGCAGGACGCAATACGCGCGAAAGTCCGCCATTCGTTTGCAGGAATCCGGTTTTGCCCGACCCGCTTGCCCAGGTGGTGGCCCTCATCCAGCCGCGGGCACCGTTCTCCAAAGTCGTCAGTGCCGCGGGCCGCTGGGGCGTCAGCCGGTCCGAGACCGGCCGCCCCTTCTACTGCGCGATCCTGGAAGGCTCGTGCCGCCTCACGGCCGAGGGGCACGAGCCGCGCGTGCTCGAAGCCGGGGACTTCGTCCTCATCCCGGCGGCCCGTGACTTCGCGATGTCGAGCCTGTCAGAGCCGGCGGAGGGTGCCGAAACCGCCTACGCCGTGCTGCCCGGCGGCGAGGTCAGGCTCGGCGAGCCGGCCGGACGACCCGATTATCGTGCGGTGATCGGCTACTGCGTCCTCGGGGCGTCGGATGCGGCGCTGCTGGTGGCGTTGCTTCCGCGCATCGTCCATGTCCGCGGCGACCGGCGGCTCGCCACCTTGGTGGACCTCGTCGGGGACGAGGCGCGTGCCGGACGGCCCGGACGGGATGTCATCCTCGCGCGTCTGCTGGAGGTGCTGTTCATCGAGGCGCTGCGGTCGACGGCCGGCACGGCCGCATCGCCCGGCCTCCTGCGCGGGCTTGCCGATGACCGGATCGCGACCGCGCTTCGGCGGATCCACGCGCACCCGGAGCAGGGCTGGACGGTGCGGCGCCTCGCCGAGGCGGCGGCCCTCTCCCGCTCGGCCTTCTTCGACCGTTTCCAGCGGATCGTCGGCGTGGCCCCGATGGTGTACCTGTTCTCGTGGCGGATGGCGCTGGCGAAGGACCTGCTTCGCCGGGAGACCTGCGGCATCGCAAGCGTGGCCGAGCGCGTCGGCTATAGCTCGGCGAGTACCTTCAGTACCGCCTTCACGCGCCATGTCGGACGGTCACCGGCCCAGTTCGCGCGCGAGGTTCGCGGACCAGGGCCGGGCCCCCTGACTGTTCAGAGCGTTTAAGTCGCGTGTGTCAGAATGCGAGCCCGCTCGATCCGCAGGACCGCGTCGGCACCGCTCGTAATTTCGGGACGATGGGCGATGCTGATGCGGGTCATCGGCAGGCGGCGCAGGCTCTCATTGATGAAGCGCTCACATTCGGTGTCGAGATGGGCGGTGCCTTCGTCCAGGAACAGGATGCGAGGCTGCCGGTAGAGCGCGCGCGCGAGCAGAACCCGCTGCTTCTGCCCGCCCGACAGGGACGAACCCATATCGCCGATCAGGCTGCCGTAGTTCATCGGCATGCTCATGATCTCGTCGTGAATGCCCGCGAGAACGGCGCATTCCATCATCCGGCCCTGGTCTGAGGCTGGGTCGAAGAAGCAGATGTTGTCGGCGATCGTACCCGAGAGCAGTTGGTCGTCCTGCATCACCGCGGCGACATACTCCCGGTACGTGCGCGCCCCGAGCGTCGCGAGCGGTATGCCGTCGATGAGCACCTCGCCGCTCGTCGGCTCCAGAAGCCCGAGCATGATCTTCATCAGGGTGGTCTTGCCGCCGCCGGACGGTCCCATGATGGTCAGGAACTGCCCCGCCGGCACCGTCAGGTTGATGTTCTCCAGGACGAAAGGCTCGGTCTCGGAGTAGCGGAAGCAGATGTCGCGCAAGACGAGACCGCCCTCGATGGCCCGGGGATAGGACGGCGGTCGGTCGATGCCGCGCTCAACCTGGGCCAGAGCGATATCGGCCAGCCGCTCCCGGTGCAGGGCGAGCACGCTCAGGTCGAGGGCCTTGTCGACCAGCTGCAGCGCCTTCTCCTCGAATTGCTGCTTGTAGCTCATGAAGGCGAAGACCATGCCCACCGTCAGGACGTTGGCCAGCGCGAGCCGGGCGGCGACGTAGACGAGGATGATGTTCGACAGGCCGTAGAGCCCGTCGTTGATGGCGTGGAAGCCGATCTGCATGCGCCCGACGCGCAGGTTCGCGTTGACGCTCTCGGCGAAGCGGTTGAGCCACTGCCCCTCGCGCTCCTCCTCCCGGTTGTGCAGCTTCAGGCTCTGCACCGCCCGCACCGTCTCGATGAAGATCGAGGATTCCTGCGCCTTGGCCTGGATCGCGGCCTCGTTCAGGACCCGGAACCGGGCGAACAGGGCGACGCGCAGGCCCGCACAGATGACGAAGGTGGTCAGCACGATGGCGGCCAGGGGCGGGCTGTAGGCTACGATCATGCCCAGGGTGGCGAACCCCATGATGCCGTCCAGGAGGGCGGCGACGAGATCCTGCGCCAGCAGGTTGCGAACCGGCTCGACCGAGCCGAAACGGGTGAGGATGTCGCCGATATGGCGCTTCTCGAACCACGCGAGGGGCAGGCGCAGAAGGTGACGGAACAGGCGTGCCCCGATCTGGAAGTGCAAGGCGTTCTGCAGGATCAGCATCACGCGCGCCCGCAGCGCCGTGACCCCGACCCGGATGGCGGCCAGGAGACCGAATCCGAGCGCCAGGACCAGGAGCAGGTCGGCGTCGTCGCGGACGATGACCTCGTCGAGCGTGATCTGCATGTAGAAGGGCGCGGCCAGGGCGAGGAGTTCCAGCGCGACCGAGAGGACGAAGACCTCCGCCAGCGTGCGCGGCAGCCCCTCGGTACCGGCCCAGAACGCCCGAAGGGGCAGGCGGCTGCGCTCGTCCCGGCGTCGAAATCCCTCCGCGGGCGTCAATTCCAGAGCGACGCCGGTGAGGTGGCGCGAGGCCTCCCTCAGGTTCAGGCGGCGCTCTCCCTCGGCCGGGTCGTAGATGTCGATGATGCGACCGCGCACGGATTTGAGCACCACGAAATGGTGCATGTCCCAGTGCACGATGGCGGGCAGGCGCAACTGGCGCAGATGCTCCAACTCGAAGCGCAGCGGCCGCGCGGCCAAGTGCAGGTGCCCGGCGACCTGGATCAGGCCCCGCAGGGTCACGCCCTTCATCGAGACGGGGTGCTCGCGCCGCAGCGTGTTCAGATCGATCCGGTGGCCGTGATAGGAGGCCACCATCGCGAGGCAGGCGAGCCCGCATTCGGCCGCCTCGGTCTGCCGGATCAGCGGGAGGCGGCGCGACGAACCAAGGTTCAGGTATCGGTCAGCCACGCCCCCGCGCCCCGCTTCGTTGTTCCGCCGGCTCCGGCTGCGGGGCCGCCGACAGGCCCTTGAGCACGCGACGCGCCGTGGCGGCCGCGCCTTGTGAAACCTCGATCATCCAGGGCTTGGCGGTCGACCAAGCGGCGTTCCAGCCTGCCGCGGCTGGCTCCGCCACCCAGGACTGCAGCGCTGCGCCCAACGGGGCGAAATCCAGGACCCGGTGGGTGCCGAGGACCGGCTCCAGCAGCCAGGCCATGATCGAGCGCCGGTCGAGGACGATGTCGGCCCGCAGCAGCATGTCCGGCTGCAGGGAGACCTGAACCCCGTCGGCATCCACCGTGTCGCGATCGAGGGCGACCAAGGCCCGGTATGACGGCTCGCGCAGGCTGACCGGGCCGCCGGCCTCCGCTCCGGTGAGCACCGTGCGCGAGAGTTTGGCGACGTGGCCGCCGAAGGTGCCGTACTTCTGGTAAGGGAACGCCTCGTAGAGCAGGCGGACGGGCTGGTCCTGGCGGACGAAACCGATGGCCCGGGTCGGGATGTAGAGTTCGGCCAGGAGCGCCCCGCGCGCGGGCATGATGGTGGCCTGCAGCCGGCGCGTGTCTGCCGCCTCGCCCGGCAGAGCCTGGAGCATGGAGACCCGGCCGGACACCGGGGCGCGGATGACGTAGGCGCGCCGCCCGTCGATCTCGGCCAGGCGCTGCTCCACGCTGGCGAGATCGTTGCGCAATCCCTGCACCCGCTCGGCCCTGGTGACGGGCAGCTGCTCGAGCGTGAAGCGTGTCTCGGTGAGCTGGGCGCGGCGTGCTGCGGATTGCTGCTCGAGGCTGCTCTGAATCTGCTCCATCTCCATCAGATCGCGCTGGCGCCGCTTGTATTCGACGTCGGCGAGGATGCCCTTGGCGGCGAGACCCGTGGAGGCATCCAGGGTCGCCCGGGCCAGCTTGATCCGGTCGGTCTGAAGCCGCACCTGATCGTTAAAAAGACCGATCTCGGTCTCCAGCCCCTTGATCAGAGCGGTGAGGCGTTCGTGCTCGGAGGCTGTGCGGCGCCCCTCGGCTTCGATCTGCTTCGACAGGACCGCCCGCTGCTCTTTCAGGGTGCGGATCAGAGCGAGATTGACGTCGTCGCCCGTCCCGGAGAATTGCGCCGTCTCGACGGTGAGCAGCGGCTGGTTCTCGGCAACTTGGTCGCCCTCTGCCACGTGCACCGCTCGGATGATGCCGGCCTGGGGCAGATAGATCTTCGCGGTACCGCCCGCCGGGCGCAGGTATCCCGGGACCGATTCCTTGCGGGCATACTGAGCCAGGCAGAGAAAGGTCAGGATCAGCGCCACGCTGACCGTGAGGGCGATCGTCAGGGTCTGGAGCGCGACGGGCTGCAGCAGGGCAAGTTCACCCCAGCGGCGATGCGTCAGCTGGAACTCGACCGCCTCGGTCCGGAACAACGAAGAGGCAGCCGAAGCCACGGGAGGCGGTGCGGAGCTGGGAGCGTCGGCCATCGTCGCACAGGGCTTCGTGTCAGGCCGTGGGCGGCAGCAGGCCGAGGCCGGACGGGAGACCAAGCGGTGCGATCGCCTGGGGCAGCGACGCCGCGACGGTGTTCGCCGCCCCGGCATAGCCCGCGGCGATGCCGGTCACGCGCGCGATGCTGATCGGCCCGATCCCACTGTTGGGGACGAGCACGCCGCTGGGATTGCCAATGCCGGCGAGGACGTTGACGATGTTGCCATCGAGCCCGCCAGCGACGAGATCGAGTTCGAGATATGCGAGATATGAGAGTGGACGTGGAGCCATGGCTTCGCTTCCTTCGGGAGCCTCGAACGGAGGCGGGCGCCCTCAGGCGCCCGACCATGATGCGCGGCCGAAGACTCAGCCCAACAGGCCGCCCAACATGAAGAGCGTGCCGGAGTTGGAGACGCTACCGGCGCCCGTGGCGGAGCCGTTGGCGTTCCCGGTGGAGACGTAGTTCGATTGCCTGCCGCCGAGCAGGTTGAGCGCCAGGGCACCGCCACTGGTGCCGCCGTTGCCGCTGAGGATGTTGAAGGTGTTGTAGTTGAAGCCCGATCCGCCGGCGACGGCGTCGATCTCATGGGGCTCGAGAGTGCGTGTCGCGTTCATGACCTGATCCCTGAATGAGGCGGAGATGTCCGCAAGGTCAACGGGAAGGCGCCCCGGATGGGGTGCCCAGGGCGATGTCAATGGATGATCCGGCGGAACAGACCAGCGAGGCTGCCGGAATTGACGATTGAACCGGACCCGCCGGCGGCCCCGTTCGCACTCCCAGAGGTCGCCGAGGAGTACTGGTTGACGCCGAGGATGTTGATGGAAATGGCTGGACCGCTGATCCCGCCATTGCCGCTCAGGAAGTTGATCGTGTTATTTGAGCCGAACAAGGCAGGCAGCGAGCCGCCGGCAACGGCATCGATCTCGGCATCGCACAGAGCACGCGGTTCCATAAGGTGTCTCCTAGTGGAAGCCGGCGGACCGGCCGGATGGAAGGAAAGGTCGATGGCCGCCGGCGGCTCAGATGAAGCCGCCGAGGATCTTCCCTGAATTCACGATGGAGAAGGCACCTCCGGCGGCGCCGTTCGCGTTTCCGGACTGGACTACGTTGCGCTGGCTGCCGAATCCCAGAGCGTTGACACCGACGGCGTAGCCCGAGGCACCGCCATTGCCGCTGCCGAAATTGATGGTGTTGTAAGACAGGAATGATCCGCCGGACACAGCATCGAGCTCGCGGTCCGAGAGCGTTCGAAGTTTCATCGTTCCCTCCAAATTCCAATATACCGACTTAAGCCATCGGCCCGGAAAACTAAACAGTATTCGGATCTCCGATCAAGACAAAAAATTGTTACATTTTGTTTCATTATGACACTAGATCGCGGATATTCGAATCTCAAATATGTTAAAATCAATTTATAGACATTCGACCGTGATAGTGGTAATGAATCCAAAGGACTGTATGTTTGGTTTTCCTGAAATCGCCGTAATTAAACGGCGCGATAAGATTTTCGCGGAAGCACACGAACGGCAGATCCCGAACGGGCAAAAACGATTGTCGGTGTGCCGTGAGAGAAGACTATGAGCAGCAAGCGCAGTGCGAGCTGCTGCGGAGTTGGTGTCCCATGACGCCGGAAGCTTATCCCGAAACCCAGATCCTTATCGCCTGTGACGAGCCTGGCCTGGAAAAGTTCGTTGCGCCCTACTTGGCAGGCGGCGGATTGCGCGTGCGTTGCTTGGGCGGCAAGAGCAAAGTGCTGCGGTTCGCGTCCGGCATGAGGCCAACGATCGTGATCCTCGACATCGCGCCTGGCGAGCGCCGCGCCCTCGAGATTTTGACCGAGATCCTGGCCCGCACCCGGGCGGCGGTGGTGCTGGTTGGCCGGTGGGAGGCGCAAGCAGAGCTCGTCACCGGGCTGGAGGTGGGCGCCGACGATGCCGTCGCCGGACTACCTGGCGGCAGCGGCGAACGTCTGCGCGAGTTGCGGGTGCGCCTGCTGCGGATCTTGCGCCGTTTCACCCCGAGACCGGGTGGCAACGGGAAATGGAGCGGCGAAGAGGCCGGCAGCCTCCATTTTGCAGGATGGCGTCTCGACCTGTCGGAACGTCGGCTTATCTCGCCCTCCCAATCGGAGGTTCTGCTCACGACAGGCGAGTTCAAACTTCTCGCCATTCTCTCCCGGCACGCCGGTGCGCCCCTCAGCCGCGAGGAGTTGATGCGCCTGACCCGGGAGCGCGACCACGATCCGCGCGATCGTACGATTGACGTACAGATCACCCGACTTCGGCGGAAGATCGAGACCAATTCCCGCCATCCCCACATCATCAAGACGGTGCGCGGGCAGGGCTACCTGTTCGCCCCGGCGGTCAACCCCAACTGAAGTCCTGCCGCGCGGCGAAAAATCAGAGCCGTCCTCCTACAGCCCTGGGATGGCGGACGCTCCGCGGAAGCCCGGGCGCGGCCCCATCGCTGTGCCGCCGGTGAGCGTCTCGCAAGCGTTCGACCGCGCCACGGCGGCGAGCGGCCGCTCCCGCTGCCCGCGGCCTGCCGATCACCTCCCGTCGACGACCTGGAACGAGGCTTTGACACTCTTCATCTCGGTGATGTCGATCCCGAGGCGGTGGCCGTTCGCGAGCCGCAGCGTCACGCCCGGCTTGCGTCGCATCCGCTCCAGCGCCGAGATCCGGACGTGCAGTGTGCCATGAGCGATGACGCGGCTCGGCGATCCCCCCAGGAGCAGCTCATACGAGACTCGGGTGGGCTTCGTCCCTGCTGCCAGAACGGTGCCCTTCCCGGTGATGAGCTTCGGCAAGCCGGAACGTGCGGCGATCTGAAGGAAGCGGGGCTGAGCTGACATGGCAGGTCAAGGTCGGCACTGAGGACGAGGCCGAGATAAGCCCGCCATCGTATCCGCAATGTGGCAATGTTATTTGCCAGTTTCTCCCGAATTTTCTGCCATCTCCTCCCGTAAACCGCTGGTGGGCCTCCCGTTTCGTGCTCTTGCCGCCACGGTGGACCCGAATTGAACGCCGAAGCTGGCGGCCGCGTGGATTAACCGGCGACGCCGTATTGAAGTTGGACCCCGATCACGCATGAGTGCAGCCAACGCAGCCGACAAGAAGCGGCGCGGACTTGGGTATTTGGTTTGGGGGAAGGCATGCGGGCCCTTCGTGGCAGCCTCATCGCGTCCGTGGCGCTGCTGCCCGGCATCGCGCAGGCGCAGCAATCAGTAACGCTCGGCGAGATCAGCGTCGTTTCAACCTCGCCGGTCGGGGCTGGCGGCGGCAATTCCAGCGGCGCTCAGAACCTCGACACGGCCGCCCAGACCGCGCCGACCTTGCCGGTGGTCCCCGGAACCGTCCGCCTGCGCGGCGCCGAGCAGCCGCTCAACAAGATCCCCAGCACCGTCGAGACCGTCACGGCGCGCCAGATCGACATCGATCGCGGCACCGACAGCGTCGCCTTCTCGCTCGCCCGCCAGACGCCGGGCGTCAATGTCAGCGACTCGCAGGGCAACGCGAACCGCGTCGACATCACCTATCGTGGCTTCACCGCTTCATCGGCGCAGGGTGTGCCGCAGGGGCTGGCGGTCTACCAGAACGGCACCCGAATCAACGAGGCCTTCGGCGACATCGTCAACTTCGACCTGATCCCGCCGCAGGCGATCCAGCGGATCGACGTGGTCACCGGCAACCCGGTCTTCGGCCTCAACGCGCTGGGCGGCGCGGTCAACATCCAGATGAAGAACGGCTTCACCTGGCAGGGGACCGAGATCTCCGCCTGGGGCGGCTCGGATGCGCGCACCGCCGGCTACGTCGAGTACGGCAAGGTCTCCGACAACTGGAGCCTCTACTTCACGGGCGACGGGCTCAACGACCGCGGCTGGCGCTACGACAGCCCGAGCACGATCGGCCGGCTCTACGGCGATCTCGGCTACCGGTCGCAGGATTCGGAGTTCCACCTGATCGGGCTCGCCGCCCGCAGCTTCTACGGCGCGGCTTCCGCCACGCCGGTCGATTTCACGCATGTCGACCCGCGGGCGATCTTCACCAACCCGCAGACCACGACCACGGAGGTCGGCATGCTCCAGCTGACCGGCCGGGTCGACATCTCGCCGACCTGGGATCTGGCCGGCAACGCCTATTTCCGCCGCTTCAGCCAGACCTACCTCGACGGCAACGACGGCAACTTCGAGAATTGCAGCGCGCGCTCCAGCTTCCGCGGCTTCCTCTGCTACCAGGATGACGGGTTCAGCCCGGCGGCAGGCCAGTCACAGAACGCCTTCCGCAACCAGTTCCTGATCCTCGGCCAGCAGCACCAGCGGATCCCGTTCCTGGCCAACATCCCCTACGCCACGATCGACAGGACCAAGACTGAGGCGACCGGCTACGGCGGCTCGCTGCAGGCCGCCAATCGCGACCGGGTGTTCGGCCTGCCCAACACCTTCGTCGTGGGCGGCAGCGTCGACGCGGCCGACTTCTCGTTCAAGTCGTCGAGCACCCTCGGTGCGATCAACCCGAATCTCACGATCACCACCGATCCAAACAACCCATATTACGGCACCGTCCCGGGTCTCGGCACGCCGATGCTCCGGACCGCCGGTGCCCTCGGCATCGCACCCAGCTCGGTCCAGGGCTCGAATCTGTATCTAGGGCTTTACGCCACCGACACGCTGGACGTGACCGACCGGCTGTCGCTCACCGCCGGCTTCCGTCTCAACTACGCGCACATCCAGGCGCGGGACCTCACCGGCTTCTCGCCGGACGTGACCGGGACGCATGAATACACCAAGGTCAATCCGCTGGCGGGCCTCACCTACCAGTTCGACCCGACCTTCAACCTCTACGGCAGCTACTCGGAATCGAACCGCGCGCCGACGCCGCTGGAACTGGCCTGCGCCAACCCGGCCCGGCCATGCCTGCTGCCGAACTCGCTGGTGTCGGACCCGCCACTCAAGCAGGTCGCCGGGCAAACGTACGAGGTCGGCTTCCGCGGCGTCATCCCGTCCTTCCTCCAGGGCGGTGCCCTGACGTGGAAGGCCGGCGTCTTCCGAACCGATCTGACCAACGACATCTACCAGGTCGCTGTCTCGGGCAATGCGGCGCGCGCCTACTACATCAACGTGCCCTCGACCCGGCGGCAGGGCATCGAGGTCAGCGCCGAGTACGTCGCCACGCCCGACCTGCTGATCTACGCCAACTACGCCTTGGTCGACGCCACCTTCCAGTTCAGCCAGACGCTGTCGTCGCCGAACAATCCGCTCTCCGATGACGGCGCGATCCAGGTTCGCAAGGGTGACAAGATCCCGCTCGTCCCCGATCACCAGATCAAGGCGGGATTCGAGTACAACATCACGCCGAATTGGCGGTTCGGCCTGAACGTCTCGGCGTTCTCGTCATCCTACTTCCGCGGCGACGAGTCGAACCTGAACCGCAAGCTGCCGGCCTACTACGTGATGAATCTGACGACGAAGTACCAGGTCACCAAGAACCTGGAGATCTTCGGCCTGATCACCAACCTGACCAACAACCGCTATGCCACTTTCGGCACCTTCGCGGCGCCCGGCGCGATCGCCGGCAACCTGTCGATCAACGACCCGCGGACCACGACCCTGGCGCAGCCGCTGTCGATCTACGCTGGCCTGACGTACCGTTTCGGACCCGAGCCGGTGGCGATGGCGCCCGAGCCGATCATCCGGAAATACTGAGCCGCGAGCCAGTACGACGGAGACTGGAGGAGCCGCCCCGCGCGGCTCCCTTTTTGTCCCGATGCCGATCGGCAAGACGGCTCGAGGTAGAAGACGTGCCCCGGGGCATGTCCGACCGCGCGTGTCACCGTCCGTCGAGAAACGCGAGAAGCGCCGCGTTGAACAACGCCGGGTCTTGGAGAAAGGCGAAGTGGCTGGTGTTCGGCAGGATCAGCAGCCCCGCCCCGGGGATCGTGGCCGCGAGGTACTCGGTATGCGCGCGCTTGATCCCCTCATCGTGGTCGCCGTCCGCGACGACGACCGGCGTGCGGATTCGCTTCAGATCCCCGTCGGTCCAGCGGGGCTGCGCGCCCGACATTCTGCCGATCGCGTCGACGAAGGCGGCATAGTCTGTCGGGGTCGGCGAGAGCTTCTCGTACTCCTTACCGGCCCGCTCTATGAAGGCGGCGAAGGTCGGATTCTTCTCCAAACCCGCGATCAGTCCCGAAGGATCGGAGTTGGCCCCGAAGGCGAACACCTTGCCGACGCGGTCGGGATGGCGCATCGCCATGTCGAGGCCGAGGATCGCGCCGTCGCTCCACCCGACGATGTCGGCGCGCGGGATCTGCAACGCGTCGAGCAGGCCGACCACATCGTCGGTCATCAGGTCGTAGCCGAACGGCTGATTGTCCCGGGTGCTGCGGCCGTGCCCGCGGCTGTCCACGAGAATGACCTTTCGGTGGGGGGCGAGCGCCTCGACCTGATGGCCCCAGTAGTCGGAGTTGGACAGCCCACCGTGCAGCATCACGACCGGCGGGCCACGGCCGATGGTGGCGTAGTACAGCCGGATGCCGTTGACCGCAGCGTAGCCCGTCGTCTCGCCCGGAACCGGCGCGGGAGTCGGCGGCAACTCCTGCCAGCGCGGCTCGGCCGACGCGGCGGCGCAGAGCAGAAGAAGGGAGAGAGCCAGAACCGTTCGAAGCATCGGACCTCTCTCCATCAAGTTCGTGACCCGGATCACGGTGGGTGCCGTGCGGCTCGGATCTCGGGGGCGGCGGATCTACGGTCGACTCGCGTCGATGATAGACCGGTCGCGTATTCCAGCGCGATCCTCAAACGTGGCGGGTCCCGGTGAACCGAAGTTCGACCGAGCTCTGAGGCCCCTCCAGATCTCGCCGGCCGACGAACCCCTGAAAAGGGGCCGGCAGCCTCGATCCACACGGGGGCTCGGAACTGTTTCACGCCTGTTCCCGTTGGGCGCTTCGCCAACTTGGAGATCAGCTATGAAGTGCCTCACCGTTGCCGCTTCAATTCTTGCCCTTGGCCTACTCGCCGGCACGGCCGCTGAAGCGAAAGGCTGCATGAAGGGGGCGGTCGTGGGAGGGGTTGCTGGCCATATTGCCGGCCACGGTAAGATGGGCGCCGCAGCCGGCTGTGCAGTCGGGCACCACAAGGCCAACAAGAAAGGCTGATGAAAGAAACCGCGCTCCGTTGGATTAGCAGCGGAGCGCCGTCGTTACCTTCATCGTCCTCTGCCCTCATCTTGGGATCATCATGCGCTCGACTGTGCTGGCTCTACTCGTCGCGGCCATTCCCACCCTGGCATTCGCGCAGGGGCAGCCTCCGATCCGGAGCCCGCAAGACGCCGCGTGCCGAAGCGAGGCGCAAGCCCGCGTCTTCGGAACACCGAATCCGCGCGGCCTGTCGATGCACGACCTGGGGGCGCAGATCTATCACGCCTGTATGAGGCGTTCGAAGGCCAGCGGCACGTCTTCGCGGAGCAGGCACCGTCACAGACGATGACTTCGCGGGCTCATCCGCCATCCATGATCCGCCGCCGCCAGAGGAGCGCCTGTACAAAGGCGCACACGTTTCACGCGTGCGACGCAGCTCGCTCGTCGGGACACGTGCGGCTGGCTTGAATCGTTCGACGGCAGTCGGAGTCCGCAAGCCAAGACGGCGCAGCAAAGTAAATCGGAACGGTTGCTGCGCTCCTGACGTTCCTCGGCCATCTGGAGTTGGAGGTCGTCATGCGTCTCAGCCGCATTGTCATCTCACTAGCGCTGATCCTCGGGTTTGGATCGGCCGTTCAGGCCAGACCGCAGGTCCCGATCAGCCCTGAAACCACGCTGGCCACGGTCCCGACGACATGGACGGGTTGGGGGCACGGCCGGCATCTCGGCTGGTATCGGCATGGTGGGTTCGGCTACCACGCTGTGCACTACGGCTACCGGCCTGTCTTCTATCATCGAGCTTACTATCGCCCGGTGTATCACGGCTGGCATCATCGCCATCACTGGCGGCATTATGGATGGTACCGGCCCCATCGTCATTGGAGACACTATGGCTGGCACCGCCATCACTGGCGGCACTATGGATGGCATCGGCATCACTGGCGCCATTACGGCTGGCACCACCGTCCCTGGCGGCACTATGGGTTGCGGCATCACCACTTCCACCATGCGCGGTTCTACTACTAAGCACGCCCGAACAGCGTGATCGGACGAGCGATCGCGCAGAGAAGCCCGCTCCGCCTTCCGCGCGGGGAGCGGGCTTCTTGGTTTCTGAGGCACGATCGATGACACATCCACCCAGATCGCCTGGAAGTGTCATCACCGGCGGGTAGACCTTGGTCGGTCGGAGACAGCCGGCCCGGCCTGTCGGCCGCCCCCCGGGGCAACGCCGACCGACGATTCGCCGGCACTGTCGCGGCAGCCCGCTGCCGATGCGAGGCCTTGCCGGATCACCGCTGCGAAGACACGCGCGGCCGTTCGGTGCGGCGAGCGGCTGGGGTCTCGCAGGCGCTCGCCGTCATAGGGGTTCAGAGTTGTTTGACGCGCCGGGATGTCCCGCTGGTTCTGAACCAGTCCCAGAGCAGGAAGGCCGGGAACGGGAGCACGATGGCGAAGAAGATCCAGTCGAACATCTGCGGCATAGGGCGATTCTCCTGCATCCTACAGGCTATCAACCCGCATCTAGCACAGCAGATCCGGTATCCGGAGCGAGAGCCAGATGTCGCCCGGGCGCCGTGACCAGACCGAGCGACCGGTGAGATTGGTCGGAGAGATCGCGCTGGTGCCCGTGCCGACCATGTCGACAGGAACGCGTCTGGCCGCCGAGACCGCTTCGCGGGCGCGCGCGCCGCGATAATCGTCTCACGTGTGGCCGCAACGAAAATACCATCAGGCCGCCGACAGGTAGTCGAGACGCGACGAGGCTGCGATGTGCGGACGGTCCGGCGCCGATGGGTCCCGGTCCATCTAAACTGATACTCGTTTCACCCGCCGATATGACCGGAGGCGAGTCTCGCCGGTCCGCGACGGTCGGGCTCGCGTTCTGGGCGCTGGAGCGAACGTAAACACGCTCTCGGACGTTACCAGACGGATCGAGGAACCTCCGTGGAGGCGTCCGATGAACAGTTGGCGCGCGATGGACAGGGCGCCGCGCGACGGGCGCTGGATCATCGCCATCAACCGTCACGAGCCGGAGCAGCGCGCCGTGATCCGTTGGGATCCGGGACGTGCGGGCGATCAACAGCCCTGGCACGTCGCGACTTGTGAGCATTGCTACTCCAGCGATGCCTTCACGGACTGGATGCCGTTCCCGGATCTGCCATTAGAGGCTCAGAAGGAGGAGGTATCATGATCGAGCAACGCGCTTCGTTCCGCCTGCGTGTCGAGCCCTGCAGACGCGAGCCCACCCGGTTCACCTGGATGGTGCTCGACCACGAACAGATCGTGCGGCAGTCCTGCTACTCGCTGCCGAGCGAACAGATGGCGCGCGATCGGGGACAGACTGAGCTGAAGGCGGCGGAAGAGCTATGGCGCGATAGCCACTGATCGTGCCGGGGTCGCACCGGCATCTTCGAATTGCGCCGGCGCGCGACATCGAGGTTGCCCGCTGCACCGTGACAGCCTGTCCGATGACGTCGTGCTTCGAAGGGGCGGCCGGTGACCGGGCTGGGTGAGGATCGGGTGTCGAGAGATGCCAGCGACCTCTTCGAGGCACGATCAACCCTGTTACGCGACGACGGTGCGCTCGCCGTCCTGTCGATCCTTCCATCCGCCACGCGGCTCCACCCCGCGGGGGCAAAGACATAGGCCGGCGCCTGCGGAGACGCCCCAGCCGCCTTACCGAGAGCGCCGGAGAGGCACTCGGCGCAGCTGCGGCACGCCGGCAGTTAGGCAGGGCCGCCGTCGGAGCGGCCCCGCCGATGTCCCGCACCTGCTATGCGTGGTCGCGCCTGCGGAGATTATCGGACCGGCGCCGTGGTGGTAGCGCCGGTGCCGACGCCGGGACGCGCGGTTCCGGTACCCGGCACCGTCGCGGCGCCCGCTGCGCCCGTTGTCGAGCCGGTGGCCGAACCCGTCACGCGCTCGTTCACCTTCTCGCCATTGCTCTTCACGCTGCCCGGGTTGTTCATATTGCCCTCCGCGCTGCCGCCGGCGGCGGGCGTCTGCGCGAAGGCGGAGCTGGTCAAAGCAACAGCGACAATGGCCGCGAGGCCGCAAATCTTCATGCGCATAGGCGTTCCCTCAGTCGTCCCGTGTTCGGGATTCAGCGTCAACGTCCTCTGCATCCATTTAGTTCAGTATAGATCGATAATGCCGGAAGCGAAGACGGCGGAAAATCGCACAGCATTGAGGCGCAGACCGCACCGGAGGATCCGCGCCCCGGTCCGGCGAAAGACCCGCCCGGCTCCAGGACCCGCGCCAGGCCGAAGGCCGAAGCTGAGGCCGCCCGCAACGCTGCGGCTGCGCAGGCGTTGCCGGCCCGAATGCGCCTCGGTTCCGATGGCGCTTCGTCGTTCAAACCCGTAGGCTCGAACGGATCTGGATAGAGCGCATGCAAAACATCCCATTGGGTACGAAGGGCAGCTTCGCGATGCTGGTCGGCCCCCCACATCTGGCGAACCAGTTCAAGGACAGCATCCTGCCGCCCGTCTTCGCCACGCCGATGATGGTCCTGATTATGGAGAACGCCGCTCTCAACGCCATCCGCGAATACCTCGACCCCGGGGAGAGCGCCGTCGGGACGAAGGTTGACGTCACCCATACCGCGGCGACCCCGGTCGGGCACCGCGTGCGGGCGGAGGCCGAGGTGGTGGGCGTGACGGGGCGTCAGATCCAGTTCCGCGTTGCGGCCTGGGATGAGGCCGAGCAGATCGGGGCCGGCACGCACGAGCGGATGGTGGTCGATCTGGAGCGGATCGGCAAACGTCTTGCCGGCAAGCGGCCCGCCTCATCGAGCAAAGCGTAGCCGCAGAGGCACATCCGAGGCCACGTCGAAGGCCGCGGGTTTGGCAGACGGAGGCGAACCGCGGCCCGGCGACGCCGTTCGCCCGTCCGGAAGCCAGCGCCTCAGCCGAACGATCCGACAGCCGCGAGCGCGGCAGACCGGCGCGCGGGGCGGAGGCTGAGGTTCACGGGCGGGATCTGCGCCATCGCGGCAGCGTAGCGGGCGTGGATCGCCGGAGGGACGAGCGGCAGGCTCGGCGTTTCGGGCGCGGGAACGCGGGCGACGGAACGATTGAGACGGTTGGACATGCCTCTGAAACGCTCACTGGCCGAAATCGCTGCGCCGCAGCATCGCGCCGCGTGCGCTGCAACACAGGCCTTCACCTGTGATGGCGAGCGTCGGGAGTCCTGCCGGTTGCGCCTAGCCGCGTCTCTGATCCCGGCTACGGTCCTGCGGTGAGGCCCCGCGCCTGCGGTCGCATCGACCGCCCCGCCGGACCCGCGAGCAGCGCACGCTGCGAGAATGGCGGCCGGCGCTGTTTCACTCGCCCGATACCGATATTCGCTTCGCCATGCGGACTGCCGTTCGTCCGACCGTCTCGCCTGAGTCCTGCGGGTTCGTGAGGGCCGGGATCGTCATGCGCCTGCCAACGGCGCGCCCGCTCGTGAACGCACCACGTTGCCGCCTGCACCTTGCGCGGTGAGCCGCCCCCGTCATGACCATGAAACCGGGTGAGGTTGCGAAGAGCGATCCGACGTGGGGCGTCCCGTCATGGGCGCTCTCATTGACTGGCATGAGACGAGGTGGGGTCTGCTGGTCGAGGTGCTGGCAGCGGTCCGCACCGGCGCCTCAGCTTGGTAGGAATGCCGACGCGGCACGCGCGACGCGTTCGCCTCCCGCATCCATACGCATCACACGGCTCACATCAGTACGCGGCGGCGCGCGCCAAGGTCAGACACGCGGTGGACAAGTATCGAGCTTGCCTGCGCGGGAGCGCAAAGCTTTTCATAAGCTGCGTGCCACCGATTTGGCAACTCTGCAGCACAATTGCCATATTTGCGCCAGACATATTCATGTCACATTCCGGAACATTTTGCCGACCCGTTCAGACGTAAACGGAAAAGCAGATTTGTTCTCCAGCATGATCCGCGTTCTTGCCATCGCCTCTGCGTTCGCTGCCATCGGCATAACCGCCGCCGAGGCACGCACGGTGGTCCGGCCGCAAGCGGGTGTCGCGTCCTGGTACGGTCCCGGCTTCCACGGTCGCACAACGGCCAATGGCGAGCGCTTCAACACGCACGCGCTCACAGCCGCTCACCGCACACTGCCCTTCGGAACGAAGGTGCGGGTGACCAACAAGAATAACGGCCGCTCCGTCGTGGTGCGCATCAACGACCGCGGCCCGTATGTGGGCGGTCGCGTGATCGATCTGTCCAACGCCTCGGCCCGTGCCCTCGGCATGTCCGGCCTCGCCAAGGTGAGCCTCGCGCGCCTGTAGGATCCGCGCGTCCGCGCCCGGCGGCGGCGCAGGGCGGCGGCATGCAGGCTGATCGAGCGGCTTCGCCGGCTGGCAGCGCCACCGCGCTTCCCGCTCAGAGCGGCGCTTCCTCTCAGGTGTACACGTGACCCTTCATCGTTAGGCATCTGCTCTGGCGGGCGGCACGTCGACCTGTTCGGTTGCCTGGGTCTGCCGCTCGGTGTCGGCGCCGGGCTGATGCCCGATCGTACGCTGATCCTGCTCACGTTCGCCGCTTGCTCCGGCGGCTTCGGCCCGCACCCCATGGGCCTGGCCTCTCCCACAGGGGTTGTCCTGCGCGCGATCGCCGGCGCGCAGAGCGTGACGGCGCCCCGCTCGGGCGGTGCGTCAGACGCAGCATGGCTGAAGGCCATGCCTTGCCGCGCCCGTCTCGCGGCCTCCGTTCCGGGCCTCGCCGCTTGCAGCGGCTGGTCGGCGGTCCGTTCCGGGATCGGCACCCTGTTGGCGGGGCTTACTGGGCTGCCGGGGGACGTCCCGACGATGCGGCGGCTGTCTGTCCGCGCCCCCCTCTGCCGGGCCGGTCACACCCTTGTGACACGGTCGGCCTTCGCCCAGTGGCGGCCGCCTCACGCGCGCGGTCCGGATGACGGCCATCTGCCGGGGGCGGAACATCGGGCGGCCCGCGGGCCGCAGGACACGGGCGACCCGACCTGAGACGCCGAGCGCCCGGCAACCTCCGTCTCCCTCTACGGTGGCCAGCACACCGGCGGGAACCCATCAGAGCGTGGTCCGGCGCAGAATCGTTCAGGATTGGCGAAATCTGATCGCGTCAGCGATAGAACGCCGAATACTAAAATTTGCGCAGAGTGATGGCATGGATTCCTAACCCGGGGCTGCCAGTCTCCGGCGTTGACCACCGGATTGCTTCCAGCGAGAAAATGCATGCGTCGCGGGCGCACATTCGATCAAGAGAGCTCGGGAAGCAGCGCCGTTGAATTCGCCCTCCTGTTGCCCGTTCTGGTTACGATCGTTTTCGGAATCATCGAGTTTGGCTTAATAATTTTCACGCTCAATACAGCAGAGAGCGCAGCACGTGACGCGACGCGTCAGCTCGCGACCAATCGCATTACCGTGTCGCAGGCCCAGAGCGTCGTTCTGCAGCAATTGCCCCGGTGGGTTGCCGCCGCCACGAGCGTGTCCGTCGCCCAGACGGATCCCACAAATCCGAGCAGCAATCAGTTCACCACCGACGTGTCCTTCGCGGCCAAAGCCGCAACGCCCACAAACCTACTGATCTGGGCTTACGGCAGCACGATCCTGCACGCCAAGGTCAGCATGCAGCAGGAGCCCGGAGCATGAGAGCGTTCCTCAGGGATCGAGCCGGACAGATGACGGTCCTCGTGGGGATGCTCTCGCCCGTCGGGCTGGGCGTCGCCGCGTATGCGATCGACCTCTCGAACGTGAAGCTGATCGATAACCGGCTGCACGTTGCAGCCGATGCCGCGGCGCTCGCAGCGGTTGCCGTCTTACCGGACACGACCACGGCGCTCAGTCGGGCACTCTCCATCGCGGCCGCAAATACCCGTCCTACAGACGGGACGGTCACGGCCGCCTCGGACGTCCAGTTCGGAACCTACGATGCGAGCACCAAGACCTTCACGCCCAACGTGACGCCGACGAACGCCGTTCGTGTCACCGCGTCCCGCACGAGCAGCCGCGGCAACCCGATCCCCCTGGCCTTCGCCAAAGCCCTCGGGTTCACGACGGTGGAACGGTCCGAGAGCGCGGTGGCGGTGCGATTCTCGCCCGCCTACTGCTTCCTCGTGCTCGACCCCACCGCATCGGGTGCTCTCAACGTTTCGGGCACGGGCAAGCTGTCGGTCCCGAATTGCGGCGTGCAGGTCAATTCGACGTCCACAACAGCGGCCACCGCCGGCAACAACAGCACCGCTCAAGCGCGCTCGTTCTGTGTGGTCGGCGGCTACTCGGGCACGAGCTTCTCGCCGAAGCCGGTCACCAATTGCGCATCCGCCGCCGATCCGCTGGCGGCGCTTCCGGAACCGTCTCCGCCGACGGCCGGATGCTACTTCAACGGACTGAACACCGGCTCCGGCACGTCGCTTCCGTCCAACGTCACGTATTGTGGGAACATAACGCTGAACGGCAGCGGTGCTTTCTCGCTTCAACCTGGCCTGTATTACTTCAAGAACGCGACAGTGAAGCTGCTGCAGAATTCTTCCCTGAGCGGCTCCGGCGTGACCATCTTCCTTGACGCGAACTCAACGATTCAGTTTTCGGCATCGGGCACTGTCAATCTGACGGCTCCGAGTACGGGGACCTACAAGGGCGTGCTGATCTTCCAGTCGCGCAATGCGAGCGCCACCACGACCAACGTGGTGCGCGGCAGCCCGAACGTTTACATGGACGGCACGATTTACACGCCCACCTCGACGCTGAGCATGACGGGCTCCGGCACCATCAGCGACGTTGCGAAGACCGGCTACGTCATCGCCGGTCGCGTGTCGTACAACGGATCAGTCACCTTCAATTTCGACGCCTACTCCAACGTACTTCCCGTTGGATTTAAATACTCGTCCGGTCTCGTGAACTGAGCGTTAAATCGGGCCCGGGCCCAGGCGAGAGCAGGCGTTTCCTGTCGACCCGCAGGCGAACGGGTCGGACGAGCGCGGCGGCTGCGCAGGTGCTGCGTGCGAAACAGGAACGTGCGCGCCGGGCGGAGGGCCCGACGCAACAAGTCAGCACAGTCCTGTCCAGCGTCAAGGCGTGACAAGTTCCCGGTGGCGCCGCGCATGACGGCCGGGCTACGAGCCCGGCCTCGCGACCATCTATCGCTACTTGGCGAACTTGAACTGCGGCGCGGCCTTCAACTGGTCCTTGGTCGCGTTGAACACGGCATGGTCCGGCGCCGAGCGGTTCGCGTCGGCCGTGCTGCCGGTGTCCGTCTTGGTCGAGCCGGTCGTCTCAGACTTCTTGTCGTTCTTGGCTTCGCGCCGCGACTCGGTGGTGAACTTGACTTGATCGAAGGGCACCGCCACGTCGTGCTCGCCCATGCCGAGGAAGCCGCCGACGCCGATCACGACAGCCTGGATCTTGCCCGTACCATCGACCAGCAGCTCGTTGATATCGCCGATCTTCTCATTGTTGTTGTTGTAGACGTTCAGGCCTCTGAGCTTGGAGGCACGCCACTGTCCAGCTTTCTCCTGTGTGATAAACTGACCATTGTTGGGGGCCGGAGCGGTTTCCGCCAGGACGGGACCGGCGAGCACGGCCGAGGCGACGGCAGCAAGGGCAAGTTGCTTCAACATGGCGAACTCCTTACGCAAGCCGGTAGTCCGGCTAGTTCTTCGATCCGGCAAGGATCGGGGCAGTAACGTGTTGCGGTAGAAAGCCGTTCCTGAATTTTGCGGCCCGTGCTGAGCCCCAAGCTCTCGCGCGTTCAGGGGCCTGGATAGCGCGCGTGCTGCCGACCGGATCGGTTCGTTACTGCCGATGTGTGCAGCGCGAGCGCGATTCGATTTCGCGCCTTCTCCAGAGCGGCTTCGCGCCGATGCGAGAGCGGGCCGTTGGGTTCGTAATCGAAAGCCGCAGGATCGAGGAATTTAGCCAATTCTTCGATCCGCGCCCTCAGGTCCTGTTCATTGTTCATGAAGATTTACACCTTCGCTCGACCTGACCGGGAGCCACGAACGGTGGACATTTCCAGACGGTTCCATCGTCGGGGTGCAGGCCGCTTGCCGTTCGCGGGGGCCAAGCTTGCTCGTCGTCGAAAGCGCAAGCCTGGATGGGTCAGACGAAAGTCTCGTCGACGCCGAGACGGTGATGAGCGAGGCAGACAGATCTCTGCCTCTGCCGGTCACGCCACCATACCGAGACCGACAACGCAGCCCACGAACGTGACCAGTGACAACGTGAACCCGAGGCTTGCCTGGATCAGGCTGGGACCGCCGCTGACGCGCACCCCTTCATTGCTGCCCATATCAACCACCTTTGCTGTACGGATTGGGGCTGCAACGCGGATCGGCGGCACGCAGTTCCGGACAGAATGGCATGCTTCGCACCAGGGCGATCCAGTCTAGCGAATCCAGCTCGGCCAGGATGGTGGCCTTGGCAGGCGCGCAAGCAGCTATTGCGCGATTCATCTTATGTTAACGCCAAGCTGAAACGGGTGATCTGTTGGGCCAGTTCTATAGGTCTGTTGCGAGCCAGCGCTGAAAGGCGCAGCCGATTGGATCCTG
Organism: uncultured Methylobacterium sp.; assembly: GCA_963990595.1. GTDB lineage: Bacteria > Pseudomonadota > Alphaproteobacteria > Rhizobiales > Beijerinckiaceae > Methylobacterium. The sequence continues at coordinate 36,936 of CAXDNE010000005.1, forward strand.
ACTTCAAGGAAGCTGGCGTGCGGGTCGTGATGGGCGACGACTGGAGCGCCGGGCCAGGTCTGGAGAGCAGTTCGGATTCCGCACTGCTCAAGGTTCGCCTCGGTGAAGGTCTGCGCGAGGTCTTCAGTGACGCGGTTGAGCAGCCTCTGCCGCCTGAATTCGATCGATCGGCAGCGCAGATCGGTGGCGGACCCACGGGCGTCGACGGTGCCGCGCCCAACGATCGTCTTTGGAAGGCGAGAAATTAGCTTATCGAGCCGGACGCGCGTCTGAGCCCCTCGCGCTTCCAAGCTGATCCGGGCGCTCGATGCGATGGCGGGCGACTCGTTCATTCCCGACCTGTCGGCGCAGGCGGCCCGCTCAGACTGACGCTACGCGGCCGAAACGGCCGTGTCTCCGGCCGCTCGCAACGCGCCGCTCGCGAAGGCCGCGAGCGCGTGAGCGTTCAGGACCTTGTCGTCACATACGTATAAAAACCAACATTGCCCCACGAAGAGACGGTCATCGAGCCGATTGGCACGCCACCGGCCGCTCCTTCGCAACATGAATCAAGCAAACCTTGGCTGTTGGAACCGCTTTTTCCTCAACGACGTTCGGTGGCTGCGTTCGGAACGCCTGTCTTTCTGCAACTCTGGAGGGAATGGATGGCCAAAGCTGCGTTGCTGACTTCAGTTGCTGTGTTTGTGCTTGGTACGTCGCTCGCGACAGCAACCTCGCCCGCCCGAGCCGCGCCCCTTGGCTGTGCCCCGGACGGCAGCCTCGCCGCCCTCCAAGGCGACCTCGCGTGCGAAGACGGCGTGGGAAACGATGACGTGATCGAGCGGAAGACCGTCCGGCGCTCGCGCACGGTGATGCGGCGCGGGATTGTCGAGCGGCGTCGAACGGTTCTGCGCCCGGAGATCGAACAGACCGCCGCAACCGTTCCGGAGGAGGTGGACGTCCCGGTCGCCCGGACCGCGTTGCAACCCGTCACCATCCCGACGCGGCGCACGGTCGAGACGCCGGTCACCATCCAGCGTGCCCGCACCGTGATGCAGCCGGAGCAGGTCCCGGTTCAGCGCACGGTCGTCGAGCGCGAACAGGTCCCGGTCACCCGCACCGTGATGCGGCCCGCGCAGGTGCCGGTCCAGCGCACCGTGGTCGAGCGCGAGCAGGTGCCCGTCACGCGCACCGTCATGCAGCCGGAGCAGGTCCCGGTGACCCGCACCGAGTTGCAACCCGAACAGGTTCCGGTCAGCCGCACGGTCACCGATTTCGCCCCAGTGACGCGGTCGCACACCATCATGGTGCCGTACGTGGCCTTCCGGCCTGAGAACGTGGAGACGACCGAGATCGTGGCGCAGCCGCGCACCGTGACCGAGACCCAGACGGTGATGCGGCCCCGGACGGTGACGGAGATGCAGACGGTTCAGCGCCCGCGCACGGTCACCGAGACCCAGACCGTGACGCGGCCGCGCACCGTCACCGAGATGCAGACCGTGATGCGGCCCGAGACAATCACGGAAACGCAAGAGGTTGCCCGCCCGCGGACCATCACGGAGGCGCGCACCGTGATGCGGCCGCGGACCGTCGTCGAGAACGAAACCGTGCTTCAGCCGCGTACGGTCACCGAGAACCGGACCGTGCTGCGGCCGCGAACGGTCGTGGAGCACCATGCCGTGATCCGGCCGCGGACGGTGGTGAGCAACCGCACGGTGCTGCGTCCGCACACGGTCACCACCCGAGAGGCAGTGCTGCGTCCGGAGACGGAGGTGACCACCGGGACGGTCGAGCGCCGGGCCGGCATCCGCAACGCGGCCTTCTCGGAGTAGGACGCCGCTCAAGAACAGGCGTGGCGTCAGGTCTCGCCTGCCGACGGACGGGCCGCTCTCCTCCGGGGGAGCGGCTCCGCCGGTGAAACCGGAGCGTAGGGCCAACCTCCTGGGCCACCGCGACACCCGCGCGTTCTCGATCGCCACGCCCGCCCAGGCGGCGCTCTGCGCGGAATCGTCCGCGCGCGGCCGCTCACCGCGACCGGCACGCGACGCACCACGCGCCCTGCCGACGTGGCTGCCGGTCAGGCGCGCCGCGCCTCCGCGACGCGCATCCCGCGCAGATGCGGTCGGAGCTGCCCCCTACCAGGCGGTCGGCTTCGGGTTGCGCTCGTCGAAGCCCTTCTGGTGCCAGTAGGGATAGATCGGGGTCTCCTGGCTGGCCGCGTCGAGCCGCGCGACCTGTTCCGGCGTCAGCGTCCAACCCAGGGCGCCGAGGTTCTGCTTGAGCTGTTCTTCCGTGCGCGCGCCGACCACGATGTTGCAGACGGTCGGCCGGGCGAGCAGCCAGTTGAGCGCCACCTGCGCGACCGTCTTGCCGGTCTCGGCCGCCACCGCGTCGAGCGCATCCACGACGCCGAAGAGGTAAGCGTCGGAGACCGGCGGCCCGCCTTCGGCGCCGCCCGCCGCGATGCGGCCGCTCTGGTTCGGCTGGCCGCGGCGGATCTTGCCGGTGAGACGGCCCCATCCCAGCGGGCTCCACACCATCAGACCGACGCCCTGGTCGACGCCGAGCGGCATCAGCTCCCACTCGTAGTGCCGGCCGATCAGGGAATAGTAGCCCTGGTAGGCGACATAGCGGGCCAGCCCGTAGCGCTCCGAGGTGGCGAGCGCCTTCATGAGCTGCCAGCCGGAGAAGTTCGACGCGCCGATATAGCCGATCTTGCCCGAGCGGGTGAGGTCGTCGAGGGCCCGCAGCGTCTCCTCGACGGGCGTGAGCGCGTCGAAGCCGTGCATGAAATAGACGTCGATATGGTCCGTGCCGAGCCGCTTCAGGCTGGCCTCGCAGGCGCGGATGAGGTGATAGCGCGAGGAGCCGACCTGATTCAGCTCGTCGTTGAAGCGGAACGTCGCCTTGGTCGAGATCAGCGCGCGCTGGCGTTTTCCCTTGAGCGCCTGCCCCAGGATCTCCTCCGAGGCGCCCGCCGAGTAGATGTCGGCGGTGTCGAAGAAGGTGACGCCCGAGTCGAGACAGAGGTCGACCATACGGGTCGCCTCGGCGACATCCGTCTGTCCCCAGCGCTGGAAGAATTCGTTCGTGCCCCCGAAGGTGCCCGTGCCGAAGCTGAGCACCGGCACGGTGAGGCCGGAGCGTCCGAATTGCCTGTGGTCCATGTGGTCCTCTCAGCGATCGCGCCCGACACGAGGCGCGCCTGACGGTTTAACACGCCCGCCCAAGCGGGCTTTCCCCGCGGCGGCGAACCGGCCGTGCGCGGGGCAGGGGCCGGCCCCGTCACGGTCGCGATGCCCGTTCGACCCCATGACGGGCCGACGGCTTGCCTGTGCCCCGAGGCCGATTGCGACCGATGCACGAGATCCTGCACCGGTCGGCGGGTGCCGGGCCTCGGCCGCGGCGATCAGAGGGCGCTCGCTCCGGACGGAGCCAGGAACGCCCGCACCGTGTCGCGGAGAAAGGCGAGATCGGCCGCGTTGGTCGAGGGATTGCCGGCGCGATGGCCCCAGATGCTCGGGATCGGCCGCAGGACGGCATCGCGCAGGTGCGGCAGTTCGGCAGCGTTGTCGGCGACGCGGAAGTAGAGATCGGTCTCGCCCGGCATCAGCAGCAGCCGGGCCGTGATCGCGCTCAGCGCGTGTGCGAGATCGCCGCCGAAGCGCGGGTCGCGGCTGATGTCGCCGGCGTCCCAGGTGCAGAGCTGCGCGTACAGATCGGCGGCCGGACGGCGGGCGAAGCGCTCCTCCCAGTCGGTGCGCAGGAAGGTGTCGAGATCCGGGGCGCCGAGCGCGGTGCGGTGCAGGTCAGCCCGGTAAAAGTCCTGGCTCAGCGCCCAGCCCGCGTAGATGCGCCCGAAGGCCCGGAGGGCGGCGGCGGGCTCGGCCGAGAAGCGGCCCGCGCCGCGGTGTTCCGGCGCGGCCTCGAGCACCGCCATGAGGCCCTTCAGGAACACGCGATTGTGGGTGGCGGTCCGGGCGCTGCCGCAATTGATCACCGCTCGGGCGACTTGGCCGGGGAACAGCGCGGCCCAGTGGTAGGCCTGCTGTGCGCCCATGGACCAGCCGTAGACGGCGTGGAGCTGCGCGATCCCCCATGTCTGGCCGAGCAGGCGCCTCTGGGCGTGGACGTTGTCCCAGGCGGTGACGAGGCCGGGCCAGTCGGGCGTGTTCGATGGGCTCGACGACAGGCCGTTGCCGAACATGTCCGGGATGACGATGAACCAGCGGCCCGGATCCAGCACCCTGTCGGGCCCGATCAGCCCTTCGAGATCCGGATGCTGCGCCGCGTAGCTCGTCGGGTAGAGCACGACGTTGTCGCGCCTGGGAGACAGGGTTCCGTGCGTCTTCCAGCGCAGGCGCGCGCCCGGCAGCACAGCACCCGACTGGAGGGGCAGATCTCCGAGTTCGAAGGTTCCGGTCGCCGTCGGCCAGCCGCTCACGGGCGCAGCGTCCGCACGTAGCCGACACGCCGGCGGGCGTAGCCCCGCTCCAGCACGCCGAGGCACGCGCGCATCGCCGCACGGGCGTCCGGCAGGCGGTGGAACGGGATCGAGGGGTAGAGGTGGTGCTCGGTGTGGAAGGGCATGTTCCACATGAGCAGCCGCATCGCGCCGTTGGTCAAGGTCGTGCGCGTGTTGGTCAAGCCGTTATCGTCCATCGCGCAGAGCGTGTGCTCGGTCAGCAGGTAGAGCCGCAGAAACGGCTGCCCGAGGAGTTGCGGCCCGATCCAGAAGATCAGGGGCGCCCACCAGCCGACCAGAGCCATGGCGAGGATCGAACCGGCGAGCAGGACGGCGCACATCGCCCGGAGCGAGCGGATGACGCACGGCACGGCGCGCTCCGGGATGAACCGGTACGCCGAGAGGTCGCCGCGCAGGCGGGCCCAGGCCACCTGAAGGCGTGTCCGCCAGCAGGGCAGCGCCAGGACGCGCCAGACAGTAGCGTCTAGCGTCGAGGGCGGGATCAGCGCCAGTTCGGGACCGTGCGCGGGATCCTGGGTTTGGCGATGATGGGCGAGGTCGAAGGCCGTGTAGAAGTGCCAGTTCTGGAGCGACGGGCAAGCCACCAGCCAGCCGACCACCGCGTTGGCGCGACGCGCCCGGAACGCGGTCAGGTGGATAGTCTCATGGATGGGCGCGAACAGGGTCGATTGCACGATGCCCAGCAGCATGACGGGCAGAAGCGTCCAGGGTCCCGATCGCCAGACCAGCCAACCGGACCCGGCCAGCATCAGGATATGCGTGCCGAGCCGCATAGCGCCGTGCAGATCCGAGCGCTGCGAGAGCACCTTCACGTCCGCGGCCGTGAGAATCCGTCCGCTTGCCGAAGCCATGTGTTACCCCGGACCGTGTGAGCGCCTCGAAAACGCACGCGGTTTGCATCATCCATGCCGGTGCCATGGGAGTTCGTCGCTTGGTTCGGACCGTCTGCCCGCATGATTGCCCCTCCGCCTGCAGCCTCGACGTGCAGGTGGCGGATGGCCGCGTCGTTTCGGTTCGGGGCGGTGACAACCCCTACACGGCGGGCGTGATCTGCGCGAAGGTCAGCCGCTACGGCGAGCGCGTCCACCATCCCGACCGGATCCTCCACCCGCTCGAGCGCGTCGGCGGGAAGGGCAGCGGGGCGTGGCGGCGGATCTCCTGGGATGCGGCGCTCGACCGGGTGGCGGCGGCCTTCTCGGAGGCGGCGGAGCGCTGGGGCCCGGAGGCGGTCTGGCCGTACAATTCGGGCGGGACCATGGGCCTCGTCCAGCGGGACGGCATCCATCGGCTGACCCACGTGATGGGCTATTCGCGGCGCAAGCGCACCATCTGCACGGCGGTTGCGATGGCGGGCTGGAGTGCCGGAATCGGCCGGATCGCCGGGCCGGACCCGCGCGAGATGGCGCTGTCCGACCTGATCGTGGTCTGGGGCGGCAACCCGGTGAGCACGCAGGTCAACGCGATGAGCCACATCAGCCGCGCCCGCAAGTCGCGGGGCGCCAAGCTGGTGGTGATCGACCCCTACCGCACCGGCACCGCAGCGGCCGCCGACCTCCACCTCGCGCCCCGGCCCGGCACCGACGGGGCTCTGGCCTGCGCGATCCTCCACGTCCTGTTCCGCGACGGCTACGCGGACCGAACCTATCTCGCCGCCTACGCGGAGGGCACGGCGGCCCTCGAGACGCATCTCGCGTCCCGGACTCCGGAATGGGCGGCGGCGATCACCGGTCTGGAGCCCGCCGCGATCGAGGCCTTCGCGGCCCTCTACGGCGCGACGCCGCGCAGCTATATCCGCTGCGGCTTCGGCTTCACGCGGACCCGCAACGGGGCGGTGAATCTCCACGCGGTGACATGCCTGCCGACCGTGACCGGTGCCTGGCAGCACGCGGGCGGCGGCGCCCTCTGGCAGAACGCCGCGATCTTCAATTGGGACAAGACCCTGACGGAGGGCCTCGATGTCCAAGCGCCGGGCGTGCGTGAGCTCGACATGAGCCGGATCGGAGCGGTGCTCCACGACGATCCCGACGCCCTGCAGGGCGGCCCCCCGGTCCGCGCCATGCTGATCCAGTCGGCCAATCCCGCCGTCTCTGCGCCCGACAGCACCCGCGTGCGCGCGGGCCTGATGCGGCCGGACGTGTTCGTGGCCGTGCACGAGCAGTTCATGACCGAGACCGCCGCGCTCGCCGACCTTGTCCTGCCGGCCACCACCTTCCTGGAACACGACGACATCTACGGGGCCGGCGGCCACAGCCACATCCAGGCGGGTCCCGCGATCCTCGAGCCCCCGGGGGAGTGCCGCTCGAACCATGCGCTGCTCGGCGCGCTCGCGGCCCGACTCGGCGCGGACCATGCGGGCTTCCGCTTGAGCGCCCGCGACCTCGCCGACGCGACCCTGGCACGCTCCGGCTGGGGCGGCCTCGACAACTTGGAGGAGGCGGGCTGGATCGACGCGCAGCCGGACTTCGCCGAGAGCCAGTTCCTGAACGGATTCGGCCATCCGGGCGGGCGCTTCCGCTTCGCTCCCGACTGGGCCGCGCTGGGGCCTCGCGCGGCCGGGATGCCGGTCCTGCCCGATCACTGGCCGCCGGCCGAGGCCGCCGACACGGAGCACCCGTTCCGGATGATCGCCCCGCCGGCCCGCCAGTTCCTCAATACGACCTTCACCAACGTGCCCGAATCGGTCCGCCGCGAGGGACGGCCGACCTGCCTGATCCACCCGGAGGACGGCGCGCGGCTCGGGATCGGCACGGGCGACCTCGTCGAGGTCGGGAATACCCGCGGCCGGGTGCGGCTGCACGCGCGCCTCGCCGAGGGGCAGCAGCCGGGCGTGGTGGTGGTCGAGAGCCTGTGGCCGAGCGCCGCCTTCGCGGGCGGCAGCGGGATCAACACGCTGATCGGCTCCGCGCCGGCGGCGCCCAACGATGGGGCCACCTTCCACGACACCGCGGTCTGGGTCCGGGCTGCCTGAGTAAGACCCAGAGGCCGTCAACACCCCGGGCACGGCGGCCCCGGAGCCGCCGAGCAGGCGCCGATTCCGGATCGCCTCGATCGGCCCCACACTGGGCCTGCCGCCGCGGGGTCATGCTGGTGTATCGTCAGCCCGATCTCAGCGACCCGCATCGGCACGGATGCTCAGCGGGACGCCTGCCGGAGGAATGGTTCGCCGCAGGCGCGCGCCATCGGAGGAGACGTGCGCGGCCGGCCAGGTCGGAGGTGCCGCGATAGACGGGCGGCGTCCACCGCGCCCGCCGGCATTCCCTGCCGGTTACCCTGTTCCTCATCGCGGCGCTCTCGACGCGACTTCGCGGGACCGAGGCAGGAACCTTGGCCGTAGAGTCCGATTATCCTGACACGGGCATGCGTGGTGTTCCCGCCGGAGATCAAAGATGCACGTCGTCAAGCTGCTGATGGCATCGTGCGTGCTCACGACAGCCGGCGCCCACATGGCATCCGCCCAATTCGTCGACCCCTACAAGGTTCTCGAAGAGGCGAAACGTGATCGCCTGGAGCTGGATAAGCGACTCGCCCGTGAGGCGATCGAACGACGGCAGAAGGAAAAAGTCGAGCAGGCCGCAAGACTGGACGCGCAGCGCAAGCTCGAGCAGCAAAGATCTGCGGCCCTGAACGCATCTGTTCCGGTGGCGCCGGCAGAACAGGCCTCGATCTCCCAAGATCCCGCACCCGGCACTGAGACAGCCAACCCGCCGGCCGCAGCCGACAACGCTGCACGGGGAACCCCCGATGCCGGTCAGACGCAGGCGCCGGCGGCTCCCGCGACGATCGTGGCAGCAGCGCCCTCGCCGGAGCCGTCGGACGGCACCGTGGACAGAACGCCCGTCTCGATTGCGGCCACAGCGTCTCCGAGCCCGCTCGGGGCTCCGGGCGCGCCACTCTCAGAAACCCTGGCGCCCGGTTCGGTGAACACCGCGCCGGCTCCTGCCGAGGCTCCGTCACAAACGAAGCCCACGGGCGAGATTTCGAAGCCCGCCGCTGCGCCTCCGACACGGGTTCTCATCACGGTCGATAAGGCCACCCAGCGCATGCGGGTGACGGTTGACGGGAAGCTGCGCTACGCGTGGGCTGTCTCGACGGCACGCGCACCGTACAGGACGCCGGCAGGCTCGTTCCGCCCCTTGTGGCTGGCAAAGGTGCACTACTCCAAGGAGTGGGATGACGCGCCGATGCCCTATTCCATCTTCTTCACAGCTGCGGGGCACGCCATCCATAGCAGCCGAGCGACACGCCAGCTGGGGCGCCCGGCCTCTCACGGATGCGTCCGACTCGCGCCGTCCCATGCGGCCGCGCTGTTCACGCTCGTGCGGGCGGAAGGTGTCGGCACGACCAAGGTTGTGGTCACCAATGGTGCGGTGGCGGGACGGGCCTCGCGGGGCCGCACCGCCGAGGCGCGCGCCCGCAAGCGCGCGCACCATGCACAGCGTGCATCGACTGAACTCTCGCAAGTCGGACCCGGCGATGGCTGGACCGAGTAGGCCGGTTCTCGGCACGTCCGTGCCGCTCTAGATCCCGCCGGCGCGCAACGGATCGCAAGCGCAGTGGGACGCGTTACTGCCGCGTCCTGATCATGCTCAAGCTGCTCCTCACACCAGCGGCCCTCCTCGGCGCCGTCGTTCTCGCGACGCCCGCCTGCGCTGCGCCTTCTGTGAACTCGACCGAGACCGTGGAGCAGGCGCTCTGCCGCCTCATCGAGGGCTCGGCCAAGGCCCGCAGCCTGCCGGTGCCGTTTCTGACGCGGCTGATCTGGCGCGAGAGCAGCTTCCGCGCGGGCGCCGTGAGCCCGGCCGGTGCGCAGGGGGTGGCGCAGTTCATGCCCGGCACCGCGCAGGAGCGTGGTCTCCTCGATCCGTTCGACCCGGAACAGGCGATCCCGCACGCGGCGCATCTCCTCGCGGATCTGAAGCGCCGCTTCGGCAATCTCGGCCTCGCGGCTGCTGCCTATAACGGTGGCGCGCAGCGCGTGACGAACTGGCTGGCGGGAAGCGGCGATCTACCGGCCGAGACCCGCACCTACGTGCTCTGGATCACCGGCAGCCCGGCCGATGCGTGGCGCAGCGGCCCGAGCAAGGAGGCCGGCCCGTCGGAGGCGTCGCGCGCGGGCGAACAGAACACGCTCAGCCCGTCCCCCGAACAGCCCCGAAAGGCCGGTCCGCCGGAGGAGGCCGCATCGCAGGCGAACAAGGCGGAGCACAAGAAGGCCGCGGAGAAGCCGGGGGCCGCGCGGAAGGAGGCGCCTCAGACCTGTTTGCAAGTGACCGCGGCTCTCCAGATTCCGTCTCGGGCTGATCACTTCGCCGCGCATACGGCATCGCGCGACGGCCGGCGCACACAGGGCCACGGCATCAGCCCCGCCGAGAAGCCGGTCCCGCCGCCATGGGGACCCTGGGGCATCCAGCTGGCCGCCAATTTCTCCAAGGCGCTCGCATTGCGGAGCTTCTCGCAAGCCCAGGCAACCTACGCCAGGGTCATCGGGCAGGCGCGCCCGATGGTCATCGGCACGCGTCTCCGCAGCCGTGGGACGCAGGCGTTCTACCGGATCCGCATACCGGCTCAGAGCCGCGAGCAGGCTGATGCGCTGTGCGCGAAGATCCACACCGTCGGTGGTGCGTGCATCGTCCTGAAGACCTGAGCGGTGGATTTCACTTCAGCGCGGGCGATTCAGCCAGCCGACCTTCCGCAGGAACGATCGTCGCGCCCATCGCGCGGTTTGGCGCGCCGCTGCGGGTCGTCCCATCCTCTGGACGATCCGTACTTCGGGGTGAGCGAGTCGTTCCGACGGCCGATGTGTCACCCCCGGATCGCTGACCGCGACGAGAAGTTGCGGACCTGCCGGCCCATGATCGCAGGCCGACCAGAGGACGCGCCGCTCAACGCGCCAACCCGAAATGCTCAATGCGAGGCCGCCGCCGTCACCTCGGCGATGATGCCCTCGAGAACCCGGATCTGCGGGGCCTGCTTCGTGAGATAGCGCCCCGTGTCGGAGGACGTGTCGAGGTACCCCCACCAGTCCCAGCAGCCATTCGGATTCGGCGCGATCCATGCGGCGTCGGCCACGCCGTCGAGGGCCGGCAAACGGCAGATGGCCCCGGGCACAGCCTCGCTCGGCGCAATGGCCGGATAGACGACGATGGTTCTGTAGCGCTCCGCCCATTCGTTGTAGCCGGCCTGCACCGAGAATTGCCGGGCGTCCTGCTTGCAGCCATGGAGCGCGATATGCACGCGGCAGGCGCTGCCGATCGCACGGCATGAGGGCGGCACGTAGATGTACCCGGTCGACGCCATATCGAAATTACGCCGTCGGGCGCTCCTGTCGGGCCACCAGAGCCAAAGCGGATTGTAGTAGTCGCTCGCGAGGGGAGGGCGGCTGGCTCTGACGCGCTCGATGAGGTGCTGCTGATCGAACGCCCAGACCTCGGATTCCGGGACGCGCGGGGCCCGCTGGCCCGGGTCATAGGGGGCCTGCGCATCGAACAGCGCGTGGAACATCTTGGCGGGATTGTCCTCCGCACCACACCGCCGGATGAAGCTCCGCTCCACGCCGTCGAAGGCGCAGGAATCAGTGCCGTCGGGTGTGATGATGCCATGTCCGGCACGGTCGCTCCCATCGGCGGCGTTGCCGCGGTCGAGCTCCGGTTCGGCCCCGATGAAGGCCGTCAGGAAGGCGACATCGGCTCTGCCCGACCCCGCTGTGACCGTCTCGTCGGCGGGGCTTTGAAACACCCATGACCGGCTCAGGGATTGCGGCTTACCAGAGCGGAGATTGTCGACCGCTCCGCCGGCCGCCAACCGGCGGGCCGTATCGATCGTCGGGGTGAGCGGGCCGCGGCCACACATGCAGGCATTGACCGCCCGCGACAGGCTTCCCCCGGCACAACCCCATTGCGGCCCCGCGACCGCACCCACGGCCGTGATCGTGCTGGAATGGGCGACGGCGTATTGGACCGCCATCGCGGCGCCGGATGAGAGGCCGGAGATGCTGACCTGCGTGGCATCTCCGCCGCGCTGCAGACCGCGGCCGTCATCGGCCAAAGTGGCCGTTGCCCATGCGCACACGACAACCGCGACGCCGATGCGATGAAGGAAGCGGCGCGCGGTAATCCTCATGCCTGCGCTCCGATCGGTCGCCAGCGACTGGATGCCTTGATCTATACTCTCATAACCGCGCAGCGGGAGATCAGCGCCTGCGCAATCTCTTGGCAGTCCGCGACTTGACCTTCCTAGTCTCGCTCGCGTCGGCCGGGCCCGCTGCACCGCCTTGTACATGCGTGTCCCGACCATCGGGCCAGTGTTCGTCAAAGCCTGAACCTGGTCCTTCCTCGGCACCCACGCCGTGTCGATCCGTGGGTTTAATCGCGGAGAGATTGTGATCCTCTCGACAAAGCCCTGAACGATTTCCCTCGACAAGGATCGGGAAGATCTTATACGATCTTGTTGGTTCTCGCGGCATGACCCGCGCCGCTGAACGCGATGTTCTCAGGATCTCCACACACATGAAGCGCCGCAGCGCGCGACCGTTCACGGTCGAAGTCAAGCACACCCGCGCCTCTCTTCACGCGGCCACCTCACGGTCCCGCAAGGGCCACGACCTCTGGCAAGGCCTGCCGCTGGTCGGAGATGACGAGCCCGCCGAGGCGCAGCCGGTACAGCCCGCGCCGGCAATTCGGGCTGAGCCCGTTCGGGCCGAAGCGCCGGCACGACGTGTCCTGCCGAGCTTGGTGCCGACCTTCGCGATGCCCGTCGAGCCCGAGGGGCCGAAAGCGCCAGAGGTGCCGGCCGTTGCCCGGCTTCCGCGCGTCCGCCGGGTCGAACCGCCGGCCGACCCCGTGCTGAAGCCAGCCGCAGGAATCGGTGGCGGGCGAGGGCATCGCGCCAGGTCGACGGCACCGCCTCAGGTCACGCCTGCTGCCGTGCCTGCTCCGCTCGCATCGTCTGGCGTGGTGGCGCAGCCTGCGACGCCGCAGGCGCGCACGGCACGGCGCACTCAGCCGGCCGCAACACCGCGTGCCGGCGAGCGATGGAAGAGGCGGTTACCGCGCGTCCTCTGGTGATCTCGCCTCTTGCTGGCTGACGGCGCATGCGGCGCCCTGCGGTAGACCTTGGTCGTGCGACCCGCCTTCGCCGCCGGCAATGGAGACCGGCGCCCCTGGAACCCGCTGCAGCGGGACGGTCGGAGACGCGGGCACCGGCCTCGGATGGCCCTTAGCCGGGTCCGAGCCGGTCCGACCCGATCGGGAGCCCGCGAGCAGGGGCGGGCGAGCACCGGATGCGCTGACCGATGCGCGACCCGTGTCGCAGAGGATGAAGGTTCGACCTGATCAGAGTCGCCTCCTGCCGCAGACCCGCTCGACGGCATCACCGCTGTCCTCGGGGCGCGTGTTGAAGGCGATCGGAACAGTCGGCGCGGCCTCCCGGGCTGTGTTGATGAGGACCTCGAACACCGGCAGATGCCGCGGCCAGGATCGCACACCGGCGCCGATCACGAGACAATCATACGAGCCGGAGGTGAGCATCTGCTGGAGGATCGGCCCAGCCTGATCGTCCGGCCGGATGAAGCACTGCTCGGCTGTCCATCCGCGGTCACGCATGTCCTCCAGGGCCACCCGGATCCCGTGATGGATCTTCTCGGCATTCAGACCGGGCGGGAGAGCCGGATCCGAGAAATCGACCACCTCCGGTTCATAACCGACCATCAGAACACGCATAGGATCCTCCGGCATCGCGCACCGGAATGACCCGGCTCGCCGGTCAGTTAGCGGCGCGGAGATCGCCCGCAAGCCTCTACCCTCCAGCATCGGGTCACGGCTTGGAGACTCCGGTAGATCGTGGTCCTATGATCTGGTGCACCCTTGACGCCACTGGTCAGTCCCTCCGGTGCATTCGACCGGGTTGAGAGCCGATCGAGACGGCCCCAATGCTGTTGGAAGACCCATGTCGGTGTCGTGTCTGCGTCGGCGAACGTCTGCAGCGGCGGGCAATCCTGGCATCAGGCCTTCTTACTTCACACCGGAGCCGCACGAGGGCCGGGCGCGGCTAAGTCCGGGTCGTCGGACCGGCGCCTGACGGTTTCGGGACCGCGAAGCGTCCCTCCTCGGCCTTGTTGATGTACTGGCTGGCGATGAAAAGCCCCTTCATCGGCCGGATGATGGGCACGCAGGCCAGCAGGAGCAGCGGCAGCGTCACGACGGCATGGACCCAGAGCGGCGGGTCGTAGGCGAGCTCCAGCCAGATGCCGAACGCGGTCACCGGGAAGGCCATCGTCATCATGATGAAGAAGGCCGGCCCATCCGCCGGGTCGGCGAAGCTGTAGTCGAGACCGCACGCGTCGCAGCGCGGCCGGAGCGTGATGAAGCCGTCGAACAGGCGCCCCGCGCCGCAGCGCGGACAGCGGCACCGCAGGCCGACGGAGATGAGCGATTGATCGGCCGTCCTGTGCATCGTCCACATCCCTGGATCGCGCGCCGGGTCCGGCAACAAGGCGGCAAGCCTTGCACGCCCGGAATGTATGGCCTAAAAATCCATACATTCATGGCCCGACTGGGCAGATCGCGACGCGTCTAGACGAGCAGACACGCGTTTCGCGTTGCCTGTCCGTTTAATGTATGCATACATCCGAGCCTGAGCATGGGTCAATGATAGAATCCTGGATCCCGACAATCGCGGGCGAGGCGGGGCCGAAATACCTGGCCATCGTGAAGGCGCTCGCCGAGGACATCCGCACCGGACGTCTGGCGCCGGGGATGCGCCTGCCGCCGCAGCGGGCCCTGGCCAAGCACCTCCATGTCGACCTCACCACGGTGACGCGCGCGTTCAACGAAGCCCGCAGGACCGGCCTGATCGATGCCTCCGCCGGGAGAGGGAGCTTCGTCCGCGGCCCGGCGTCACCCGTCGCGGCGTTACACAGGCCGGACCCGTCCAAGAGCGTCGATTTCAGCATGAACATGCCGCCGCAGCCGGTGGCGGCGCGGCTCGCCGAGCGTCTGGAGACAGGCTTGGCGAAGCTTGCCGGATCGTCCGGCTTCCTCGACCGGATGCAGTATCAGGACAGTGCCGGGAACATGGCCGACCGGGCGGCGGCGGCGCAGTGGCTGGGTAGCCGGATCGGACCGGTTCCGGTGCCGCGCGTCCTCGTGGCGGGAGGCGCCCAGGTGGTCCTCGCCGCCGCGCTCGCCGCCCTTCTCAGGCCGGGCGACGCGCTCTGCGTGCCGGCCCTGACCTATCCCGGCCTGCGCATGGCCGCCGAACGGAGGTCCGTTCGCCTTGTTCCGGCATCCGTCGACCGGGAGGGACTTCTTCCGGACGCGTTCCTCGAATGCTGCCGGACAGAACGGCCGCGCGCCCTGTACGTGGTGCCGACATTGGATAACCCGACGGCCGCGACGCTGCCGAGGGCGCGCCGTGAGCGGATCGCCGAGATCGCCCGCGCGCATGGGGTCGCCATCATCGAGGACGACGCCTACGGCGCGCTGCCCATCGACGCGCCGGCCCCCATCGCCACTTCGGCCCCGGACATCACCTGGCACATCGCGACCCTGTCCAAGTGCGTCAGCCCTGGCCTGCGCATCGCTTACGTCGCGGTACCCGGAACCAACGAGGCCGTGCGGCTGGCCGCCGAATTGCGGGCCCTCAACATGATGGCGTCTCCCCTCACGGCCGCGCTCGCCGCGCACTGGATCGCCGAAGGAGAACTCGACGCGATCGTGGCGTCCATCCGACAGGAGAACGGGCTTCGGCAGGCGGTCGCGCGCGAAACCCTGACGGGTCTCGACTTCTGGGCACACCCTTGCGGACACCACCTCTGGCTGCAGCTTCCGGAACCCTGGCGGCGGGGTGAGTTCGGGGCGCATGCGCGTCACCTCGGGCTTTCGGTCGTCCTGAGCGATGCCTTCGCTGTCGGCCCCGCTCCGGACGCCATCCGCGTCTCCCTCGGCGCGGCCCCCGACGCCGAGACCCTGCGTTACGGGCTGAGCCTGCTGGCGACGCTGCTCACACATCCGCCCGGCGCGATCTCCACGGTCGTCTGACATGGCCGACGCGGTGAGCGCATCCGGCAGCCGGGAGCGTCCGGCGCTCCATGCCGTGCGCCAAGCCGAACCGCTCGGAACGGCGGTGACCTGCGCGGGGCGCGCCGGCTCAGTTGAGCAGCCGGTTTGCCCGCAGTCGGGTCACGGCCAGATCGACGAAGGTCCGCACCTTGGCGGGCGCGTGCCGGCCTTCGGGGTAGACCACGTGGATGGGCAGCGGCGGTTCCTCGTAGTCGGCGAGCACGATGTGCAGGCGGCCTTCGAGCAGGGCGGAGCCGATCTGGTAATGCAGCACCCGCGTCAGGCCCCAGCCCGCCAGCGCCGCGGCGATGCCGGCCTCGTTGGTGTTGCTCAACAGGGTGGGCTGGACCGTCACCCGCTGATCCTGCGCGAACCGCCACTCCAGCGACGCCCAGGCGCCCGTGGACATGGCGATGCGGTGGTCCCTCAGATCCTGCGGGGTCTGCGGGACGCCATGCCTCTCAAGATATGCCGGCGCCCCGCAGACGACGCGGCGGATCGAGCCGACCCTGGCGGCCGTGAGACCGGAATCGGGCAGGTGGCCGATGCGGACGGCGACGTCGATGCCCTCATCGACGATGTTGACCGGGCGGTCGACGAACAGCGTCCGCGCGGCCATGGTCGGGTAGGCGTCGAGATAGTCGGTGACGATCGGCAGGACGTGCATCTGGCCGAACAGGACCGAGGCGGTGACGGCGAGCGTCCCGGAGGGGGCCGCGTAGGAGCCGGCGGCGGCGGCCTCGGCTTCGATGATGTCGGCCAGGATGCGCCGGCAATCCTCGTAGTAGCGCCCGCCGGCCTCCGTGAGCTTAACGGATCGCGTGGTGCGGACGAACAGCCGGGCTCCGATGATCTCTTCGAGGGCCGCCACGGCGCGCGTCACGGCCGGCGGGCTCATGTGCATGACACGCGCGGTCTCCGCGAAGCTCGCCGTTTCCGCGACCTTCGCGAAGATCCGCATGGCCTGCCACCGGTCCATGACCTCACTCCTCCGCGTTTGCCTCACCTGCGTGACAGTGACGATTACAACTCTCCGGGTGAACGCGTCGCGGAAGCGTGGCGGATTGGCCAATTGCGGCTGGGGCCGGCCGCCCCGCGCCCGCGGCGGCGCACGCCACGCCCCCCTCGGAGGTTATGCGAAGCCACGCACGCTTCCGCGAAGCCCTCGATGGCGCAGCAGACCGCGTCGGGGATGCCGGACCTGACCGCCCGCGCGCTCCGCGTGGCGACGGTCCCTGCCGGGTGCGACCGCGGCCATCGCCAGGGTCAAGGCCCGCGACGTGCGCGCGTCGAAGCTGCGACGCTGGCATGCGGCATCGATCTCGGCACCGCACATCCCGAGCCTGCGGGCCTCCGCCTCCCGATCGGGGGGACGCGGCGGATCCCGGCCGCGGGCCGTTAAGGCGAGCGCGATGGAAAGGCGCATGCGTCCGTCCAAGGTGAAGGCCGACATCGGGATGCTCCGGCGGTTCGCGGCGGTCAGAAGCCGAAATGGCTGAGATCCGGATGGTCGTCGGGGCGGCGCCCGAGCGCCCGGCGGAACTGGCGCTCGGCCTCGCTGATCGGGTGCTCGTTGATGCTGGCGTGTCGGACGCGCATCAGCCCGTCCTCGGCCGAACGCGGCGTGGAGAGCGACGCGCAAATCCCGGCCGATCATCGCGGCGATCGCGAGCGCGATCCGCTCGCGGGTCAAAGAGCCAGGTGGACGGGCCCGCTGTCAGCCGCCGGGGTGGCCGAGCAGATCAGGACCTCGTCTCCCGCGACCGGTGCCGAGGGCTCCTTCGCGTAGGTGACAGCGCCGGCCAGGAGCTTGGTCTTGCAGGTCCCGCAGGTGCCGGCCCTGCAGCTGAACGCGGGACTGAGGCCGCGGGCCTCGGCGAGTTCCAGGAGCGTGCCGGATTCCGGCGTCCAGCGCGCCTCCTTCGACGAATCCAGGAAGGCGACCGGGACCGGCTCCGTCGAAGCCGGTGGCCGCGCCGGCGCCATCGCGGCGGCCGGCGCGCTCCGCACGAGGGAGGAGGGCCCGAACGCCTCGGCATGGATGCGGTCATCGGCGACGTTCAGGCCGCGCAGGCCGTCGTAGAGCGCCTGGGTGAAGGATGACGGGCCGCAGAGATAGAAATCGTCGTCGCCGAAGGCGAGGATGCGACCGAGGAGCGCCATGTCGATCCGGCCTGCGGCGTCGTAGTCGATGCCCTCCACCGCATCGCCCGGATCGCTGAGCACCCGCACGACCCGCACGGCGCCGCCGGCCGCGGCGACGAGGTCGGCCAGTTCGCGGTCGAAGGGACGCTCCTCCCGGGAGCGGGCGGCCTGGATCAGGATGGTCGGCCGGATCCCCCGGGTGCGCAGGCCCTCGTAGACTACGGAGCGCAGCATCGCGAGGAGGGGCGTGATGCCGATTCCGCCGGCGAGCAGCACGGCCGGGCGCCGCGCGTGCGCGTCGATCGTGAATCCTCCGGCCGGCGCGCGCGCCTCGACCACGTCGCCCACCCGCAGGGTGTCGTGGAGGTGGGCGGACACTGCGCCGTCGCGTTTGACGCTGATCCGGTAGACCGCGTCCGAGGGCGCGACTGAGAGCGTGTAGGTGCGGATGGCGGGCTTGTCCGCGCCGGGGAGCGTCAGGCGGATCGGGAGATGCTGCCCGGCTTGGTGCGGGACGAGCCCGGACCCGTCCGCCGGCAGGAGGTGGAACGAGCGGATCGAGCGGCTCTCGTCCACGATCTTCGTGACCTTGAACGGACGCCAGCGGCCGGCGCGGTCGGCCGCCCGGAGCCGGTCGGCGGCCTCGGCCCAGTTGCCGGTCATCAGGGTGTTGGGCGACCATCCATCCGTCCGGAATGTCCAGCGGAGCGGCAGCGCGCCCCGCCGCCGCACGACCCGGCGCGGCCGGAACGTCCAGAGTCGTTCGGCGCCCTGGAAGGCCGCGATCTCGGGCGAGGACAGGATGACCGCGGCGTCACCGGTCATCTGCAGCAGGTCGCCGCTCGCAAAATCGGCGAAGACGAGGCCGGCCTTGCCGTTCAGGAGGATGTTACCCAGCGTCGCGAAGAAGAGGTTGCCGGCGAAGTCGGGGATCGTGAGCGTCCCGTCGGCGGCGACCCGGACGAAGCCGGCCTGGCCGCCGCGGTGCGAGACGTCGGCCTGCCGACGGTCATCCCGCTCCGCGAAGGAGGCGACGAAGAAGGTGTCGGCCCCCTCGACCATGGCCCGCGCAGCGGCGTCGAGCGCGCCACTCTCCTCGGCAATGCCCGCGTCGGGCTCGTGCGGGTCGGTGACGCGGCCAAGATCGCGCAGCTGGATATACTGGGGGCAGTTGCCGAAGCTCTGGTCGACGGC
This sequence comes from uncultured Methylobacterium sp., assembly GCA_963990595.1. Taxonomy (GTDB): domain Bacteria; phylum Pseudomonadota; class Alphaproteobacteria; order Rhizobiales; family Beijerinckiaceae; genus Methylobacterium. The sequence continues at coordinate 55,797 of CAXDNE010000005.1, forward strand.
GACGCGCAGGATGCCGTCGGCCGACGCGCGGATGAGGCCGTTCACGCGATTGCGGCGGCGGCTGTGGAGCTCGATCCCGAGGAGCCCGACGGCGTCCCCGTCGCGCATGCCCGCGCGCGCCGGGTCGGCCGGGGCGGGCCGCGCCGCGATGTGGAGCTCCCTCGGCGTCGGCGCGGTGATGAACCCGGGGCGGCCGGCGATCAGCGTCGCCCAGGCGTCGCCTCGGCCGTCGATGCTGCCGGCCACGATGAAGGGAATCTGGGCGAAGAACGCGCGGTGTTGGTCGGGCAGGAAGTCCCGCACCACGCGGCGGCTCACCTCTTCCATCCGGACGGCGACGCCGACCTGCTCCTGAATGGCCTTCTCGCCCGGGTGCCAGGTCGAGAGCCTCGTCATCGTCGGACCGTCGCCCATGATACTCTCCCGTCCGGTTCGGTCGGGCGCGCCGCCGGGCGCGCCCGGACACGTCAGGTCATGCGGCGGCCGAGAGGCCCGCCGGCGTCTGAACGAAGGGGAGGAAGCCGGGCAGGGCCTCGATCCGGCGCAGGAAGGCGTTGACGTTCGCGTAGGCTGACAAATCGACATTGCCCTCGGGTGCGCGCGCCACGTAGCTGTAGAGCGCCACATCCGCGATGGTCGGCCGCGCGCCCACCAGCCAGTCCCGTCCGGCGAGATGAGCCTCCAGGCGACCGAGCAGGATGTGAGCCCGTCCGATCACTTCCTCGGGGCGGAAACCGGCGCCGAACACCGTGACGAGCCGCGCGGCGGCCGGGCCGTAGGCCAGCTCACCGGCCGCCACCGACAGCCAGCGCTGCACGGCGGCTTCGCCCTGCGGATCGGCGGGAAGCCATTCGGTCCGCCCGAGCTTGCGGGCCACGTAGACGAGGATGGCGTTCGAGTCCGAGACCACCGTGCCGTCGTCGTCGAGCACCGGCACCTGACCGAATGGATTGAGGGCGAGGAACTCGGGTGTCTTGTGCGCGCCCGCCTTGAGGTCGACCTCGACGGCCTCGTGCGGAACGCCGAGCAGCGCGAGGAACAGGCGGGCCCGGTGCGCGTGGCCTGACAGGGGGTGGTGGTAGAGTTTCATGATCGCATGCCCTCGGTCCTTGGCCGGGACCAGTCCCGGACCGCAGCACCAGGGTGACGCGACACCGTGATCGGGAGAATGCGCGCTCTCGGCAGTTCATTGTTGCCTGAAGCGGAATAATCGGATGCCGAGAGGGCGGTCCTGGATCGATGTGCGGCCGCCTTCCCTCCGAACGATGACGCTTGGCCGTCCGCGGTCAGAAAGCTCGCGTCGATGTCGTCGGAGACGGGCCGGTGATCGCCCATCAGCTTGGCATGCTCTTCGCACTGTTGGTCCCAAGGGGCGATGCCGTCCTTGCTGCCACCGTCGAAGGACCGCTACGATCCCAACGACTGCGAGAAGGTCTTCTGTCCGGATCCGGAGGCCGGGACCATCTTCGCGCTGAGCGGCATCCGGCGGCCGGCCGGCTGCAGCGTCGTGATGCGGCCGGATCGGCACGTGACGCCCGGGCTGCGCAGCGGCGCCCGCGCCGAGCTGGCGGCCCTCTTCGATCGATCCAGGCGGTAGCGGGCGGGGATGCGATGGACACCGAGATCGACGCCGTTCAGCAGTTCCTGCGGGCACAGCCGCGGCCATCGGATCTCGCCGCACGACGCGCCCGGCTCGACAGCTTCGGCCGTCCCGATGCACTGCCGCCGGACGTTCGCGTCATCCCCGTCGATGCGGGCGGCGTGCCGGGCGAATGGACCCTCTGCCCGGGTGGCGATCCCGGGCGCGTCCTGATTTTCCTCCACGGCGGCGGGTACATGGTCGGCTCTCTCGACAGCCATCGCCACGTCGTTGCGCGGGCGGGACAGGAAGCCCGCGCCCGCACCCTGGCGCTCGCCTACCGCCTCGCACCGGAACACCCGTTCCCCGCCGCCCTCGACGATGCGGTCACGGCCTACAGGTTCGTGCTGAAGCAGGGGATGGCGCCCGAACGGATCGCCCTCTGCGGAGAGAGCGCGGGCGGCGGTCTCGCCCTTGCCACTGCGCTGCGCCTGCGCGAGGCCGGGGATCCGCTGCCCGGATGCCTCTGGCTCGCGTCGCCCTGGGTCGACCTGGCCCTGCGCGGCACGAGTCTCAGGACGAAAGCTGCGGCGGATCCCCTGATCCAGCGCCCCTATCTCTCCGAACTTGCGACGTCCTACCTGAACGGTGCGGATCCTGAAGACCCGCTGGTCTCGCCCCTCTACGGCGATCTGCGCGGCCTGCCGCCGATGCTGATCCAGGTCGGCTCCGACGAGACGCTTCTCGACGATGCGGTGCGCTTGGCGGGTGCGGCCGGGAGCGCGGGGGTGAGCGTCACCCTTCGGATCTGGCCCGCGATGATCCACGCCTGGCACCTGTTTTTCCCGCAGCTCGCGGAGGGCCGCGCGGCCCTGGCCGAGGCCGGCAGTTTCGTGGATGCCCATCTCGCGCCGACCGATACGGCCTAGAGCGCCTCGCAGGACGCGATCACCGGGAATCCTGCCTCTGGACGCGACGCTTCAACGGCAGTTTCGTGAAGGCCTCTTCGGTCAGGCGCAGTCACGCCGCGCCTTCGGTCCGGACACGGCCCAGCGGCTGACCGGCCTCGGCCCAACATGCGACGCGGGGCGCGGGTTTGCCCGTCCGGCACTGAGTCCACAACCCACGACATCAGATGTGGCCCGCACCGGCCGTGCGGCGCTGCTGTCCTCTTGAAGTGTTCGGACTCGCTTGATCGCGAATATAGACCATGCAACGGTGACAATTGGTAAACAGGAGGCGGCCGGCATAGCGCATGTCCGGGCCGGGGCGCCGGGCGAGCCTTGCGGCGCGACGCCGCCGAGAGGTTGGTCCGACAGATGTCCCAGGCCCAGACCGGATCGTCACAGGAGCAGCCTCTCGGCGTCGGCGCCGTCGCGCCTCAGGGCACCGGATTGCTCGGGGCGCCCGGCGTCGCCGAGCGGACCTTGATCGAGGCGATCGAGAGCAGTTCGGAAGGCTTCGCGCTGTTCGATGCCGACGACCGCCTCGTCCTCTGCAACGATCACTTCCGGGACTTTCATCCGGGGCTGGAGGCGGTGATCGGTCCGGGCTCGACCTTCGAGGCGATCGCCCGCGCCGCCGCCGAATCCTGCATCGCTCGCCCGGACGGGATGAGCGTCGAGACATGGCTCACGGGGCGGATGTCCCATTTCCGCGCGCCGAGCGGGCCGCTTCTCCAGCAGCGGACCGATGGGCGCTGGGTTCAGGTCAACGAGCGCAAGACCAACGATGGCGGCGTCGTCGCCGTGTACACGGACGTGACCGAGATCAAGCGCGCCGAACAGGTCGTGCGCACGACGCAGGGTAGGCTGGCCTACCTCCTGACCGCCTCCCCGTCGATGATCTGCAGCTTCGAGGTGGGCGGACGGAACGCGCCGACCTTCATCAGCGAGAACGTGCGCGACCTGCTGGGTTATGAGCCGGAAGAATATCTGGCCGGGCCCGAATTCTGGCTGGACCGCCTCCATCCCGAGGACCGGGATCGGGTCCTGTCCGAGTTCCCGAAGCTGCTGCAGCAGGGGCATAACGTCATCGAGTACCGGTTCCTGCGCGCCGACGGCACCTATCGCTGGGTGCGGGACGAGCAGCGACTCCTGCGCGACGCACAGGGGGAGCCGGTCGAAGTCGTCGAATCGTGGAGCGACATCACCGCCCGCAAGGAGGCCGAACTCGCGCTGCAGAAGCAGACCGGGTTCGTCGAGTTGCTGCAGGCCGCCGCGACGGCCGCCAACGAGGCGTCCACGGTCGAGGACGCCGTGCGCTTCTGCCTGGACCGCGTTGCGCACCATACCGGCTGGCCCCTCGGGCATGCCTACATGGTGGCTGGCGACGGAAGCGGGACGCTGGTTCCGACCGGCATCTGGCATTGCGACGCGCCGGAACGGTTCGCTCGGTTCCGCGCCGCGACGGCCGCGACCCAGCTCGGTGCCGGGGCAGGACCTGCCGGCCGCGCCGTGCTGTCCGGCGCGCCGGAATGGATCCCCGGCGACCAAGCCTCGCCCGACGATCCCCGTTGGGCAGCCGCGGCGGCGGACGGCATCCGGGCCAGCTTCGGGTTCCCCGTGACGGTGGGGCGCGAGGTCGTGGCCGCGCTGGAGTTCTTCGCCTGCGAGGCGACGCCACCGGATCCGGCCCTCCTCAAGGTGATGACCAATATCGGCGCGCAACTGGGCCGGGTGATCGAGCGCCAGCGCGCCGAGGAGACCCTGCGGCACGCCAAGGAGGCCGCGGAGGAGGCGAGCCGCGCCAAGAGCAGTTTCCTCGCCAACATGAGCCACGAGCTGCGCACGCCGCTCAACGCGATCATCGGCTTCACCCGTTTGGTGATGCGGCGGGCCAAGGAGGCTCTGCCGGTGAAGCAGTTCGAGAACCTGGAGAAGATCCTGGCGAGTTCCGAGCACCTGCTCTCACTGATCAACAGCATCCTCGATCTCGCCAAGGTCGAGGCGGGGCGCATGGAGGTGAAGCCGTCCGAGTTCGCCCTCGCGCCCGTGCTCGATCTCTGTCTCAGGACGGTCGAGCCCCTGATCAAGAACGAAGGCGTGCGTCTCGTCCGGGACGTCGCGGATCCGCCTGCGATGCTCCGCACGGACGAGGAGAAGCTGCGGCAGATCCTGATCAATCTCCTGAGCAACGCGATCAAGTTCACCGAGTCCGGCTCGGTCACGCTCCGCGTCCGCCAAGTCGGCGCGCATATCGAATTCGCCGTCGCCGATACCGGCATCGGCATACCCGCGGAGGCGCTCTCCGCGATCTTCGAGGAGTTCCACCAAGTCGACAACAGCGCGACCCGATCCCACAGCGGGACCGGACTCGGCCTCGCGATCAGTCACCGGCTGGCCCGGCTGCTCGGCGGTCGCATCGAGGTCGAGAGCCGGGAAGGGCAGGGATCGACCTTCACGCTCAGCATCCCGCAGCGGATCGCCGGCACGCCCGAGATGGCGCCGAGCCCGCCGAAGCCGGCCTCCGCCCCCGCGACCGCGCCCCGGTCGGGGTCCAAGCTCGTGCTCGCGATCGACGATGATCCGAACGTCGTCTACCTGCTGCAGGAGAACCTCGCCGATGCGGGCTACACGGTGGTCGGCGCCTCGAGCGGCCAGGACGGCTTGCGGATGGCGCGGGAGCTGCAGCCGCGCGCGATCACGCTGGACATCATGATGCCCGGCACGGACGGCTGGCAGGTCCTGCACGCGCTCAAGACCGATCCGCAGACCCGCGACATCCCCGTCGTGCTGATCTCCATCGTCGATCAGAAGGAATTGGGCTTCCGGCTCGGGGCCACCGATTACATCGTCAAGCCCTTCGAGCGGGAGGCGCTGATCGGCGCCCTGGCGCGCATCGCCCCCGACAATGAGCGCATCCTGGTCATCGACGACGACCCCAACGTACCCGACCTGGTCCGCCAGCTGCTGGATTCCGAGCACTGCACGGTCGATTGGGTGGCGGACGGCGCCGCCGGCCTCGAGCGCATCGCGCAGGCCCGGCCGAGCGTGATCCTGCTCGACCTGCTCATGCCCCGGATGGATGGCCTGACCTTCCTCGACGCCATCCAGGCGGATCCCGTGGCGCGGACCATCCCGGTCGTTGTGCTGACGGCCGCAGCCTTGGACTCGGCAGAGCGCGAGACGCTGCGGGAGCGCGTTCTCGGCCTGATCGACAAGCAGGGACTCGACCGCGCCTCTCTCGTCCGGGAGGTTCAACGCGTGCTTCCGCTTCCGGAGCCCGAGGCGGTCGGCAGCCGATGACCGGTCCAGAGCGTCACGCGCGGCAGCTCGCCCGCTCCGGGGACGTCCCATGAAGCGCATTCTCATCGTCGAGGACGTCGCACTCAATCGCGATTTGCTGATGCAGCTTCTGGAGGACGATTACGAGCTCGTGACCGCCGTCGACGGCGCCGCGGGCGTCGCGATGGCGGTGTCTCACCAGCCTGATCTCATCCTCATGGACCTGTCTCTGCCGCTCCTCGACGGCTGGGAGGCGACGCGCTGCATCAAGGCGAACGCGGCCACCGCGCGGATCCCCGTCGTGGCGATCACCGCCAACGCGATGAGCGGCGACGAGGCGCGGGCGAAGGCGGCCGGCTGCGACGACTTCATGACCAAACCCATCGACGAGGAGTTGCTGTTCGCCAAGCTGCATCAGTGGCTCGGCTGAGTGCGGCCGGGTTGGCTTCGACCCCGGAGAGAGACAGACCCGTGGAGCCAGCGCGCATTCTCATCGTCGACGACGAGCCCTTCAACCTCGACCTCCTCGAGCAGGAGCTGGAACTGCTCGGTCACACGAGCGTGCGCGCCGCCAACGGCCTCGCCGCCCTGGACCGGCTGAACGAGACCCCGTTCGATCTGGTCCTGCTCGACGTGATGATGCCGGCCCTCGACGGCTACGCCGTGCTCGAACGGATGAAGGCGCACGAGGCCTGGCGCCACACCCCGGTGGTGATGATCTCCGCTCTGATGGAGATCGGCAGCATCGTCCGGTGCATCGAACTGGGAGCCGAGGACTATCTGCCCAAGCCCTTCGAGCCGGTGCTGCTCGAGGCACGCATTCGATCCTGTCTGGAGCGGAAGCGCTTCCACGATCGGGAAAGGGCGCACCTGCGCACGATCGAGCGCGAGCGCAGCCGCGCCGATGAACTCCTGCACGCCATCCTGCCGGTAACGGCTGTGGCGGAGCTGATGGAGACCGGCCAGGTCAAGCCGCGCCTGTTCGACGACGTCGCGGTCCTGTTCATCGATCTCGTCGGCTTCACGGCCTGGTGCCACCGGCAGACCCCGGACGTCGTCGTCGCGGAGATCCAGCGCCTCGCGGAGGCGTTCGAGGTCGTGGCCCAAGCGCATGGCCTGGAGAACATCAAGACGATCGGCGACGCCTTCATGGCCACCGCCAACCTGCTGCGTCCCCATACCCAGCCGGTCGAGGCCGCGATCCGGTGCGCCGGCGACATGGTCGGGATCGCGGCGGCGGGCGCGCCGGGCTGGCGGATCCGGGCCGGGATCCACATCGGATCGGTGGTCGGCGGCATCGTGGGCCGGACCAAGTTCACCTTCGATCTCTGGGGAGACACGGTGAACGTCGCCGCGCGTCTCTCGGGTCTCGGAGACGGATGCACGCTTCACCTGTCGCGCGAGGCTTACACACGCTTGGCGGACAAGCAGGCCGCCAGACCGATCGGCAAGGTGGCGCTGAAAGGAAAAGGAGAGATCGACGTGTATTGCCATACATTCATGTCATCAGAAATCTGAACCTGCAATCGCGCAAGCTCTCGTCAAGGACAATTTCATTGTGTGAGCGTGGCGCTCGGACCCGCGTGTCCAGCGCACGATCGATGACCCGCTCGGCGAGATTGGCGAAGCCGGCTTGACGGGAGAAGGAGGCGCGCTGAAGCCTTCCGGCGGCCTCCTCCCCGGTTCGCGTTTCGACCGGGAAGATGTTTTTCGGGAGCGCCTTCATCAGCCTGGGACGATTGCCGTCAGGGCGGCACGGGACGCATGACGGCACTGGTCACGAAGCTCGCCGTTGAAGCTCTCGCAATACCCGCTCTCTCACGGCGAGCCCGGAGCGATGTACTGGATCTGCGCCTCGATCTAAGCGACCCACCTGTGCAGCGCTTGCGAGATCATCGCGGGGCCAATGTAACAGCGGATGGGCCCGGCGATGCCATGCAGGCACATCGCGTCGGCCAGCGGCCCGCAGCAGCGCGGTGACGCGGCGATAATCGCAGCGCCCGGACTCGGATGCCAGGGCGACGATGGCTTGGATCAGCGCATCCTCATCGGCCGGCACGGTCGGCACGTGACGCTGCGTGTTGCGGTGCCGGCCGATGATCCGGCAGGCGTGACGTTCCGAGAGCCCATCCTTCTCTCGGATCCCGTCCATCGCCTTGATCATGCCCTGGGCCTGCTGTTCGCCTGCTTCCAGGCCGATCTCAACGCCGGCTTCATCACCGTGCAGAACCGCCTCTCCGGCGAAAGCCTGGAGGAGTACATCCGCCCGATCGGCGGCGGGTATGTCTTCGCCCGGCCGGGCATCGCGAGGCTTGAGAGCTGCCTCGGGGACAGCCTGCCGACAGCGGTGTAGGGCCTCGTGCCCCGGGCGCCGCGAATACGGCCGCCCGTCCGGCGCCGCACCCTCGGCGACCGAGACGTTGTCCCGTTCAGACCCTCATCCTGAGGTGCCCGCGTCAGCGGGCCTCGAAGGAAGCCTCCAGGGATCGCACCGCCACTGAAGGTCTCCTTCGAGGCGGCTTTGCCGCACCTCAGGATGAGAGCCTGGGTTGGATAGACCAGTCGGTCGGCGGCCCCAGACCTGTCACAGCGCAGCATCTCTCACTGGCTCCGGCGCATGCGGCCTTGCACGACTCGAAAGCCTGCGCCTACAATTTTGCCAACTAACGCTCGGCCCGATCGGGCGAGGGCAGGACGGAGCCGGCCGAAGGCCCCGCTCCGCAGGGAGGACACTGCGTGACACTCGCCCGATGCGGTGCAGCCTGCGCGCTGCTCTGGGGACTGGCTTCGGTTTCGCCGGCGATGGCCGACGACTGCGCCAATCGCGGCCAGCTCGACGACGCCTATTGCGACGCCAACAAGGACCTCGTCGCCGACGTTCCGGCCAAGACCCGCGATCCGAGCGTCATCGTGTTCGCCTACACGCCGGTCGAGGACCCGGCGGTCTACGAGAACGCCTTCAAGCCGTTCACCGCATACCTGTCGCAGTGCACGGGCAAGCGGGTCGTCTACTATCCGGTCCAGTCGAACTCGGCCGAGATCGAGGCGATGCGCTCGGGCCGGCTGACGGTGGCGGGCTTCTCGACGGGGCCGCTCGGCTTCGCCGTCAACATGGCCGGCGCCGTGCCGTTCGCCGCCAAGGGCACCGAGAAGGGTCCGGAGGGCTACAACCTCATCGTCGTCGTGAAGGCCGACAGCCCGTACAAGACGCTGGCCGATCTCAAGGGCAAGCGCGTCGCCCACACCGCCCCGTCGTCGAATTCCGGCAATCTCGCGCCCAAGGCGCTGTTCCCGGAACTGGGTTTGAAGCCCGGTGAGGACTACAAGCTCATCTACTCGGGCGGCCACGACAAGTCGGCGCTCGGCGTCGGCACCGGCGACTACGATGCGGCGCCGGTGGCCTCCGACGTGTTCTACCGGATGGTCGCCCGCGGCACGATCAAGGGCGACGATTACCGCGTCATCTACACGAGCGAGAAGTTCCCGACCTCCGGCTTCGCCTACGCCCACGACCTCAAGCCGGAACTCGCCGAGAAGCTGAAGCAGTGCTTCTACGATTTCCGCTTCCCGCCCGACATGGTGAAGGATTTCGAGGGCGACGACCGCTTCGCGCCGATCACCTACCTCAAGGATTGGGCGATCGTGCGCAAGGTCGCGGAGGATTCGGGCACGCCCTACAACAAGGCCGCTTACGAGCGGGAGGCCGCCCGCGAGGCCGAGGCGGCGCGCAAGAAGGCGACCGGCCCGGGCAAGCCGTGATGGCGGGATCCGCGCGGCGAGAGGCCGCCGCTCCCGGTCCGGAGGCGCGGGCCGACGACCCGCGCGCCCTGGTGATACGCGGGCTCACCAAGGAATACCGGCCCGGTCAGCCGGTCCTGAAGGGCATCGACCTCGTGGTGCCCGGCACCGGCCTCACCGCGGTGATCGGCCCATCGGGGACCGGCAAGAGCACGCTGATCCGCTGCATCAACCGGCTCGTGCAGCCGAGTGCGGGGGAGATCCTGTTCCGCGGCGAGGACCTCGCCCGGCTCTCCGGCCGGTCCCTGCGCCGGGCGCGCCGGCGGATCGGGATGGTGTTTCAGGAATACAACCTCGTCGAACGCCTCACCGTGATGGAGAACCTGCTCTGCGGGCGCCTCGGCTACGTGCCGGCCTGGCGCGCCTGGCTGCGTCGGTTTCCCGAAGCGGATATCGCCCGGGCCTTCGATCTCCTCGACGCGGTGGGCCTGGCGGGCTTCGCCACGCGACGGGCCGACGCCCTCTCCGGGGGGCAGCGCCAGCGCGTCGGCATCGCGCGGGCGATCATGCAGGAGCCCGAGATCGTGCTCGCCGACGAGCCGACCTCGTCGCTCGACCCGAAGAGCTCCGTCGAGATCATGGAGATCCTGTCCCGGCTCGCAGCCGAGCGCGGCGTACCGGTGGTCGTCAACATCCACAACGTGGCCCTTGCCCAGCGATTCGCCACGCGGATCGTGGGCATGTCCGGCGGCGACGTGGTCTATGACGGCCCGCCGGGACAGCTGAGCGAGCGGGACCTGCGCGGCATCTACGGCGGCGAGAACTGGCTCGAATGAGCGCGACCGCCGGACGAACCGCCGCGGCGGCACCCCGGGACGCCGCGTTCCGTCCGAACTGGACGGCGCGGATCGGCTGGGCGCTCCTCGGCCTCTACACGCTGTACGCCGCCAGCCAGCTCGGCTTCGTGCCCGAGCGCCTCGCCAGCGGGCTCGGCCACGGCCGCCAGTTCCTGGCCCGGATGTTCCCGCCGAACTTCTCGCGCTGGGAACTGATCCAGTCCGGCATCGCCGAGAGCCTGCAGATCGCCGTGATCGCGACGGTGATCGGCATCGCGATCGCCCTGCCGATCGGTTTCCTCGCCGCCCGCAACCTGATGCCGCCCTGGGTGACGTGGCCGATGCGGGCGCTGATCGCCCTGTGCCGCTCGTTCCATCCGATCATCGTGGCGATCCTCTTCGTGAAAGCGATCGGCTTCGGGGCGCTCGCGGGCGTGATGGCGCTGATCGTGGCCTCCGTGGGCTTCATCGCGAAGCTGTTCGCCGAGGCGATCGAGGAGATCTCCCTGAAGCAGGTCGAGGCGGTTCGGGCGACCGGGGCCGGGTTCCTGTCCATCCTGATCATGGGCGTACAGCCGCAGGTCCTGCCGCGCTTCATCGGCTTCGCGACCTACCAGCTCGATTCGAATCTCCGGAACTCCACCATGGTGGGGATCGTCGGCGGCGGTGGCATCGGCGCGACCCTGTTCACCGCCTATCAGCGCTTCGACTACGACGTCGTCCTCGCGATCCTGATCGTCATCGTGGCGCTGATCATGGTGGCGGAGATCGTGTCGGGCTGGGCGCGCAAGGTGTTCCAGTGAGCGCCGCCGCGCTGGTGCCGGCGCAGCGCCGCTGGCAGCGCTTCTCGCCGCTGAAGCGGCTCGCACGCTTCGCCTTCACGCTGTTCGCCGTGGCCGCCTTCGTGGCGAGCCTGCGCACGATCGAGGTGATCCCGGAATTCCTCTACGACGCCCCCGATCAGCTCGCCGACCTGTTCGGCCGGATGTGGCCGATGGACCTCGGCTACGTCGGCCCGACCCTCCAGGCCCTCGTGGAGACGCTGCACATCGCGACGCTCGGCACGCTGATGGCGATCGGGATCGCGGTGCCGGTCGGGCTGCTGGCGGCGCGGAACGTGACGCCCAGTCCAGCGCTCAACCTGCTGGCGAAGTTCGTGTTCGTCACCTCGCGCTCGGTGAATTCCCTGGTCTGGGCGCTGCTGTTCGTGGCGGTGTTCGGCCCGGGCCCCCTCGCCGGGACGCTGGCGATCGCGCTGCGCTCGGTCGGCTTCACCGGCAAGCTCTTCGCCGAGGCGCTGGAGGAGGCCAATCGCGGATCGATCGAGGCGCTGCACGCCGCGGGGGCCGGGCGACTCTCGACCCTGCTGCTCGGCTACTGGCCGCAGGTGAAGCCGGCCTTCTGGTCGATCGCGCTGTTCCGATGGGACATCAACATCCGCGAATCGGCCGTGCTCGGTCTGGTCGGCGCGGGCGGCATCGGCGTCGCCCTCGATACCGCGCTCAACCTGCTCTACTGGGATCAGGTGGCGGTGGTTCTCGCAGCCATCTTCATCACCGTGATCGCAGCCGAGATCATCGTCACGCAGCTCAGAACGAGGATGCTCTAGCATCGTGAGTCGCGTGGGCGGGTCTTGCCGGCAGGCCGCCGGCCCTGGACGGCGCGCGCCTGGTGATCGCCCGCGCCTGGATGCTGATCGCCTCGGAACGCCGTCCGAACCGTCCCCGCACATCGATCCTGCAGCCTGAGCTGACATTTCGGTCAGTCCGCTTCCGATACCCGGCGGTCTTCGACCGAAGCCCGTAGAATCTCCGAAGTCACGGTCAGGTCGCGCGAGGATCCGGAGTGACCAACGCAGGTGATCGCTTGGAGCAGGTGTAACCGACGGGACGGCAGTGCCGAAGTCTCGCTCGGTGCCACTCAGGCCCACAACGCGAGGATACTGATATGCGCACTCCGTTCAGACTGGTCGCCGCGCTCATCGCCTCCACGATAGTGGCATTCCCTGCCTACGCCGCCGAATCGATGAACAAGGATGCCATGCACAAGGATGCGATGAGCAAGGACGCCATGCACAAGGACTCGATGAGCAAAGACGCGATGCACAAGGATCCGATGAAGAAGGATGCCATGGGGCAGGAGACGACGGGCAAGGACACGATGAAGAAGTAGGATCGGGTCCCAGCATGGAAGGGTAGCCGTTCCCGGCTGCCGAGCCCGTTCGGGCCGAGCCGAGCGGGCTCTTCCCGTTTCGGCCACGCTCGGCCGTTTCGCGCATCAGGCGGTCTGACCACAGGCGCTGAGCCTCAGACCGACCCAGCGCGGCCGTCGCGCGTGGGTGCCAGGAGCCGAGCCCGGTCTCCCGGCCGGGTGACTCGCCTGCGCATCGATCGTGGCGGCGACTCACGGCCTCGGACGGTTCAAGCCCGTTCCCGCAGCGTGACCTCGCGTGCCGATGAGAAACCCCAACCCTAAGTTGTTATGTTCCGGTATGCGAGACAGCTGATAGAATAATCGCAGCACTGTGACGACGTACCGACGAACAGCAACGACGCTCAATGCACAAAAATAAGGCCTTAATTTCTACTCAACCTTCGCTATAGATGATTCTCGAGGGAATCGAACAGGGATTAATAATGTGATTGGTACAGCAATCTGCAGTGTGCAGAACTCGACGGAACTGGCAGCTCAGATCGTCGCCGCCTACGTTTCCAGCAACTCGATACCGGCCTCCGACCTACCGGCTCTGATCGGGCAGGTGCACGAGGCGATTGTCAGATTGGGTTCGGGCGCCACAGGCGATGGAACGCCCGAAGCCAGCGTCGAGACGCCGACACCAGCTCAGATCCGCAAGTCGGTCCGCCCCGGCGGGATCGTCAGCTTCATCGACGGCAAGGCCTACAAGACGCTCAAGCGCCACCTGACCAGCCACGGGCTTGACCCGCGCAGCTACCGCGACCGCTACGGCCTGCCGGCCGATTACCCGATGGTCGCGCCGAGCTACGCCGAGCAGCGCTCCGCCCTCGCCAAGGCCATCGGTCTCGGTGTGCCCGGAACGCGTGGCGTTCAGCGCAGGACCGGAACGGACGGCTGATCGGCGGCCTGCCGCTCGCCCCATAGAGCGCAGGCCTGAAACGGAAGCACCTGCGCGAACGTGCCGGCAGGTCCCGACCGGACCGGTCGGCCAAAAGTGTCGGCACAGCGCAGTCGAATGATTTGGGCGCTCGTGGGCGCGCTGCCGGCGACCGCGACCCTTGTCTTGGCCCGGCGCTTGGCGGCACCGATCCAGCGCACGCCCCGGTTTTCGCGTCCGCGGCGTAGGGCCGGCGGGTCATCGGACTTGGATCGACGTCGGGTCAAGCGACCGATGGTGCGCCTGGTCGGAGACATGGCTGAGACTCTCCGATGGGATCTCGACCGCCGCTCGTAGCGTCGCCACACGCTGAGCTGCGTCGCGCATCGGAGAGACGGGGCAGGGCCTCAGCTTAATCCCGCCTCCCGTCTCGCGGTGAGTTCCCGGATCGCGATCCCCGGAATCCGGCCCTTCGGAATCCGGACCCGGTGGCCTGAACGCGACGCAGCACGCGGCATTACCGGGCGCGGGAGTTTCGCCGACCATCCGGGCGCCGAGGCTTCTGCCGGCCAGTCCGCCGCGAGTCTGCGCGGGTGCGGCGGCTTACGTGGGTTGGCCCAAAGTGCATCGCGAAGGGGTCACCAGCACCTTCCCCAACCCAACTGGCCCTGCACGGTGGCAGTGACGGTGCGGCCCGTCGTTGATCTATCGCAAGCGATCAATTTGCGTGCGAGGCACCGACGGCGTGCGACGTACCCGGACATGCGCGCGCGCCAGCCGCCGCGCGGGCGATCACGGGCGGCAATCCGGCCATTCGAGCGCGTTGAGCGCGATGCACGAACGCGCGCAGCGTTCAGATTCGTCAGCGCTCAGATCCCGTTCCGCGAACCGCATCGCTTCAGGGAGGGGTCCGCGGTGGATCACGCCGACGGCTAGCAGACCGCCTGTCCGCTACCGGCACGGCGCGGCTGTGGAGCGCAAAAAACCCGGCGCAGCGTTTGGCTGGCCGGGCTGAGGTCGTCGTCTTGGGAGGAGCCGCACCATAGCGAGCGGCCTGCAGCCAACAAATGCCAGTCTGGCATGCCAGGGCGGCTGATCGTGCATGCAACCGTCGGAGGGCCGCTCAACGCCCTCTCGCGGCAAACTCCCAGACCGGGATGCCCCAGACCTGCCCCGGCTTGGTTCGATAGCCCGAGAAGCGGTCGAACACGATCCGGGTGTCCTCGACACCGACGACCGGCCGGTCATTGACCATCAGCACCCCGCAATAGTCCACGCGCAGGGTGCCGTTCTCAGGATGCAGGCCGAACAGTTGCGGCGCCGTCCAGCCGAGCCGGTACGCCTCGGCGCCGAACTGGTCGACGAAGGCGAGGCAGTTCCCGCGCATCGCCGCCCACTTCGCCGGGAGCAGGTATCGGCAGGGCGAGGCGTGCTCGGGCAGGCGCTCGATCTGGTCACGCCAGGAGGCGACGGCGGATGGAAGGTCGGACATGGCGGCCGGGCTAGAACCGAACGGTTGCTGAAACGGTAATGGCCGCCCTGATCGGTCGGGCAGCGTTGAGGCGGCGTCCATCGCGGCACCGTCCCTGACCTGGATTATGGCGGCCTGCCGGACGCGGATCTAAGCTGGATGGTCCTTCGAACCGGGAGGCGTGTCGTGCGCACGTTCCTCGTCACCTTCCTCAAGGTCGTCCCGGACGGCCGCGGCCACGACAAGCGCGTTCTGCAGCGACAAGCCGTCGTGTCCGCCAGCTACAAGGACGCCGCGACCGACACCGCCAAGGCCCTGTTCTGTGAGGCCGCCGGCATTGCCGACTGGCGGCTCCGCGCCGACACCTGCGAGGTGGTCGACCTGACTGATCTCGGTGCCTGAGGCGTGAAAAAGGCCCGCCGCGGCGAGCCGGCGGGCGAAGAAGAGTCACGTCATGGAGCGTTTCGGTTAGGGCGTCGCGCGCGAGCCCGCATCCCTCGGTTGCATGAAGCCGAGCAGAAAAAAGCCCCGCGGCTCGGGGCTGCGGGGCTGAGGAGTTCTCGATCGTCGGGTGTCGCAATATGGACGCCGAAGGCTCCCCGCTTAATCCGACCCGCGACAGAGAGACGAACGGCGCGCGGAGCGAATCGTGGAGGCCCGGGGCGGTGTGAGACCAGGGCAGGACCCTGGGCCTGCTATCCGCTCGGCCCCGGCCCGATCGGCTCGACGGGCTTTGGGGCATCCGGTCTCGCCAGCGAAGAGCCAGGCCGATGCGCGACGCGGCTCGGGATGCAGATGCGATTAGAGCACCTAAGGTGAGACTGGTCCTCTGAGCGTCCGGCTCGCCGCCCGCACTCTGGCTCGGCTGACTTCATTCTGCGCGTAGCTGATGACCCGGCGCCGAGCCTGAACGTCCTCGATCTGCTCGAACGCTCGTATCAGCTCGGCATTCTCTGACAGGCTCAAGCCCTTGGCTTCGTTGAGCTGTCTGGCGACCCGCAGGGTCTCGATCGAGATGCCGAGCGCGTCGGCAATCAGCGATAGCGCCTGTGCCGTGTCATCCATACCCGAGATCCCAGGCAGTTCGGAAGGCTCGACCGTTAGGTCTGTATACAACCGTCTACAAATCACGGGTGCGTGCGCCGCAGCCTAAGATCTACCTGCCCCGCTTCAGGCACATGACTGGCTCCGCCGATCCACGGCGAGCAGGGTTCATGACGGCGCGCCGACCGGACCCTTGCCGGTACCTACGAAGGCGGCCCAGGCACGGGGTCTCCCGGCGACGAAAGAGCCCGCGCCGGCGGACCGGGCGGGCTGACGGTGGGCCATTGGCGGTGGCGCGCCTTGAATAGCGGGCAGCCGGATCGCGGCGCATCCTCCGTTCGAAGAAGCCTCGAAATAAGGAGCCCCGCGCGGCGTCTGCCGGCGGGGCTGAGGTGGTCTCGCTGGGGAATCGAGCGTTCGATCGACGCGCGAGAAGCGCGACAGTTCCGACAGCACGCACGGACGAATGGCGCCCCGGCCGTGGCCAGGCGCCGCCCAATGCCCGGCCCGTCTGTCAGCGCTGCCGCCGAGGGAAGAGGAACGGCGCCGGGATCAGGACTGGGCCTCGACCTCGTCCTCTCCGCCGGTCGCCCCGATCGCCGGTCCCGGCCGATAGGCATCGAGCGTCGCGTAGGCTTCCGTATCGGTGAGCCCCAGTCGCTCCATGTCGGTCAGCAGCGCCAGGATGTCCGCATCGACCAGCTCGCCAGACTCTTTGCGCTCGATCAGGGTGTTGACCAGCTCCAGGTCATCGATCGACTGCGGGGGCGGTTCGTTCGGGTCGGGCATGGCCATGGCCGGTCTCTCGTGGAAGGGTCCCCGGACCTAGGTCACCGCAACGGGTTCGACCACACCCGGAATGCGCCGCTCCCACCCGATTCCGGAGCGAACTGACGGAATGGACCCCCTGGTCTGGCCGGATAACCCTGTGACGATCCGGGATGACCACGTGACGTCGCGCAGGCGGCTCGCTTGCCGGCCAGGAAGGCGGCGGCGCGATGGACATGAACGCGCGCCCTCTTCCGGACGGGCGAGCGGCCTCCGGCGGTTCAGACCGTGATGTCGACCACCCGTGTCTGCGGCGCCGGGAGAAGCGGCTTATCGTCCCGCGGCCGGTCCTCCGGGCCGGAGACGTCGGACAGCTTCATCGTGACGGTATGCAGGCCCTCCCGGTGCTCAAGCGCGGCGTCGGCCCGTGCCGACTGAATCAGATTCGTCGCGCCCAGAATTCCGACGGCGTTGATCGAGGTGGTGATCGTCATGGCGCAGACCTCCTCGCCCGAGAGCTGAGCATGACTCCGATGACCGTTCGGTTTCGATGACCGCCTCAAATCGACGGATTCGCAGCACTGGGCCCGCGTGGCCATCGTCTGCCTGAGAAGCGCGCGGAGGGCTCTCCCGATTGCGCGGCGGGCTCATCACCGTCACGAGGGTCGACTGGCTCGCGTGCCGCGCCGACGGGGATCGCGAGCGGCTCGTCGCGTTCATTTGGAACAAGCGGTCCGTCGGACCTCAGCGCACGCGTCATCGTGCTGGGCGACCGCCCTGGTTCGGTGTTCGGCCTCGAACCGGCGGCGAGCGCCGGATGGCCGCCTACAGGTTTTCGAAACCGGTCGCGCCCCGTGAGGCAGCGGGGCGCGCCTCGACCAGCATCTCTTCGAGCGCACGACGAACCGCGCTACAGCCCGCAGCCGCAGCGATCTCGGAGGACCGAAGTCTCGGGAGTTGCAGCTTAGGCTCCTCGTGGGCGAGCGCTGGCGTCTCTTGATCCTGCCGCTTGACGCGCACCGATACGGCGAATGTGCGCGTTGAGACGCAATTGCCCATTGCAGACCGCCTCCTTGAACGACGCGGAAATCTGACAAACCACAATAAGCCGCAGGATAGCTCGCTGCGGCTTGTTAGGGATAAGCCACTTCAGCTTTACAGGATTGATCTTTATCAGATCGCCGCGATCCGCTCGCGCCGGCCGACGCGCACGACATTCCTGCCTTGGCGGTCCGCCACGGGTGAGCGCACTTTTCAGGTTGCGAACTTCAGTCCGAACTTCCGACCGGCGCGCCACGCGACGACACAGGGTTGGTCGAGGCGCAGCGCTGCCGAGATCAGGCGAAGCTCCCGCGGAGGGGCGGCATCGGCCACGCTCTCGACAATGGCCTCGGAATTCGTGAGGTGCAGAACGCGACAGCCGCAGCGTTCCAGCGGATTGCCGAAATACATCTGTCCGGTCTTGCGCGCGGCGCTGCCTGTGTCGCCCTCCCGAGATCCAGCCATTGTGCGACTCCGGGTCAACTATTCAGGGATATCCGCTCGGCGCGAATTGAGCTGTCCAGATCACGCAACCCGCCTGCCGACTGTCGTCCCGCTCGAAGCCAAATGGACAGACTGCGATTTCACCTAATTTGTGAACGCGTCGAAGACCACTTCTAATCCGCAGATCCGGGACACGATTCCGGCGCCCGCAGCGGCCGAGACGCCAGCCTGTACCCGTAAAAGCCTCAGGAGGCCGGGGCCGCCGGCTGGATTGCGGCGCGAAGGACGCCGCTTGCCGCCTCAGCGGCCGAGGCTCCCCAATGGCGACGGCGATAACGGCGGCCCCTCGCTCACGGCTTCAGTCTCAGAGCGCCCGGTCCGCCACCAGTGCCGCGGCTGCGTATCGGGCGCGTGCCGCGGCGTCTCTCGAGAGGCCGGCGTTCTCACACCAAGCCGCGAAGGCTTCCGGCTCGATCGGTACGCGCACGACCTCGACGCCGCTTCGCTGCACCTCGCGCTCCATCTGCTCGGTGGCGATGCGCCACGTCTCGTGTTCGGGTGGCAGCTTCGCACCGTCGGCGAGGCTCGCTCGCAACGCTTGGTAGTGCTCCAGGGCATACCAAGGCAGGCCGACGCGACGGGGGCGGTCCATAGCTGTCCTTCGAACGGTCACGCTGAACAGCCTTCAACTGTCTGACCTGGCCCTTGGTTCGCGGGGAGCTGGGCGGAGCGGCGAGGCGGGCGAGCAAAGCTCCCCCTCCCGCCTCGCCGCGCTGCTTCGTGCGGGGGCACAAGCCAGCCTCTAATCAGTACCTGATACGATCTAGAACGCACAATCGGACATCTATACGTAGACAATGAACCGACTATCTGCCTGTGTAGCGCGACATACTGAATAGGGGCGCTGACATGTGGACGCTGCTCGCGGATCCGCTCGGCCGTGCGCTGCTGAGCCTCCTGACGACCGACCACGGCCTGCCAGGCGATCCGCAGCGGACGGTGCTCCTGTGCGAGCTCCAGGCGCTTCGCACGAGGGCTGAAGCGCAGTGCGCGCCCGCTCAGGTCAAACGGGCTATTCGCGCGGCGCTTCTGGCGCTGCGGAGCGAGTTTCCGAACGCCTGCTCGGTTCTGCCCGCCGCCTCCTCCGCGGCCGCGATCGCGCGCGATGCCGTGTCGCCGACAGCCCGCTAGATGACATCCGCAACAGAACACATACGGCATAGGCTGCACGCCGAATCCGCGCACATCTATAACATCCACTTTTTCCTAAAGAGGTGACGCAATGTTCCAGCGCCTCATTCTAGCCGCTGCCCTCTGCGCATCGGCATCTGTGTCGTATGCGGCCGGGAATATCGATGTCGATATGGCGATGATAGCCAACGGCAACCTCAAGGTCTTCGGACGATTGATCCCGCCGCGCGCAGCCAGTGTAACCTTGGACGAGAAGTATGATGTGCGGTCCGATCAAGAAGGACGCTTCTCGTTCGAGATCCCATACCATCCAGAGACCTGCATCGTGACGCTCAAATCGGAGACGGCCAGCCGGCAGGCAGTCGTCGGTTACTGCTCCCGACCACACATTGTTCAGGTTGCGACCGCGCCACCGAAGCCTTCACCTGTGACGCCGGCCGCGAACACCGCGAAGGGAGAGGTCGGCCCGCGCGGTCCACAGGGCGTGTCTGGCCCGCAGGGTCCGGAAGGTCCGCAGGGTGAGCGAGGCGCGAAGGGCGATCCGGGTCCGGCCGGCCCTGCGGGTCCACCCGGCCCCGTCGGTCAGGCCGGTCCCAAAGGCGAGAAGGGCGAGAAGGGCGACCGCGGTCCCGCAGGACCGGCCGGGCCTGAGGGCAAAGCGGCCGCCGCAGCGGCGGCGCTCCGGGTGCAGGTCGAGGAATGCGCGGCCGGTGGCCGCTGTGTCGCGACCTGCCGCCCTGAGGAGTTCGCCGTGAATGGCACCTGCAGTGGTGGAGAGAGACCCGCCATGGACGAGAGCAGCATCTATTGCTTCGCGATGGGCTCGGCGCCGGCCGCTCTGAAGGCGCGCGCGATCTGCGCGCGGCGATAGTGGAATGCGCCAAGTCGGGCGGCAACGGTGGGCCGATCATGCCCCAGCGGCCGAACGCGCACCGGCCGCCTCCCACCGCTGCCGCAGGGCGCCCGCAACGCTCCTCGCCCGTGTCGCCTATCGCTCGCCAGGCTTGAACGGCGGCTCCTTGCCGGCCGGCACGCCCTCCTCGGCCATGCTCAGCAGCATGGCGACCGTCACGTAGGTGCCGGTGAGCGCGGTCAGGTCGACCACGCCCTGCTCACCCAGCACCTCCTTGGCGCGGGCGAAGGTTTCGTCCGAGACCGCATGCTGCGTGGAGAGTTCCATGCAGAAGTCGTAGACGGCGGCCTCGTCCGGCTTCATGCCCTCGGGCCGCCGGTTGGCCTTCAGGTCGGCCGCGACCTGCTCGGAAAGGCCGGCTTTGATTGCCAGTGGATAGTGAGCGTACCACTCGACCTGCGAGCGCCAGAGGCGCCCCTGAATGAGAATCGCGAACTCGTTCAGCCGCGTCGGCACAGAGGTGTGCCAGCGCAGGTAGTCGAGGAGGTCGTACATCCGCTGCGCCATCTCGGGGCTGCGGATCATCGGGTTGTAGGGGCCGCCGATCCCGACGCTGGAGATCTTCATGATCTTCTCGCCGAGCGGGCGCTGGGCCGGCGTGAGCTGATCCATCGTCAGCTGAGGGAAGCGCGGTTCGCGACCGGACGCGCCCGAGGACGTTTGGACCGCGAACCATCCTCCGGCGGCCGCCACGAGGGCGACGACGAACATTCCCTTGGCTTTGCCTAGGTCCATGGAGTCCTCCCTGGCACGGGCGCACGCAGGCGCCTCTGTGTGGGGGGATAGTCCGCCATGCCTCCGCAGAGATCCAGTGTGTCGACCGAACTCATGCCACGCGACGCAAGGGTTTCGGCTTCGTCATGCGGTGCGGATGACGATCCCCCTCGGCAGGTTCACCGACCCCATAGCCATCGCCGCAATCGCAGACGGACAAGGCCATTTGAGCTGGCGCAAAGCGACGACCGCGCGAACGGCGCACGTCCCGTTTCGATGGGGGAGGCGCTCGTGGACCAAAGTAAGCGCAAGTTGAGCTGGGCGCTCTGGTACTTGGTTGCGGCCTTCTTCGGCGTGCTGCTCGTCCAGGATCTGTGGGTCGGATTCAGCCAGACGGAGGCGATCCCCTACAGTCAGTTCGAGGAGTTGGTCGCGCGAGGGAAGATCGCCGAGGCGACCGTCGGGACCGACCGGATTACGGCCACGCTGAAAGAGCCGGCGGAAAGCGGCCGCCGGTACGTCGTGGCGACGCGCGTTGATCCAGCCCTCGCCGACAAGCTCTCGGCCAAGGGTGTGGTGGTCAAGGGTGCCCCACCCACGGGCTTCCTGACGGGCCTCCTCTCCTGGATCCTGCCCGCCTTCGCCTTCTATCTTCTCTGGCGCACCCTGTTCAGCCGCCTGACCGGGCGGAGCGGCATCGGCGGTCTCATGACCATCGGCAAATCGAACGCCAAGGTCTATGTCGAGACCGATACGAAGGTGACGTTCAGGGACGTGGCCGGCGTCGACGAGGCCAAGGCCGAGTTGCAGGAGACAGTGGCCTTCCTCAAGGATCCCAAATCCTTCGGGCGGCTCGGGGCGCGGTCGCCGAAGGGCATCCTGCTCGTTGGGCCTCCGGGAACCGGCAAGACGCTGCTCGCGCGCGCCGTCGCCCGCGCGGCCCGCGGGCCGGGGGTGGGGATCGGTGTGGTTTAAACAACAGACGCGGGCGGCCCCGAGGAGAGGGGAGAGGGCGGGGGGGGGCGG
>CAXDNE010000006.1:0-68532 GCA_963990595.1 uncultured Methylobacterium sp.
TATAAGAGACAGGTTTGCGAGTCTTTGAACCTGCTTTTCGGTGACTTCACCCTTTATCAGGGTGCCAGTATATCGACCCCATGTCCTCTGCATCCATAGATCGATCGTGACTGGTCGTCCGTTGCCGCGCAAGTTCTGATAAAACCCATTCCCGATCTTTGGACCGAACAACATCGAACCGTGAACTACTTCATCGGCGAGTTCCTTGCCGCCGATCGACACGCCGTACTTCTTGCCGACGTCGCGCAGTTCCTTCATCGTGAACTCGGTGTCGAGGAACTCGCCGAGTGCATGGATGTCGTTGTCGAAGATGCCGAGCATCTGGTTGAAGCGGGCGAGATTGCCTTTGACCGATTGCGCCTTCGCGCCGTAGCCCTTCACCTGAAAGGAGCCGTGCGCCAGGAAGTGGCGGTACTGCTCGAGGCCGTACCGGATGTTGTCCCGCACCACCACGTTCTGCGACGTGATGGCGGTCGCAGCGAGGAAGACGATCCGGGCCTCGTCGGCCGACTTGAACCAGCCGCCCGGAACGGCTCGCGCGGCCTCGTCCGACGCGATCTCCGGATGCATCACCGACGCGATGGCGATCGCCCGCTCGATGGCGTGGGAGTACCAGTTCACGGAAGAGCTGCCCGGACGCGAGATGGCGGCAACGACCTCGGCCGCCATCATCTTCGCGATCTTCTCGTCTCCTTCCTGGGAGGGGCCGCGGATGGGCTCTCCCAGGTCGAGCAAGCTCTGCTGCAGAAGGTATCGGGTGACGTCGGAATTGTTGCGCAGCTTCTTCCGCGGTCGACGATCCTGATCGAGGTAGGCACCGGCGAACACCCGCTTCATGGGAATGCGCTTGATGCCGACCGGGCGCAGCTTCCGACGCGCGGACGGCTGGCCGCCCTCGTTCTCTTCGTCCGCCTGCATCGCTTTCCGCCGATCCCGGTCACTCGGAACCGCCGGGTTCCTTCACCCGGAAGTTCGCACAGACGTTCGCAATGCGCCATTCCTTCGAAGTTGCGGCTTTCGGCGACGATCCGTACCGTCGCGGCGTATCGAGTTTTCGGGTCGATCGACAGGCATGCGCATCCTCGTTTCAGGACCTCCGCTCGCCGGCAAGACGCGCCAGGGCGGCAATCTCGCCCGCATGCTGGGCGTCCCGCACGTCTCGTCGGGGGACCTGATCCGGCAGGCGGCGGCGGCAGGCGATCCGGCAGCGATGCGGATGCACGGCCTCGTCTCCGACGGCACGCTGGCGCCGAGCGATGCGATCACGCGCCTCGTCCTGGCTCGCCTGGCCGAACCCGACTGCCGCGGCGGCTTCGTCCTGGACGGCTTTCCCCGCAGGCTGCCGGAGGCGGAAGCCCTGCTCGACCACCACGCCATCGACGCCCTCTTCGTTCTGGAAGCATCATCCGACGTTCTGTTCGAGCGTCTGCGCCACCGCGCGTCCCAAGGGCGTGCCGACGACGACCCTTCGACACTTCCGCGGCGCATCCTGGCCTTCGAGATCGAGACCCGTACCGCGCATGCGCTCCTCGCCGACGCCGGCGTACCCTACAACCGGGTGCATGCGGTCGGGGAAGTCGACGAGATCTCGCGCGCCATCCTCGAAGCGCTGCCGATCCCGGCGGCGGCTCCCTGCTTCCGCTGAGCTCCCGACGACCATGTCCGAGACCGAGTCTTCATACGACGTCGTCGAGCCCGGCTCTCCGTACCGGCTCGTGGTCTGGCGTGGCGAATTCGGAACGGCCGTGGTCGGACTGCTGCGGGACGGTACCCAAGAGAACCTGGATGCCGGCCGCCGTAGGCACCTGCTCGGGGCCCGTTCGATCGCCGCGGCCGAGGTCGCGGCCCGGGACGCTCCCCTGTTCGATTTCTACGTCGAGGAGGTTCTCCGGGCGACCCTCTGGCCTTGGCACGACAACGATCCCGAGGAAGCGATCGCGCAGCTGCTGAGAACCCAAAGGGCCCTCTCGACGGCGCTGGAGCAAACCGATGCGTTCCGCGCCGCCGTGAGCTTCGAGCACGGGACCGGGACCACCTGCGACATCAGACTGGTGCGGCTGTGCGAAACGGCCCTGCCGGCGGTCGAGGCCGCCACATCGGATCCCGCCACTCTCCTGAAGGCCGCCCAGGTGATCGAGGCCGATCTGGTTCACAGATCGCCGACGGTGCGGGCCGCCGTGAACGCGTGGCGCGCCACGCTTGAGGCATCGGGGACGGCTCCGCGTCCGTGACGCAAACGCGCTACCTTGGCGAGGGCGAGTTCGCGGCTACCGGCAGGCTGTCGATGGCCGCGACGAGATCGGCCGCGAAATCCGGATCCGCAACGATGGCGTCGCGCACGGCCTTCGCGGCCGTCAGCGAGATGGCTTTCTGGAGCCGGAGCAACAGGACGTCTGCGGGTGCGAGCTCGATCTGGTTCCGGCCCTCGTGGAGGACGAAGGTGCCGCCCGGCACCATCAGGTAGCCGCCGAACTCCTCGACCAGCGCCTGCATGGCCGGGAGCAGGCCGCGGTTCGCATGGAGAAGGGTGCGCTCGCCATCGAACACGCGGGCATGCTCTGTAGCCGAGACGCTTTCGCCGAAGATCCAGATGGCGCCGAACTTCCCTTCCGCATCCTCCACGAACCCGATCGAAACCTCGGGAGACTCTTCGAGCTCGGAGCTCATGGTCGCGCCGACCGTCTCCAGGACCGGCGAGATCGAAGCGGGCAGGATGCGGCCGAGCAGGATCGCCTTGACGTCGTCGGACATGCCGCCTCCTCAATCAGGCCGTCGTCGATGCGAGTGCGAAGGTTCCGCAACCGCTCGCATCGCCGGCTTCGGATCCGCCGTGGTGGACGCACAGGGCGTCGCTGGCGGGTTCATAGGTTCGGCAGATGGTTGGTCGCGACCCGTAGATCCCGCATCTGCCGGCCGGCGTAGGTTCCCGGCACGCGAACATCCAGATCAGGACCGGCTCGCCCTCGGGGCTACGATGAAGCATCCCGGGTCCGAGAGGATCGAAGGGAAGCCGTGCTTCAGCAAGACGGGCCGGAAGCTGCGACAAGGCATCCTCGCCAGCCCGCTGGAACAGGTCAACGCCATCGACCTGGTAGAGCATCATGTTGCGGCAACAGGCGCCCGGCGCCCAGCAGCGATCGCAAAGGGATGCCTCAGACCCGGCGGCAGGATCGCATTCGCGTGCGGACATCTACGTCAGCGATCCTTCGCCGATCCCTTCGGCTGGAAGGATCGCAAGAGATCCGCCAGACCTGGTTCGAGAACGAGCTCCGCGGCGTCTTCGGGCGAGAACCAGCAGCGCTCCCTCTGGTGCGCTTCGGGCCAATCGTCGTGTACCTCGCGCACCTTCAGCGGAAACACCTCGACCAAGCACGCCCGAGATCCGTTCGTCCTGACCTTTTCGTAGACGAACGCCCCGAGGGCCTTGCTGCGTATCCGACCAACTACGCCGGCCTCTTCGAAAGCTTCTATCGCCGCCGCCTTGTGAGGCTTGCGGCCACGCATGGGGTTTCCGCGAGGTATGATCCAGCGCCGTGTTTCTCGCGATGTCACCAGAAGAACGCGAAGGCCATCCCCCGCCATCCGGTACGGAATGGCGCCATACTGACGGGCAGGCTTCCCGACTGAAGAAGTGCGACTCGCGCTCATCCTTCTGAGGGTGCTTCCGATCCGGGACAATCGCAACGTCAAAGTGCGCTCGCCGCGATGCGATGGATCGACACCATGAACGGGAAGGAAGTGCGAAGCTTCGCGTTGGCCGTAAACCTTCGAGCTGCGATCGCGATGACGCCATGCGCTCCGCGCGCAAGCTCACGGGCTGTGAGCTGTAGCTGGGACGCCGTCCAGGTCGTGCGAGGCTTCGCCGTCGTCGACATCACGCAACAATGCCCTGCCGGCGTCCATTCCTTCTGGACAGGGTCTCGCGATGCTCCGCCTCGAGGATCGATCTAGGCTTCGCCAGACAGTGCGAGCAGAGCCTCGGCCACGCGTCCTTTGCGGGTCCGAATTCCGGAACTTCTCGCGCGATCTGTTCGAGCTTGGACGAGAGATTCGATAGCACGATGACGTTCTCGGGGAGCGGTCGCCCGAATTTCGCATCGCCGACGAAGACAACCAGATTCCGGATGGGAATGGTCACATCCCCGCCCAGCGCCATTCTCACCGCCGACACATGGCCGACATTTTGATGGATAGGGTTCATGAAGGTGCTGCGAGCACTGCCCTTGCCCATGACCTGGGTCCACTTCTGACTCTTTTCGTCGCCTATGATGAGGCCTCCGTAGTTCTTCGTTTCGATGACGACGATCGCACCTCCTACCAAGACGACGTGGTCGATCTGCGTGACGCCGCTTCTAGACGGCAGATATATGTCATGCAGTGAGTTGTCGTACCGTCTCTCCACGACGGTGCGGATCTTCAACTCGCCGGCCACTCCGGCCAGGCGCCGATCATAATCCCTCTCCTCCTCCGTCCTGGGTGCCTTTAGCGGCTTGAGGGAGCGCGCAGGCGATCCTCGCCTGCGCCTGCCTGTCCTCCGGCCGGGCACCAGGGTCTTCAAAAGGGCAACCGCCAAGACGAAGACGAAGATGGGCCAGCTTTGGCCGAACAGCTGCATCAAGGATCTGTCGACTATCTGAGTTAAATCCATGATCGACTCCTTAACGCAGCCAGCTGCTATCGGCGGTGCCGAATGATCGGCTCCGTCGAAACTCGCGCCATCAGCCCTTCAAGCTGCAGCCAAAACGAAGGAACGACAATGGCTGGTGCATGCTTCCCGGGCGTCCTATTGGTCGTGTGAAACCCGTTCGTCGGTCCGGACCTTCGATGATGCACATGTTTACCGGCCGGATGCTGCCGAGGTCCTCGGACCGCCTTTCCGCCGATCTCTGGTTGGAACTTCGCGCGTGGATGCTGGCGAACGATCCCGACGCCGAGCCCATGGTGAACTGGTCCACAGCGCTTGCGGAGCCGGCGAACGCCGAGAAGCTCGCCAGCGAGATCGTATGGATCATTCTGTGTGCGGGTCGGCGGGCGCAAGCAGCCCGGAAAATCGAGCGCCGCGTCTGGGATGCGATCGACGCCGGTCAGGCCGTGCTGTCGGCCTTCGGGCATCGCATGCGGGCGGCCGCCATCGAGACCGCCTGGGCGCGGCGCCAGGAATTGTTCGAGGAGTTCACCACCCTGAAGGACGCATCCGACGAGGAACTGCTCGCCTGGTGCCGCACCATGCCGGGCGTGGGTGCAGTCACCTGCTTCCAGCTGGCCAAGAATCTCGGACGCGATCTGCCGAAGCCCGACATCTGGCTTTGCCGCCTCGCGGGCATACCCGACCGGCCCGGCGGGCACGTGTCCGAGCGGTTTGCGGCCTGCCGGGCTCTGTGCCTACCCCTGGCTCAGGCGACCGGCGACAGGATCGCGACCGTCGACAGCATCCTCTGGCTCGCATGCAACAAGGGCGTGCTGCAGGTCGATGCCCTGGGCGGCCCCATCACCTACCGGCCCGGAACCATCAGGGCCCGCCCGATCATGGCTGGTCTCGGCTTCGAGAGCTTCGATCAGCCGGTTCCGTCTGTCGGCTGAATGCTACCTCGGGGACCCAGGGGAGGGGACCGCGGTCGGGAAGTAGGTGGCGGTCAGATCGTGACCCACGCGCGGATCCGCGGCCGCGATCACGCCGTAGAGGATCTCGACCCGCAGGATCTCCCCGCCGGCCCTGACCGCGTACACGCCCGGCACCTTCGTCTTCGCGACTTCCTGCTCGGGAACATCCCGCTCGTCCGCCCACAGGGCCGAGAACGCCGACCGGGCACCCTCGACGGTATCGGGAACAAGGGTTGCGCCGACGATCGGTCCCAGAGCGACGCCCTCGTAGCCGCCGGCGATCGCCTTCAGCCTTTCCCAGCAGCCATCGTCGAAGGGGCGGGCGTGAGCCGACGGCGAATCCCGCGCATCCCGGACGAAGCTGTCGGGGTGCATCCAGTTGGTCCACTCGTCGAGCGTCATCGCCACCAGCGACCGAACATCGCCATCCGGATCGTGCTCGACCGCGCTTCCGATCGCGTCGAAGAGCGTGTCGTCGCCGACGAGGTGGTAGAGCGCGTCGGCCGCTCGCTTCGCGGCCAAGGGCTGGGTCATGAGCGCCTCGAGGCGCGACACGTTCTCGTCCGTGAATGGTGTCGCCCAGGTGCCCATGTCGCTCCTCCGGATCCGCGGCAGTCTCGACCCGCCCATCGAAAGGAGCAAGCGTCGTCGTTCCTTCACCGACGGATCCCACCGATGGTTGGCGCTCGGATCTGGCCGCGGCTCCGACCTGCGGTTAGTCTGAACCGGTCCGCGAAACTCGCCCCGTCCGGAGTGCCCAGTGTTCCGCAAGCCCGCTATGTGCCTCCTGAGCGCGATCGCGCTCTTCGCAGCCGGTCCAGCGTTCGCCTTGATGATCAATTTGCCAGGTGCGATCGCCGGAGGCGTCGAGATATGCGCCGCGAGCGATCATCGGTGCATCAACACCCCGGATGCCGGAGAAACGCCGATCAAGGTCGTCAGCTATCGGGACGGCGAGGGGGAGGCCGTCATCATGTATCGCGGCAACCGGTATGTTGCCCAGGCGAACCACGTGACCGTGATGTTCAAGGGCTGCAACGCCTCTCTCGCCTCCTTCGTCCAGAACAAGATGTGCCCGGGCGTTCGGCGCTGACGGGCGCGTTCCGACAACAAGGTGCCGGGAGGCTGCGATGAGGGTCCATTTCTGCGTGCGGGTCTATGCGAACGGCGACGCCAGGGAGACCGTCCGCGACGAGGAGGGGCTCGAATCCTGGCTGACGTACAATCGCCGGGCTCGCGGAGGGAACGCGCTATTCGTCGACGGCGCGTGCGCCGAGACGGATCGCGGCTACCTGAGCGTCGATCACGTCCGCCGGATCGAAGCGCTCCTCCAGGCGGAACTGCCGAGCCGCAGCTCCGAGCAGGCTGTGCGGAAGAGCGCCGGCCGGTATCCGGACGATCGCCAACGCGTGGGGTTCAGGCTTCTCGATGCGAAGGTGGAGACGAAGGCGCTCTCGCCTCTCGCGAGCATCCTGGAGGAGGGCTGGGGCGTTTCCGCAGACGAGGTCCTGCTCGTTCCCGCGCCTGTGTTCGGACCCTAGCGCCGCGGCGCCCGCACCCCGGATGGTGGCCGGCGCAGGAGATGGCCGAGGAGCAGAGCGACGGCCACGCCGCCGAGGATCGTCAGAGAGAACGTCTGGAGGATCTGGGTGCGGAACGGAGCGTCCATGGGATGGGAGGAGACGAGCACGTCGAACGGCACCGGCTCCCCGAACATCGAGGGCCTGAGCATGGCGCCCAACACCAGGCCGACGACGGCGCCTGCTGCGGCGAGTAGGATGCGGACCATCTGCCCCTCCCTCGATACCGTGCACTCCTTACTACGGATATGCTAAGGGACTGTCACCCCTTTGACCTTCGAAAACATATGTCCGACGGTAACTATCGAGAGCTCCTTCACTTTTCCGCTCAAGATCCCGCTAGAGGCAGAATATGTAGTGCACCATACTTATCAGGTTGTTCCGGATTTATTTGCGACGAGGCCTTGGCACTCAATTCGATCCCTGCCTGACGTGGGATCCGCCTCGTAGGCTGATCTTCGACCAGCACCGCTCGAACCTCGGGCCGGCTGGGCTCCGGTATAGCTGTAGAACTTGTCGAAGTGATTTTAGCTCAATGGATCAGCTTTCCAGACGATCGTCGATACAACCGATTAGAGCCTGGAACGTTGGATCGAGGCGTCTGTCGGAAACTGATCTTGAGCCCGACAGAATCGATTTCGGTAAACGAACCGTCGCCGACACGTTGCCACTCGGGGCCTGCGGCAACGGCGTTTGCGATCCAGGAAGAACGGCGGCGTCGTGCGGCCTATCTACCGAAGCTCTCGATCAGCGCGGTCGTCCGCTGCGGTGGCGACAGGCCCGGATCCAGCGCCACCCGGTCCGCCGCCGCCTTGCCCTCGCCGTAGGCGGGATCGAAATCGTCGGACGACCGTGATCGCATGTCCCGGATCCTCAAACCCAGTCTGGCGATCTCCTCGTCGACGATCTGCTCTCGAAGCACGATCAGCCCTCGACCGGCCGGCTGCGGCTTCCTCATGGCCAGGATGCGTCGACCGAGCGCGTCCGCCATCCCATCGAGGAACGCGGCGCGACGCCGTCTCCGGATCGACTGCCGATACAGCGCCCAGGCCGCACCGGCCGCCGCGGCCTCGCACCTCATCGCCCGGGCGCAGATGTCCAGCAGATAGCCGGCGATCTGAGCCTCGTGCAGCAGGCCGAAGAAGGTGATGCGCACGGGCACGACGCCGGTGGCACCGGTCCAGTATCGCGTCCCCGTGAGTTCGGCGACGGCTGCGGCCACCTTCCAGATCCGCTCGCCGAGATCGCCCTCGAACTCGGCGTCCTCACGGCCGACGGGCGAGGCACGTATCTCGACCTCGTCCAGCGTCAGGTCGTTCTCGGCGAGAAGCGCCGCCACCTTCTCCGCGGCGGCCAGCGCCTCGGCTTCCGTAAACCCCCTGTCGACCGTCCGACCGCAGAGGCTGCGGATCCGGTCCAAGAGCTTCGACCGCTTCGCGCTCATGTTTGCGTCCCTTGCAAACGGGCCCAGTCCCGTCGGGTCCGACTGCGTCGGCCGGTGTGAAGGCCCGCTCCCGAGCCCGGATTTCCTGAGGACCTAGCCAGCTTGGAAGATCGCCGGCCGAGCTTCCCCATCCGGGGACGAACGGGCGATCCGCGCCCAAGCGGCCGCTTCGAGAAAGGCTCTAGGCCCGACATCCTCCGGCTCGGCGGCCAGGAGGGTTCTGCGCAACCAGGGAAGCTGAGCGAACACGAGTTCGAGGGCTTCGACCTCGCCGTCCAGGAGATCGTGGTCCTGTGCCGCTTCGCCGATCGCGACCGTCACGGGTGCGATCGCGGCCCTCAGATCCCCCGCCATTTCGGCCAGCCGGCACCGGCCCAGAACGTCGACGCAGTCGCCTCGGAGCGGCTCCCCGGCATACTGAGGCGTGCACGCGACGACGCTGTGCGCCAATCGGCCGTCCGGCCAGAGAAAGCTGACGAGCCGGTCGCGCCCGACCTTCCGCGCGGCCACTGTCGACAGGGCGTGACACCGGCCGAGCATGTAGATCTCGGAGAGGGCGCCGACCGCCTCCGCTCCCTCCGCCGGATCGAGCCCGAGTTCGCGCAGGTCGAAGAAGTGCCGGATCAGGTCGGAGCTGCGGAGCCGGTGATGGACCCAGGCTTCGGCATCCGTGGGCGTCATGGTCGGGGCCATGCAGGCAATTCGAGGCCGCGCCTCCGACACAGTGCCTGGACGGCTTCGGTCCGGGCGGCTAGATCGCAAGCCGTGAAGTCGAGGCCGCGATCCTTCAGCTCCTCGTACCGGTTCCATGCGGTCCGGAGCAGCGGCCCCATCTCGTCGTCGAGTTGGAGGGCGCTGTAGCGGTTGCCGATCCCGTCGACCAGCCGGACGATGTCGATGGCCAAGCTCGGCTCCGTCAGAGACGGCGGACGCTCACGCGCCATCGACCGCGTCCTCAGCCGGGAGCGCTGCACAAGCCCACAACATCGCCAGCAGAATGCAGGCGTATGCGATTCCATCTGCCAGGAGGATCGCCTCGAGGCATGTCCAACCCGCGGGACCAAGGGACGGAACGAGCATGATCGCAACGGCTGGCAGCTTGGCCGCGGCAAGGAGGCAAATGCCCTGCAGGCCGAAGACGAGCACCGAATAGGCGGACCTTGTCCCGCGCGGGTTTGTCCCATGCGGGAGAGGTGCCTCCAGGACGGTCTCCGGGAGTTCCTCTCCGTCCGACGTCGGCTCGACGGTCCTGAGTTCCGCGCTCATCAGTGCGCCCTATCCCAATTGTCCGCAGCCTTAGCGTCGACGACGAGGGGGACTGCAAGTTCCACAAGCGGGGCCGCGGCTCCCGACATCACCTTCGAGATGATCGGTCCGGCGATCTCGACCTCCCCATCGGGGACCTCGAATACGAGCTCGTCGTGGACCTGGAGCAGCATACGGGCCTTCAGACCGGCCGCATCGAGTTCCGGCTGCATCCGGATCATGGCGTGGCGGATGATGTCGGCGGCCGTTCCCTGGATCGGGGCGTTCACGGCCTGCCGCTCGACGCCCATCCGCTCCGAGACGTTCCTGGAAGCGATGCCGGGATAGTGGCACACGCGGCCGAACAAGGTCCGGACGTAGCCGTGCTCGCGGCAGAACGCCTTCGTCTCTTCGATATAGTCGCGGATGCCCGGGAAGCGCTCGAAGTAGCGGCCGATGAACTCGGACGCCTCCTGCCTCGAGATGCCGAGCCGGTCGGCCAGCCCGAAGGCCGAGATGCCGTAGACGATGCCGAAGTTGATGGTCTTCGCACGCCGGCGCAGCTCGGACCCGACCTCCGCGAGTGGCACGCCGAACATCTCGGACGCCGTGGCGGCGTGGATGTCCAGGCCGTCGACGAACGCCTGCCGCAGCTCGGGAATGTCGGCGATGTGGGCGAGGAGGCGCAGCTCGACCTGCGAGTAGTCGGCCGACAGGATCCTGTGCCCTTCGGCAGCCACGAAGGCCGCCCGGATGCGACGCCCTTCCTCGGTCCGGACCGGGATGTTCTGGAGGTTCGGCTCGCTTGAGGAGAGCCGGCCGGTCGTCGTCGCGGCTAGGGAGAAGGTCGTGTGGATCCGGTCCGTGCCGCGGTCGGCCGCGACCAGCAGCGCATCGGCGTAGGTCGATTTGAGCTTCGCGGTCCTACGCCAGTCGAGGATGCGCGCCGGAAGGGCATGGCCGGCCGCAGCCAGTTCCTCGAGCGCGGTGGCGCCCGTCGCCCATTGCCCGCTGGGCGTCTTCCTGCCGCCCGGAAGCCCGAGCTTGCCGAACAGGATGTCGCCGATCTGCTTGGGCGAACCGATCTGGACGGTCTCCCCGGCCAGATCGTGGACGACGCTCTCCAGCCGGATCAGCGCGGCTCCGAAGTCCTTGGACAATCCGACGAGAGCCCCGCGATCGACCTTGATGCCCGACGCCTCCATCCGCGCCAGGACCGACACCATCGGCTTCTCGAGGTCCTCGTAGACGCCGAGCAGATCCCGCTCCCGCAGACGGAGCCCAAGAACGTCGCGCAGCCGCAACGCCGCATCGGCCTGCTCGGCAGCGACCGGGCCGGTCTCGCCCGGAGCGACCATTTCGGGCGCGACCTTGCCCCGGCCGGTGCCGCCCAGGAGCGCGGGATCCGCGGTGCGATGGCCGAGATGGCGCTCCGACACGTCGGAAAGAGCGTGCCGCCCGAGCCCGGATTCGAGTGCGTACGACATCAGCATGACGTCGTCGAAGCCGCGCAGGCTCAGGCCGGCGGCGGCGAGCGCCTTGAGGGCCGGTTTCAGGTCGTGGCCGACCTTGAACACGGCTCCGTCCTCGATCAGCGGCCCGAGCATGGCCCAGGCCCGGGCGGGCGACACCTGCCCGGCCGCGAGACCGCCGAACAGGCCGGAGCCGGCGACGCGATGCTCGATCGGCACGTAGGCCGCGGAACCCGGGGCGATGGCGAGGGCGATGCCCAGAACACCCTTCTCGCCGAGATGGACGTGGAAGCCGCAGACACCTGCCTGCCGGGCTCCATCGACCCATTCCTGGAGGCTCCGTTCGTCCGCGACGACCACGTAGCCCGTGCGGTCGAACGGAGCCGGCGCGACCGGGGCGGCCCCGCCTTCAACTGCAGCGGCAGCCTCGTCCGGCCCGGATGCGGCCACGGCGAGTTCGGGATCCGGCACGACGGCGTCCGGATCGATGTCCCACGCCTTGGCCACGCGCTTCACCAGAGCGTGGAGTTCGAGAGCCTTGAGATAGGCCACGAGTCGCCGCCCGTCCGGTCGGTTCAACGCGAGATCGGCGGGGTCCACCGGAAGAGGCAGACCGCAGTCGAGCTCTACGAGGCGGCGAGACAGGCGCGCCTGATCGGCGTGCGCCAGCAGGTTCTCGCGACGCTTCGGCTGCTTGATCGTGCCGGCCGCGGCCAGGAGCCGCTCGAGATCGCCGTGCTCGAGGATCAGCTGCGCGGCGGTCTTGAGACCGATCCCGGGGACGCCCGGGACGTTGTCGGACGCGTCTCCCATCAGCGCCAGGACGTCGCCGATGCCGGACGGCGGCACGCCTTCCCATTTCGCGGTCACGGCCTCGACGTCGAGGTTGCGCTCCGGCCTGTAGCCGGGCTTGCCCTTGGTGCCGCTCTCCGCGTCGTAGAACCGGATCCGCGGCCCCACGAGCTGCTGCAGGTCCTTGTCGGCGGAGACGATCAGCACCTCGGCTCCGGCCGCCTCCGCGGCCTTGGCGTAAGAGGCGATGAGGTCGTCGGCCTCGGTGCGGTCCAGTTCCACCACCGGCAGGCCGAAGGCCCGGACGGCGGCGCGGACCAACGGCATCTGAGGCTTCAGATCGTCGGGAGTCGTGTCGCGGTTGGCCTTGTACTCGGCGAAGAGCTGCTTGCGGTGGGAGTCGCGGGACCCCTTGTCGAAGATGATGCCGAGGTGGGTCGGGAGGACGCCGGCCGCTCCTTCGCGGACGAACTGGAGGAGCTTGACGAAGAACAGGCGCACGGCGCCGGTCGGAAGGCCGTCGGACGGGCGCGCGTTGTACCTGGCGTCCTGGTTGAGCGACTGATGGTAGGCGCGGAAGACGAAGGAACTCGCATCGACGAGGAGGACCCGCGCGTCGGGGCCGAGTTGGTGCGTGCTCGACATTCGTTCTCGCAAGGCGTTCGGGATCCGGGACCTTGGCCCGAATTCCATTCCTTCGCAATGCGGGGCCGATCCGGTCGCCCGGCGTGGTTGACGGACTGTGCCCGGCCGAAGCGCGTACCGTCGACGGCGGGAGGCGAGCGGCGGGTTGATCCCGAGCCCGCCCATCGCCCCATCAGGGGGTCGGCGACATGGAGGGCTCGGGCTCCTCGGGCAGTCCCCAGGTCCAGTATCCCGCACCGACGTCGTAGACGTGGACCGACGTCCCGTCCGCCAGGGTCAGATCCCGGCCTCTGAAGACGTATACTTCGATGGTCTCGCCGCCGAGATCGATCTCGTCGTGATCCGTCTTCACCGACTCCGCGATCTTGGGGAACAGCTCCGCCGGATCGAATGCCGGGATCTCTTCGCCGCAGTTCTCGAGGAAGATGAAGGCGTCGCCGGGCTCGTAGTAGTGGGTGTTGGGAAGCTGACCGGTCGCGATCGCTTCGAGGAGATCGCCCTTCTCGAATGCGGGCTGGGGGAAGCCGTTCCAGAGTTCCGCGTTCAGCCAGGCGGGGATGGGCGCCGGTTCCTCCGCCCAGTCGCCGACCACGGCACCTTTGCTGAAGTTGCGGAGTCCTGCGAGGTCGTCGGGCGTCGCGGCGCGATATGCCCTCAAGAATTTGGCTTCGGCCACCTCCTGCTGGAAGCCGCCGCCTTCGGGCGCGTAGGTCACCACGCCGTCCTGCATGGCGCTGACGTGGACGATGTGGTCGGATTGGTCGCGGCGGACGTAGAGGTTGTCATCGGTCATGGGCGGCGATCTCCTGGCGTCGAGAAAGGGCGGTTCCGCCGCCCCGGATCCATGCCTCATGGCGCCGGGGCGGAGGCCGGCTCGGGCTCTTCGTGCCGCGACCACGTCCAGTAGCCCGCGCCGATGTCGTAGACACGCACCACGGACCCGTCGGGCGTCGTCAGATCGCGGCCTGGGAAGACGGTGGCCTGGAGCGTATCCCCACCGACTTCGATCTCGCAGGACCCGGATCGGGTCTCGGCGGCGATCCGGGGGAACAGGACCTCGGGGTCGAAGGCCGGGATGGGTTCGCCGCAATTGTCGAGGAAGATGAAGGCGTCGGCGGACGCGTGGTAGTGCGTGTCGAAGATCCTGCCGCCTGCGATCGCCGCGATGGCGTCGTCCTTTTCGAAGGCCGGCGTCGCGAAGCCGTTCCACTCGTGCGAATTGAGCCAGGCCGGGATCGGTGTCGGGTCGTCGGCCCAATCGCCTACGACCGCGGCCTTCCGGTACGCGCGATGGCGCGCGAGATCGTCCGGAGTCGCCTCGCGGAACTCGCTCCCGAAAGACTTCTCGTCGACCTCCTGTTGGAAGCCGCCGCCGGCGGCGAAATAGGTGACGCGGCCGTTCTCGAGCCTGCTCACCCTGAACAGCGTTTCGGGGTCGTCGCGGCGGACGTAGTTGTCGCCGTTCTTCATCTCGGGATCTCCGGCGATGGCTTCCGCAGGAAGAAGGCGGCCGGCGGCCGCCCGGTAAATCACGCGGTGGGGGTCGAAGCGGGTTCGGGGGCCTCGTACTTCTCCCAGCACCAGCTGCCGGCGCCGACTGCATAGGCGTGGACGGTCGAGCCGTCCGCCGTCGGCAGGTCTTCGCCACGATAGAGTTCGATGATCAGGTCGACGCCGTTCACCGGCATCTCGATCAGTTGCTCGCCGGCGGCCGCGCGCTTCGCGAGCTCGGGAAAGAGTTGCTCCTTGTCGATGACCGGCATGGGCTGGGAACCGTCCGCCTGCATGATGCTCACGAACATGTCGGCCGGCTCGTAGAACTCGACGTCGGACAGCATGCCCGACTCGACGGCCTGGATCAGGTCGTCCTTCTCGAAAGCCGGCATCGCCCAGCCGTTCCAGTAACGGCCGTTCAGCCATGCGGGGATCCGCTGCTCGCGATCCTCCCACTCGAGCTGGACCGCATCCTTCGAATAGGCCAGCCGTCGCGCACGGTCCTCCGGCGTCTCCGCCCGGAAGTCGAATTCGAACTTCTCCTTGGAGGTCGACTTCACGAAGCCCCCGCCCTCGGTGGCGAACGCCACGGCGCCGTCGACCACTTCGGTGATGCGCACCACGTAGGCGGGGTCGCTCCGGTGGATGTACACGTCTTCCGGTTTCATGGTGCTCACCTCGTACGCCCGCAGCTTCGCAGACGCCCCCGAAAGACGCCAGCGACCCCCGGGGGAGGGAAGGGCCGAAGCCGCCCGACGATGCACCCTCCAACGAAGTAGTTGCCAAACCGGAACCGCGCCCGGAGCCGACCATTCCTCACGGAGCTTGAGCGCCCGAGGAGCCCATGAGCCTGTTCCAGAACGCCCCGGAGTTCTTCGGGTCCGTGACCGAAATCGACGGGACGCTGGCTTGGCCGGCGCTCGTCGCCGCCGGCGGCCTGCTCGCATCCTCGTTCCTCGTCCTGGTCGGCCTCATGCGGAAGCCCGTCGCCGAATCCGTCGCCACGGACAATCTCGCGGCCCGTCTGGCGGCCAAGGCCGAGATCGGCCGGGTCGCCACCACGTCGCTGCACGACGTCCGGATCCAGACGCCCATCGAGGCGCTCGCGGTCGACCATCTGGTCAAGGCCGGCGGGGGAGCCGTCCTGGTTGGCAGCGTGGCGCTCGACGGCGATGTCGCTGGAGGGGCGAGGGACCCCGTCTGGAACGTGACGCGCGGTCGGACGAGCCGGACCATACCCAATCCGATGATCCAGGTCGCGCAGCGCGTCCAGGCCCTGCGGCAGGCCTCGCACGGCGCCCTGCCCGTGACGGGGTTGGTGCTCTACACGGGCACTCCGCGCTTCGCGAACGGCTCGGCTCCCGAGGGCGTCATTTCGATCAAGGCCGCAGGCGCGCGGTTCGCCGAACTCGCCGCGGGCACGCCGACCGATGCTCCCCGGAGCCGTGCCTGGGCTCTGGTCTGTGCGCAGCTGCTGAAGTTGGAGCCTCGATCCGGCCGCGGGACCTCCCGGACCGGCGCACCGGCGCGGGTCGTCGCCCTGCGGCAGCCCGCGGGGCATCGGGATCGCACCGCCGACGAGGGCCGGAGAGGCGAGATCTTCGCGTTCCCCGGCGGCGCGACGGGCCGAAGCTGACGCCGGGTTAGAGGCGCGGGGAGGCGGGCGTCTCGTTCGGGAAGCGGATCTCGAGAACGGAGCGCAGATCCAGAGCGCGGGCACCGAACAGCAGGGCGTCGTCGGCGAGGGCCGCCAGCGCCGGCCCGTCGTCCTCAAGTGTCGACTGGTGCCGGCCATCGATCACCGTGTACGCGTCGATCAGGTCGCCGTTCTCGGCCGAGAAGCTGAACTCCTTGCCGGCCGTCGTCGTCAGGTTGGAGCAGGGCCAACTCGAGGCGAACTCCTCGACCTCCTCCGGAGTGACCTCCACGACGAAGGCTCCGCCCTGCAGATATGCACGCATCGACCACTCCCATCCGTTCCTTCGAGCGTAGACGGAGCGTATGAAAACGGCCACGTTGGCACTCCTTCGAGGAGACCCCCGTGGACCAGCGCTACACGATCCGGCGGCTCGCACCTTCCGACGCCTCCGCCCATCGCGCGCTTCGCATCGAAGCGATCGCGACCACTCCGTTGACGTTCGCCGAGGAACTCGACCAAGCCGTTGCCCGGCCGGTCGCGGATCACGCAGCGGCTCTCGCGTGCGAAAGCGAGACCGCGACCTTCGGAGCGTTTCTCGGCGACGATCTGATCGGGATCGCATCCCTGACCGGCAAGCGGCCGCCGTGCGCGCACATCGCGAAGCTGTCCTCCGTCTTCGTGGGGCAGGGGCATAGGCAGTCCGGCGTCGCGGCAGGGCTGGTGGCGGCTGCCGAAGCCGCCGCCCGCGGCCGCGGGGTGTCGCGCATCACCCTGGCGGTCGCGATCGGAAACGAGACCGCGTGTCGCCTCTACGAGCGCCTCGGCTACATCGTCTACGGCGTGGAACCCTGCGCGATGCGGCTGAACGGCGTGTTCGTGGACGAGGAGTTGAGGTCGAAGTTTCTGATCGAGCCTGCATCCACGGAGCGAAGCGCATCGATCGCCGCATGAGGTCGGCAGGCGGCCGCCCATGCCCATCGCGCACCGGCGATCGGTCCGTCGGAGTTTCAACTTTCCGGGGACCAGGCCATCATCGTTGGATCGAAGCGCGACCGAGATCCACGATGTCCGATGCAGGCACCCTCGACCAAGCCGTCGCCGATCGCATGGGCTACCGGAACACGCTTCGCGCGACGGCCTTCGACGCGAAAGGCATCCCGATCGAGGTCGCGTTGGTGGGACCTCGCGAGATCGGCGACGAGTACGCCGTCGTCACACACTACGACTGCAATCCCGACGACGACTGCCAGGGGACCAGCGAGCTCCACGGCCACCGCACGCTCGCCGAGGCCGAGCAGGACTACGAAGAGCAGGTCGCCAAGATCGCTGCCGAGGTGAACCCCCCGCCCTCGCCCCGCTAGGCGACGCCGGCGTCCCCGGAGCTGAGACTCGATCGGCCTGTGGGCAACTCGGCCAAAGCGCCGCTACGTGGTCTCCGGGAAGGAACGCAGTAGTTTTGTTCACGTTTTGATCTCATATAATCGACGACTTCCCGCCGCCTTCGAAGGCTCGACGGCATGCGCTTCACCGCGGAGATCCTGGACGATATCCGATCCCGAGTGCCGGTCTCCCAGGTGGCCGGCCGACGCGTCTCGCTCGTGCGGGCGGGCCGCGAGTGGAAGGGGCTGTCGCCGTTCCAGCACGAGCGGACACCGTCGTTCTGCGTGAACGACCGAAAGCGCTTCTACCATTGCTTCTCGTCGGGACGGCACGGGGACGTCTTCACCTTCCTCATGGAGACGGAGGGGCTGACGTTTCCGGAGGCCGTGGAAGCCCTCGCGGCCGAGGCCGGCGTCGAGCTCCCCGCCGGCCCGGCCGAAGGCTACGTGGGCCGGAGCAGACGACGCGATCTGCTCGACGCGCTCGAAGCCGCCCAGGCGTTCTTCCGCAGCCGCCTGGAGGACGAGGAGGGGTGCGACGCCCGCTCGTTTCTCGATCGGCGCGGGATCGACGAAGCCGCCCGCGCCAGGTTCGGCATCGGCTACGCGCCGGCCGGCTGGAACGATCTGCGCGATCATCTGCTCGGTCTCGGCTTCGACGACGAGACGCTCGCCGATGCGGGGCTGGTCGGTACCGGAGCGGCCGACCTTTCCGAATTCGACCGCTTCCGCGACCGGATCATGCTTCCGATCGCCGATGGCCTGGGACGCACGATCGGGTTCGGGGCCCGGGCTTTGACGGACCATGTCGCCCCGAAATACCTGAACTCGCCCGACACGCCGGTCTTCCGAAAAGGGCAGGTGCTCTACAACCTCGCGGCCGCCAAGGCGGCGCCTAAGGAATCCGGCCCGCTCGTCGTGGTCGAAGGCTACCTCGATGTGACGGCGCTCGACGGTGCCGACCGGCGCAGGACCGTGTCCACCATGGGGACGGCCCTGACCCGGGAGCAGATCGCGCTGGCGTGGCGCCTCGACGACGAGCCGGTCCTCTGCTTCGACGGGGACGCGGCAGGCGCTCGCGCCGCCGAGCGGGCCGTCGACGTCGTGCTCGAAGCGCTCGAACCTGGACGCTCCGTCCGCATCGCGCGCCTTCCGGACCGGCAGGATCCGGACGCGCTCGTGCAGGCCGGACGGATCGACGACTTCGATGTCGCGATCGCCGAAGCCCAACCCCTGGTGGACGTTCTCTGGCAACGTGAGACGGCGCGTCGGTCCGCCGACACGCCGGAGCGCGCGGCCGCCGTCGAAGCGTCGCTCCGCTCGGCGCTGGCGCGCATCCGGCATCCGGTCGTACGCCGCCACTACGAGAGCGAGATCGGCTCCAGGCTCGGCGAGGCCGCTCGTTTCCCGATTGTCGACGCGATCCGGACCGATCCCTTCGAGGCGGCCGCCATCGCGTTGTTGGAGGCCCGGCCGGATCTGATCGTGCCGTACGGAGAGGTGCTCCGCCGCCTCGGCCTGTTGACCGGCGACGGACAGCTTCCCGGCTACGACCCCGGGGCGGTACCGGCCGAGGACGGCTGGGCCGCGATCCCGGGTGCCGATCCGGTCCTGGTGGACGCGTTGCTGACCGAGCTCGTACGGGTTCTGAGACAGCGCTCGGTCGCCCGGGTGGAGGAGACGCTGGACGCCGCCTTCCGGCCGGTTCCACCCGCAGCCCCCGGGCACGTGCAGCAGCCCCGATGGCAATCCAGGCTCGCCGGATAGGCCCGGTTTGCCCCTTGCGCCGTCGCTCCCTACCCAGGAAGCGAAGGGGTGCGTGCGATGCTGCTGTCCGATCTCCCACTCTACCAGACCAGGATCTCGACACCCTGCGATGTCGTCGATCGGAAGACGGGGGTGGCCGACCGCGTGGAGGTCGAAGTCGAGATCGGGATTCCGATCGATGCGGGTCGCAAGCTGCCGTACGGGGCGCGCTTCGGAAACGTGTGGCCAGTCAGCCGGCTCGTGTACGGCCCCGGGCAGGGGTACGACACTATCCACGAGCTCAAATATCTTCGGTCCGGCAACGACTTCCTGGCGCCGGCTCATGTGATCGGTAGGCAGCATCTCGACCAGCCGAGCGTGGCCTTCGGATCGTCGGGCCTCGTGCTGAGATCCTATCGGGCGGTGAAGGATTGGGCGGAGCTGGTCGACGAGCCGAGCATCGATCTCGATTGGAAGCGGCCTCACGCGACGACCGGAGTGCGGTTTCCCTTCCGCCCGTCGAAAAGCTCGCCCGTCGCGATAGATGATGCTTTCAAGTCGCGGTACTCGTTCGACGATTCGTTCGTCGCCCACCTCCGGAAAACCGTGCGCGAGAACTTCGTGATGCGCCCC
Organism: uncultured Methylobacterium sp.; assembly: GCA_963990595.1. GTDB lineage: Bacteria > Pseudomonadota > Alphaproteobacteria > Rhizobiales > Beijerinckiaceae > Methylobacterium. The sequence goes on from CAXDNE010000006.1 coordinate 19,671, forward strand.
GGGGGCATCTGGATGCGGATGCCGCTTCCGGTGTGGCGCATCGTCGACGGCTCGATCGGGCTCGATCCGTTTCCCCGCGGGTCCCGGGCTCAGACGACCAGTTTCGCGCTCGATCGCCTCGCGGACGCCGAAGCCCTGCTCGGAGCCACCTCGGGACGGCGGGCGGAAGCCGCGATCGCCGCGCGCGAGGCGAGCGTCCTGCACCTGGACGCAGACATCCCGAGCGGGGGGCGGGACGATCTCGACGTGCTGTGCCGGACCGACATGTCCGATGCCGCCACCGCAGCGGCGCGTCTCGTGCCGGCGCTCGATCGGGAAACGGTCGACACTTGGCACGCGCTGGTCAACACGCCGCCCTGCTGCGACCTCCAGGGCCGGCGCGACGCCGCACTGGCCTTCATCAGCCTCGCGGAGGGCGTCGCGGCGTCCGAGCGTTCCGCAGAGCGGGACGAGTGGCTGGAGCGGCATGGCACCCTGCAGTACCGGCTCCAAGCTCTCGAACTCCCGCGCACCGGGCACGGCGCCGTCCTCGCGGCGGCACCGCACCCGGTCTGACGGCGGAGGCGACCTGGCTCAGGCGGCCGCTCCCTGCATCAGGATCGATGGCGCAGGCGGGCGATCGACCGCCCTCTCCATCGCCTGCAGGGGGCGCCGCTCGAGATCGAAGGTGTCGACGAAGCGGGTCGGCGGCCCGCCCAGGGATCCGAGCAGCCGCATCGGCAGATCCGCATCGGTCCTCCAGAGCGGGTGGACGATGACGAACCGCATGACCACGCGGCCGGCGGTGTCCCGCTCCACGATGCAGGGGAGCTTCATCGTCTGGCCGACCTCGTCGACGTCGTAGATCCGCGGCCGCATCCCCTTGAGCGAGGCGGCGAGCTCGCGGGCCCTCGTCAGCCAGCCGTCGATCTCCGGCAGGCTCTCCTCGCCCGGGTTGAGGCCGCAGGCGTAGCCCGGGACGGTCATCGCCCGCAGGTAGGCGAGGCCCAATCTCCAATCCAGCAGAGAGTGATAGCGGCGGTTGTTGAACTTCTGCAGGCACTTGTAGCAGGCCGTCTGGCACCGCTCCTTGTGGCTGCCTTCCGCGTCTTCGGCCATGAACGCGCTCTGGGGCCACTTCCCGGGCTCGTTCAGGATCTCCTTCACGAGATGGACGATCTCGATCTCCCGGTCGCTCGTCCTTTCCTGACCCAGCCGCCGGCACAGACCCGATCCGTTGATCAGGGCGTCGGCGATCTGGAGCATCGGACGGCGGTCGCGCCGGCGGGGTTCGAGTGCCTCGAACTCCTCCGGCGACACGTCGAGGTGGAGGGCCGCCTTCTGCACCAGCATCTGCGTGGCGCTGATCGCGGCCGCGCGGGTGCCGATGTGGAAGTAGTCGCCCTTCCTCGCGACGAGATCGAGGGAAAGCCGCGGATCGAAGTCCGTGAGTTCGAGGTAGATCGCGTCCGTCTCCTTGCGCGACATGAGGCCGAAGCGCTCGACGGTTCCGGTCTGGGCGGAGAACCGGGAACCCTGCCGGAGCAGGAACTCCGTCGAGATCGCTTGATCGTGCAGCTGCGCGGACCGCCCGCGCCCCGGCACCGGCACGGACCGATCCGTGGCCATCTCGGTCTCGAAGAAGGTCAGCTGCCCCTGATCGTCCTCCACGCCGTCGTTCAGATGCATGATCGTGATGCCGGCGCCGCGGCGGACGCTCAGGTTGCCGCGGGCGACCGCGCTGCCCTGCTGGAGCACGGTCGCGACGGTGCGGAACGTCATCGTGCCGACCTCGTCGAGATCGCGATCCTCGGCTTTGAAGTCGGTCCGGAAACCGTTCGGGGTCACGTAGCGGTTGAACCGGTCCGGATCGATCGGATCGGCGCAGTCGTGACATACGAGCGCCTGGGCCGGCATGCCCTGCTCGTGCCGTGCCGAACCGCAGGTCCCGCAGATCGCCACGTGGGTCTCGTCGCCGTACCAGTTCGGATCCGCGATCAGATCGATGTCGGTACCGCGCACCTGCGGTTCGAGCATCGAGCCCGTGAACCCGACCACCCGGTGGCGCCGCTTGTCCTTGGTCAGGATCGCGCCGGGCGCATACTCGTAGACGGCGAGCTCGAGGTCGCGGTCCATGGTGGACCAGTACCACTCGTCTCGAACGTTCTCGGTCTTCTCCAACCCGATGTAGAGGTTCCGGACGCGCGTCGGCATGCCGTACATCGGCAGGAGGCCGCGCTCGGCCAGGAACACTGCCAGTCCGCCGTCCGCGAGGGGGCGGCTGCCGCGCAGGCCGTCGATCTCGGCCACCAGCCCGGTCGGGGTCAGGGCCCTCAGCCGGGCGCGCTGCCCGGCACGGGCCCCGAGGTCGTTCGATGCGACCTCGACGAAGCTGTCGCGGACGGCGACGGTCCGTTCGAGTGCGTCCAGCAGGAGCGCGGGCCAGTCGGTAGCCGTGTCGTCGTAGTAGTCCGAGAGCTTGACGTACTCGCCGTGCACGTCCGGCGGGACGAGGGTGTCGCCCGGATACGCGAGTCCCGCCGCGTGGCGCTCCGCGCGCAGGATACGGAACGCCTCGCGCAGCCAGACCTTCCGGAGCAGGCGCTGCGGGATCGGATCGTGGTCGACGGCCAGGAAGGGCGGCGGCGGGGCGTCGCCGGTGATCGCTTCGGGATGGGCGAAGTAGTACGCGTCGTGCGACCGGCCGCGGCAGAAGGTTGCCACGAACGAGAAGGCTTGGTTGCGTCGTCCGGCCCGCCCGACGCGCTGCTGGTAGTTGAAGCGCTGGGGCGGCATGTTCGCCTGATAGACGCTCTGCAGCGAGCCGATGTCGATGCCGACCTCCATCGTGGTCGTCACCGAGAGCATGTCGATTTCGGAGGCGAGCTTGGCGACCTCGCCGACCTGACCGACGAAGATCGCCTTGAACTTGCGGAGGCGGTCGGCGAAGTCGTCGGTCTGCCCCGTGAGCTCCTCGCAGCTGAGGCGGAAGCGCGGGACGTTCTCGTCGTGCCCGCGCACGATCCGTCGGCCCAGGAAGTTCGCGTTCCACAGCTCCTCGACCTGCCCCGTCGGCGTCTGGGCTAGAGGATCGTAGCAGCGGGTGCACCGCCCGAGGCCGCGGTGGAGATGGACCCTCTCGCAGTTCCCGCACCGCCAGAAGCTGTCGCCTTCCCTGGTCACCTTCAGGAAGACGTGCCCGACCCTGACGACACCGAGCTGGTGACCGAGGTCGCCTAGCTCCTCGAGGACGTCGTCGACACGCGGACGCCAGCCGGTCCCGTACAGGGCCCGTCCGAAACGCGCGACCTTGTTCGTCTCCCGGATCTGGTTGCCGCCCTTGGTCCATTGGGTGAAGCCCTGCCGGTCGAACCACTTGTTCTCCCAGACCCTGCCGGCCCCCGCGAAGACGCGCAGCCACGCGTCCAGGGCATCGATGTCGGGCCCGACGCCCCTCTGAAGCGAAGGGTAGGCGAGGCCGGTCTCTTCGAGGGCGAAGAAGGTGTTGGCGAACACCACGTCGTCCGAGAGCTCATCCTGCTGCCGGTGGATGAGGTTCTGGAGCTGGCCAACGTCCTGCTGGCTGAGCCAGCGGGCGAAGCGGATCTCGTCGCCGTGCTTCTCGAACGCGTCGAACCAGGGTCGGTCCATGAACCTCTTCCGGCCGACCTCGTCGAAGGGATGGATCCCGAGCCGGACGTATTCGGCGACGAGGTTCGACACCGCTCCGCCGGCATTTCCGCCGACCTGGAAGAGGCGGTCAAGGCGGACCTTGCGGTTCGGTATGTCCAGATCCCTGTCGCTGTCCCAGCGCTTCGTCAGGGCGGAGAAGGCCGTCAGCTCGTCGACGGCAGACATGTCGCCGCCCGCGACCCGCATCGACAGGTCGACGATGCGCGCCTGCCGCTCGGCCGGCGGCACGTATCCGGCCGCCTCGTGATCGATGTAGCTGCGGGACACCGCCACCAGCACCTCGCGGCGCAGGTCCCGGAGATGCAGTCTCTCGATCTCGAGGGCCTGCGTGGCCGCGTCCTGCCGGCTGTCCGAGAAGACGATGCTCTTGGCCTCGGCCCCTACCGCATGAAGGAGCTCGAACAGTTCGGTGGCCACGAGCTGCGAGGCCTTCGACACGCCGGTCCTGAAGGCGCGGATCGGCGAGCGCGACCGGTTGCTCCTGGGTCGGTTGGAATAGTCCGTCCCGCATTTCGGGCAGCAGTACGGCTGAGCCATCCTGCGGCCGATCACGTTGCCCTTCGCGTCGTGGAAGGCGGCATCCCGCTGGTAGTAGAGGTGCCCGTCGATCTGCCCCGGATGGGGCTGCCCGCCCACCACGACCACGCCGGTGCCGGGATCGAGGACGGCCCGGTCCCACTGGTCGTATCCGCGTTCGGACGTCTCCGGCGCGTCGGTCCGCGGCCAGAAGACCGCGAACTGCTCGAAGGTCATGCGGTCGTAGTACTCGGTGCCGCCCTTCTCCGGCAGACCTTCGAGGTCGGCCGACGACGGCAGCAGCTCGACCTCGGTGCGAGAACCGGACGGCACCCCCCGCTGCCCGCCCACGAGGACCTCTCCGCAGGCTTCGCAGTAGATCATCTCGAACAGGCGCGGGCCGCGGCCTCCGTTCGACGAGCGGCCATGCGTGAGGCCACGCTCGATCGTCAGATCGGAGAAGGTCACGGCGCCGCCCTGCGTCGCCGGCGCCCCGAAGAGACCCTCGACGTTCCGGATGAAGGTGTGGACCCGGAAGGAAGGCGTTCCGTCCGGCACCCTGATCCTGAAGTTGCCGCTTTCGGGCAGCGCGCGGGCCAGCATCAGCCCGCGCAGGGCGCGATCATCGTCGCCGTCGGTGCCGAAGATCCTCTCCGACAGGACGCGAACCGAGGTCGCCCGGACGTTCTGCCCATCACGGCATGCGCCGGTCAGGATCTCCGCGGCCTTGGTGGCGACGGACCGGGCGAGGTCGAGCTTCGGGAGATCGTCGGGCGCGCCGATCGCGCGCGCCGCCTCCCTGAGGGCGTCGAGAACCGGATCCGGATTCCCTGCGGCTCGCTCCGGCACCTTGGCGACGAACGCCCCCGCTCCGCCGGCAGCCTCGAGCAGGCGGACGAAGGGCTCGGGTGCGAGCTTCGCGCCGTCCCAATCGGGCAGGACCGGCCGACCGGGCACGATGCAGTCCAGCCAGAAGTCCTCCTCGTTGCTGCCCTCGTCGCCGGGACCGGTGCTGGTGCCGAACGGAGCGAACAGGTCGCGGAGGTAGCGCAGGCTCTGGTGTCCGGCCTCGCCGTCCATCGGAAGCGAGGCGCTCGAGGCGAGGATGCGGAGCTTGTGCCGGTGCTCGGGCCGATCCAGCCCGAGGCGCTGGATGAGGGATCGGACGAGGAAGGAGACCTCGGTGCCGGCGGATCCGCGGATGAGGTGGAGCTCGTCGAAGATCAGATGGAAGTAGGCGTTCTCGTCCGACAGCAGCCAGTCCCGGGTCTGGTCGAAGATCGTGTCCTCGACCTCGCGCGACAGCATGGCGCCGAGCATCGAGGCGTTGGTCACCAGGATGTCGGGCGGGGTGGCGTGCATGTCCCAGCGGGACAACATCTCCCCGCCGTCGGCGGCGGGGAAGATGAAGCGCGTCGGGTCGGGCGCATCCTTGCCCTCGGCCGCCGCCCGGGCCCGGGCGGCGGCGTCGTGGGCGCGGGCCGCGTTCTGGTCCTGGTCGTACTGCCGCATCGCGGCGCGGAGTTCCTTGAGACGGCGCCGACGGCGCTTCTTCTCCTCGGGGTCGGCGCTCCGGCGCGGATGCAGGGCGTAGCCGGTGACCTTCGTCTCGCCGGTGTACTTGCCGAAGAAGATCCGGTTGCCGCCCAGGTGGCGATCCATGACGTCGCGGGCGGCGTCGGAGTCGAGCGCGCGCCGTAGGCGGACCATCTGGTCCTCGACGAGGGCGTTCATCGGGTAGAGCACGAGCGCGCGCACGGCCGCCGGCCGGTTCTCCCCCGTGCGTCGCGCGGTCCAGTCGGCCTTGTCGTCGTCGAACCACCGGTCGGCGAGGTAGTCCGCGTCGGGCGCCTTCCAATGCCGGGCGGCCTCGGACGCCAGCGCCGCGAGCGTCGGCAGCATGAAGCTCTCGGTTTTTCCGGAGCCGGTGCCCGAAGTGACGATGCCCGGCTGCCCGGACTGGATGCCGCGCGCGAGCATCCTGACTTGGTGCAGGTAGGGCTGGTTCCTCGATTTTCTCGGCAGCACCCATCCTGCGGGGGCTGGCTCCGTGTCGAACAGACCCGCCAGGGCGAGTTCGACGAACGCGACGCGCTCTTCGCGGCTCTTGAGCGGAGCCAGGATGCCCTCGGGATCGTCGTCGATCAGCTGCTCGAGGTACCGGTCGGAGGCCACGTAGCGCAGCACGGGCTCGACGAACGGGTCCGTCGCCAGCACGTCGCGGCGCGCGAGAAGATCGCGTCTGGCCGTGGCCGTGTCGCCGTCCGCGATCCGGAAGGCCGTCTCGAGGTAGGTGGTGAAGAAGTCCTTGATGCGGCTCCAGCCGCCGACGGGATCGAGCATGCTCTGGTCGCTTCAGGTGTTGGAGGTGACGAGCTTGATGGTCGGAGCCGTCTCGCGACGACCTTCCCAAGCGGCGATGAGGCGGGAAAGCAGGGTTTCGATCTCGTCCGCGCCCATTTCGAGGGCGATCGCCTCGGCGCAGATGCGGGCGAGCCGACGGGCGTGGGCGATCCGGGTCGGGTAGCCGACCTTGGAGACGCTCGCGACCGTGGCCGTCATGTCGACGGGCGACGCGGGCGGATGAAGATCCGACAGCTTCGGCGAGGCGGGACCGAGCAGCAGGGCCGCGGCCGCCGACGCGCCCGGCGCGATGCTGCCGGCGGCGTCCACGAGGCAGACGTCCGATCCGAGCGCCGCCACCTCTTCGGCCTCGGCGTCCTCCACAGTGCAGCAGAACAGCAGGCGGCGCGGAAGATCCCCGCGCCGCGCGATCGACGCGAGGGCGGGATGCCAAAACCGCATCGCCGATCGTTCGGCATCGGCCACCACCGCGATCACGGTGCCGCCGTCCTCGGACGCGGAGAACGTCAACGCCTCCCGCAGGATCGTCGGCGCCATCGTTCCGGGCCGGGTCCAGAGATCATCGGCAGAGATCACCGTGGGATCCGCCTGGAACCGAGCCGTCCGGCCCGCGGACAGCAGAGCCTCCGCCACCTCCAGGAGATCTTCGCCTTCCTCGCCGTGGATGATCGGAACTTCGCCGGCGAGCATCAGCGCCAGCGTCTGCAGGAGCGTCGTGCGGCCCTTGTCGGAGAGCAGGGGCGAGCTGCGGACCGCATCCGCTAGAGCGTTGCCGGTCAGTACCGCGCCGCCCGGCTTGAAGCGGGCCGGCACGGCAGGCGATCCATGCGGAAGGGAGGCGGCCGCGGCATGGTCGGCGACGATCGACTGACGTGCAGCCGCCTCCCGAGCCGCGGCCTCGGCGGCAGCGAACGCCCGCTCGGCCCGCTCCCGCGCCTCGACCTCGTCAGCCACGAGTGCGGACACGTCGCTGCGCCGGCGTTCGATCTCGGCGGCCTGGGCCGCGAGGTCGCGCTCGCCCGCCGAGAGCCGTCCATCGAGCCGGACGACGGCCTCTTCGAGCGCCACCCGGCGCTCGGAAAGGCCCGCGTCGATGGCCTTGTCCGCAGCGCGCTTCCGCTCCGCGATCTCGGCATCCGCCTGAGCCGACTTCGCTTCGATGGTCCGTTCGAGTTCCTCCAGGAATTCGCGCTCCAGCTGGGCGAGCGATCCACGGACCGCGGCCTCCTTCTCCGCGCGCCCGGCCGCCACCTCGGCGGCGATCTCGGCTTCCAGGCGGGCCCGGATCTCCGGCACCTCCGCCGTTGCCGCCTCTTCGGCCGCGCGGGCGACGAGGGCCGAGACCTCGGGATCGCTACGGACCGCCGAGAAGTACTGGTCGAGCAGATCGCGCCGCGCCGAGAGCCTGTTGGCGAGCGCGCGGGAGCGCAGGATCTCGTACGCCACCCCGGTGTCCGAGATGTCGGCGACGGCATCGGCATGGTCGCGCAGCCAACGCGCGATCCGCAGCGGCGTGTTGTCCGAGGCGTCGCCTTCCGCGAGCGCACGGACGATGCGGTCGATGTAGGTCGCGTCGTCGGACCAGTCGTAGGTCGAGGTCTGCTCCTGGTCGGCGATGTCGTAGAATTTCGTCTCGTCGTCCTCGAAGACGAAATCCACCACGCGCTCGGCATCGAAGCGGTAGGCGGCGAGCGCCTCGAGACCGGGACCGACCGCCTTGAGGATGCCCTGTGCGGCGGCTGCCAGCGTCAGGCGCACGACGTGGTCGGCGTCGACTTTGATAGACCACTCGCCCGCGGTCCCGCCGGCCCAGCCCTCCTCGACCAGAAGCCGCCTGACCGCCTCGGCGGACCCGCAACGGGAGAGGTCGGCGAACGGCAGGAGACGACGATGGCCGACGACCTTGAACGTCGCAGGGGATCGATGCCGATCGTTCCTGGCCGTGCGCACGAGCAGCCAGTCGCCGGCTTTCAGGCCCAGGGCCGCGTGCCCGCGCATCTCCACCTCCCCGTTCCTCGGGAAGAGCTTCTGGGTCTCGTCGAGCGTCCGGGCCGAGCCGTCGGCGAGGCGTTCGCCCTTGATGGCGATCATGGCGGTCGCGTCGCGCGAACGCGCGCTGGTCCCGATGTACCATCGCTCCGCGGGCGTGGCCGGGGAAACTCCACCCGTCATCGAAGAGCCTGATGGTTGCGGACGGACGAGAGCCGTCCTCGTGTCCAGGAGAAGCGATCCCGACCGCCGGAACGGAGGACGGAGTTCGCGACGGCCGCCGGCGGCGGAGATTCGGAGATCGCGGCTCCGGGCGTCAATCCCGGGAGCAGCGAGCGAAGTCGGACCAGGTCGGTCGCGTCGAGCGGGTAGAGGTAGGCTCCGTCGACGGGCCCGGGATTGGCGAGGTGGCGCAGACGCAGTTCGCGGACGAACGCGTCGGGCAGCAGTCCGTCGTGCCCTGCCACCGCCAGCGCGCCCTGCCGCGGTTCGAAGAGCGGCCGGCCCGCCATGACGTGGCCCGCGACGACGGCCGCGGAACGCGAGAGGTGATAGCTCGTCCGATCGCCGGTGCGCGCGACGAAAACGTCGTGGTCGCGGGCGGCGTTGTGCACGTAGCGCTCGACCACGGTTCCGGTCGCATCGGGGGGCGTGGGGCCGAACACGAAACGGCCCTGCTCCCAGTCCCAATGCGATCCGACGCGATAGCCCTCCGTGCGCCGGCGGGTCGTCGAGAGCGCCAATGGGGCACGGGCCGGTATGGAGACGGTCGAAAGCACCGGCCAGCCGAGACGCTCGGACAGCGCGTACGCGGGAACGCCGGCGCAACCGACGACGGCCGGCGAGAACGGCGACAGGCCCGGATTGCGGAAGACCGTGGCGCCGAGACCCGAGGCCGCGAGCCGGAACGCTTCCTGGGTCCTTTCGCAGTGGGCGCCGGAGAGGACGACGATGCCGCGTCCTCCGTCGAGCAGGCCGACGGGTTCGAGGGTCCAGACGCGACCACGCCACTGCCGCCTCAGGCGCGGGCGTACGATGCCGGCATCCTGCAGACAGCGCAGCATCGTCCAGGGCCGTACCCGATCGCCGACGCCGCGGCGGATCAGTTCGACGAGGTCGTATTCCTCCCATCCCGAGCGGCCGCCCGCGTAGACCGCCTCGAGAAGGTCGCCGATAGCCGGGTCCGCCTTTGTCCACGCGGTGGGCGGGACGCAGCCGACGACGCCGCCCGCGTCTTCGAGCGCGTTCCAGTCGTCGAGAACGGGCAGGTCGGCGTTGGCGCCGGACAGATCCTCGTGCGGTACGGCCTGCGGAGCGAACGTGACGCGCCGCGACCACCCCGCCACGGGTGACGAAACCAGGAACGTGCCGCCGACGGGAAGCTCCGAGCGCAGCAGGTGGATGCCGGGCGCGTCCCGGTCCCGGACGATCGACAGCTCGCCCTGGGCGCCCGGCTCGCGGCCGAGCACCGCATCGAGCGCGTCGGCGGAAACGCGGGGCAGGTAGGCGGGCCGGCCGAGCCAGATGTCGTTGGTCTGCACCCCGTCGAAGACCGTGACGGGAAGCACCCGCTCCGACGGCCGCGCCACCACCCCGGCGGCGGCCAGAACGCTCTCGACGACGGCGCGGGGCATGCTCTTCGAGGCCAGCCACCAAGGTCCCGTGGGCTCGATCTTCCCCAGACGGTCTCCGACCAGGCCGCGGATCCGGTCCGACATGCCCAGACGCACGTAGCCGCGGCACTCTTCCAGGTCGGCCGCGGAGCGCCAGCGCGCGTTGCCCATCTGCAGGAACGGGATGAACCCGGCGCGGACCGACGGGTGCGGACCCAGCGCCTCGACGGCCGATCCGAGATCGGGAGCCGTGACGCGCGTCCCGTCCGGCCTCTGGAGCAGGTAGACCCGTTCGCCGTCCTCGCCGTAGCGGATCTCGCAGACGCCGACGTCCACGGCGTGCCGACGCCCGGCCGCGCCGGCCTGGGCGAGCACGAAGCGCCAGAAGCGATGGTCGGCGAGCGCCCGCGCGCTGCCGAGATAGGCCTTCCTGAAATCCTCGAAGGCGCCGCGGAGACCATGCGAGGCCCTGGCACTCAGGGCGAGGGGCTCGAACGTGCGGAGCAGCGCGAGCGGCCTCTCCAGCGCGCCGGGATGTTCGGCGACGAAGCGGCCGACCAGCGCCACGTCGCGCTTGGCCGGGAAGGACAGGTTTCTCGTGTAGCCGATGTGCGTCCAGGATCCCTGGGGCGGAAGCACCAGGCGCCGCCAGGGCTCGCCGCGGTCCGCCCTGACTCCGAGCCAGTCCCTCAGGCGCCGCCACATGATCGCGACGCCCTCGAGCTTCGAGAACGAGCGGTCCGACCCGAGCCACCACTTCAGCTTGGCGCGGTAGGCGCCCTCTCCGGTCTCCTCGACGAGGCTGTCGACGAACAGGGTCATCGCCAGATAGGCGAACCAGCCGGGCACGCCCTGGGACCTCTCGAGGCGCGGGTGCTCGGCATGCGTCAGCGCGGCGAGCAGCGCGTTCTCGTGCCGGAACGCGTGGCGGAAGGCTTCCTCGACCCGGGGGCCGTGCTCCAGTTCGAGACCGCAGGCCTCCGCCAGGGTGGACGCCGTGATCTCCAGGGACAGGATCGGGGAGGCGTCGCCGCCCGGCCGCACCCGAAGGAAGCGCGTGCAGAGGACGCGCTCCCATTCGATGAGGTTGGCCGGGATCGGCTGAGCCATGCGGATCGCCTCAGGCCGCCTTCGACATCGCCGGACCGAACGGCTCCACCGCCCTGTAACGGGTCCAGGCGGCATCCCGGCGCCATCGCGCCGGCAGGTCGATGCGATCGAGGATCCGCTCGCGCAGGAACGCGACCGCCGGCACCGCCAAGCCGTCGCCGAGCACCTGGAAGGCGAGCTCGTAGTGGTCCGGCAGACGGTAGTCGTCCGGCAGGCCCATCAGGCGCCCTCCCTCCTCCGGCGACAGAAGCCGCGTACGAACGCGCCGTCCTTCGACCACGATCACCCGGGCCCGCGAGCATCCGCCCTTGGGCGTCCGGAGGCAGCCCGCGGTCGGTTCGAAATTGATCTCCGCCCGCAGCTTCCGGCCGAGCGGCGTCGCCCGGGTCCGAAGGTGCAGGCTGCCCACCATCCTGCGGCCCGAGAGCTTGGCCGCCTCGAGCCGCTCGAGGTTCCGATCCGACATCATGCCGACGAGCTTGGCGGTCTCGTCCTGGAGGTTCCAGGACACGCCGTACGGCTTGTCGGAGATCAGATCCGCAAGCGCCGTCGACCGGGTCGGAGCCGGGCCCGGATTCCACCAGATCCAGCGTTCGGCCGTCCGGCGGTCGAGTCCGCGCACCGCCCTGACGAGCACGTCGGGGTGCCAGGGCTGTACGGGGCCCTCGACGCGGAGTTCCGCCGGGATGCGGCCGAACCGGCGCACGGCGACGACGAACACCCGCGGGCGGGATTGCGGTACGAAGTGGCTCGCGTCGAGCACGATGGCTCCGAACCGGTAGCCGAGATCGGCGAGCGCCCTGCCGACGGTCGCGAAATCCCTGCCCTCGTTCCCCGTGAGCAGTCCGACGACGTTCTCCAGCACGATCGTGCCCGGCGCGCGCTGATCGTCGACGAGCTCCCGCATGATGCGGGTGAAGGCCCAGAAGCTGCCGGACCGGGTCCGGCTCTCCGTCGTCTCGCTGCCGAGACCGAGGCCGTGGCCGGCCAGGGACAGGTCCTGGCATGGGAACGAGGCCCAGGCGAGATCGGCGAGGCCGGGAAGGTGCGCGGCCCGGACGTCGCCGATGTCTCCGCGGCGCAGATCCGCAGCGCCCCAGTTGGCCTCGTAGGCGGCGGCCTTCACCGGATCGATGTCGTTCGCGAACAGACAGCGCCATCCGGTGCCGAGCCCGGCCCTCGCCATGCCGCCGCCCGCGAAGAACTCGTAGAAGCTACGCCCCGTCATCGGCTCCCCGCCGCCAGTCCCGAGCGTCCCTTCGAGGGGGGGGCGCTTTGCGGTCGGACCTCTCCGATCTCCAGGCGTCCTGCACTTACAGCAAAGCTCGGCCACCTCCGTCAACCACATGTTGCATCAGTCGACCTCGGGTGCTTTCGGGATGGTTGACGGTTCGTGAAGACCCCGGGCAGTCGAAGGAACGAGATCGAGCGCGGAATCCGTCGTCATGCACAGCCGCGGCCACGCGCGGTCAGGCGTATCGCGCCGCTTCGGCCTCGTACCGCAGGACGATCTCGTGGAGGCTGGCGGGCACGGGGCCGCCGAGGACGATCTCCCAGACCTGGGCGCGCGCGGACGGATCCCGCATGCCGTAGTCGGAGGCGAGGTCCACGTAGATCCGCTCCAGGCAGGAGTCCGGATCCTCGTATGCGCCGCTCGACAGATTCCGCCACGCGAGACCGGGCGCGCGGGGAGGGGGCAGGTGGGCCAGCGTCATCATCGGGGCGCCTCCGATAGGATCGTGTCGGGGACTGGAAGCGAGCTCAGGGTGCCGTCCGAGCCCGGAGCGGTGACGGGCCGCAGCGTCGGGAACTTCATCGACCAGCTGTCGACGTGGACGACGGCGTGCAACCTGCAGCCCTCGCCGACGAGGTCGGCGTCGTCGTCGACCAGCACGGTGCACCCGTGGGCCGCGGCGACGAAGCCCTTCCACCGGCGGAACTCGCGGACCAGCGATGGATCGCCGCCGGCATCGAAGGCGTCGCGTAGCGGCTCGGGGCAGAAGTGCAGGCCGTCGAAGAGGCTCGCGTCGAGACCGACGGAGGCGAGCGCCGCCGCGACCGCCGAGCGTTGCGACAGCCTGCGGAACGTCGCGAGGTGGTGCCGCTTGTCCCGCCTCCCCCGGACGTAGGCGCCGAGAAACGCCTGCTTGGGTCCGTCGACGAGCGTTCCGTCGAGGTCCCACGCGATCGCCGAGTGATCGTCCAGCAACGGATGGGACGGACCGGTCACAGAACGCCGCTGATGCGCAGGGCGCCGGCGACGGCAACCGAGAGCCCGAGACCGAACAGGCAGCCCCGCGTGAAGCCGGAGTTGTAGGCCTCGCGGGTGTGTCGCGCCATGACGCCGAGCCACGCATCCTCCCTGCCGCGCGGCGCTTCCCGGGACGCCGCGTCCGCAGGCACCTCGCCTCCGGTCGCGGGGTTCAGCAGATCCAGGAAGACGGCTCCCGCGGCCGTCTCGACGGAGCGTCCCCAGTACGTCTGCATCAGATTGCTTCTGCACCGGCTCAGGACGAGGGCGCTCACGGCCAGCGGCGCGTTCGCGTCGCGGCGTGGGAACAGGTCGTGTGCAAGACCGGCGAGGACCGGTTCGAGCCTGGCCCGCACGATCCCGTATTCGTCGGGGAAATCCGCCGCCAGACGACGGTCGATGTAGTCGGAGTCGGGAGAGATGCTGATCATGCCGCTCGCGCCTGGGGCCTCGTGCCGGCGACATCGCCGATCCGACAGCCGACCGTTCCCTGTGTTCCGGACGACCGGTACCCGTCGGCTAGGCCGTCGGCCCGGGCGGGTAGCCGCCGTGTATCCGAGACGCTCGGCTTGCCCCCAATTGAAGGAACAAACCTCGCGGGACACCGCATCCGTTCCTTCGACGATGAGGCACAAACGGGAAGGACACAACAGCCCCGACGGCTCCTTCAGCGCATTACGGGCCTGGGACCCGCCTGGGTCGAGGAAAGTTGAACGGCCGCCGCTTCCGGATCGATCAGCTGCCGGATCCGAGCCGATTGCGCGGCGTCGAGCGTCGGACCTCTATGCAGCCACCCCGCGTAGGGGATCGCCAGGACGTCGCCCGAGACGCCGGCTTCGGGACCGCCGGGTGCGGAGAGCAGATCGGGGAGGGCGGCCGCGGCCCAGGCCAGCACGTCGGGGTCGGCGAACCTGAGCCGGATCTCGGGCGGGCGATCGCCCGAAGCGCGCGGGCGCACCGAGAAGGCGACCGCACCCTCCGGGAGGGATGCCCGGACCAGCGCACCGATCTCGGCGGCCCTGCGGACCTCCATCACGTCGTGCCACCGGTCGGCGACCGCCTCGGCGTCGAGCTCCTCGAACCAGAGCACCGTCGCCTCGTGAAGGACGTCGAGCTTGGAGACCGACATCGCCCGGGCGGTCAGCGCCGCGTCCTCCTCCACCTCGAAGGCGCAGGACATGCCGACCTCTTCGAGCCTCCAGCCCGGGACCACGAAGTTCATGCACCGGAGCGCATCCTCCCGGGCGTCGCGCCGCCGCCCGCCCGCCACCGAGATGCGCTCGAACGGATCCGGCCATCCGAGGGGGTTGTAGGCCGAGGGCCCGGTGAGATAGCGCCCCGACCGGTCCCGGTCGGCGCGGACCTGCGAATAAGCCGACCCCGAGACGGGCCGATCGCCTGCGACCCGAGGCCCCGGCTCTATTCCGGCGGTCGCCAGCGCGTCCTCCACGCCGGCCAGGATCCGAGCCCATCTGTCCGGGTCGGGTCCGGTCTCGGCGTAGAGAGCGATCGTCTTGCCGGCCTGCCGGTGGGCCGCGTCACCGAGCTTCGCGGCGATGGCCGGCCCCGCCACCTTCGCGTGGAGGCGCGCTTCGGCCGCGATCGGCAGGATCGCATCCCATGCATCCGCGAGCCGATCGGCATCCACCGAGACGTGGATCTTCCAGCCCTCGTGCCCCTCGCCCGCCTCCTTCCGCGCTTCGGGCGGGCGGAAATCGTAGCGGACCCAGGCGTCGACATGGGCCATCGCACGAGGCATCGCCGTCACCGAGCAGTGCGGCGTGTCGAGCGAGAAGGGTTGTCCGCCCTCGGCCGGCACGACCGCACGGTAGCGCAGGGTCTCGAAACCGGATGTCGGCGGCGGATGCGCCGGGGCGAAGGCCGGATCGGGCGGATAGGCGCTCGGGTCGGCTTCGTAGAGCTGACCGAGCCGTCGCGCCAGCCAGCCGAACTCCATCGCGTTCACGAAGGGGAACAGCACGTCCGGATCGGGCCAGCCGAGCAGCAGGTCGTCGAGCGCGACAGGCATCGGCGCCCGGGTTTCGAGCTCCACGAGACGGCGCGACAGGCGCGCGAGATCCGCATTCGCGAGCAGAGCATCCCGCCGCCCCGGCTGCTTGATCTCGCCGGCCCGAGCGAGGAGAGTCTCCAGATCCCCGTATTCCGCGATCAGCCTGGCCGCCGTCTTCAGTCCGATGCCGGGCACGCCCGGAACGTTGTCGGTCGGGTCGCCCATCAGAGCCAGGACGTCCGCGAGACGTTCGGGCGGCGTGCCCTCCCAGGCGGCCGCCACGGCCGCCGGATCGAACAGCCGGGCCGGGCGGTGACCGGCCCTGCCCGGCACGCCGTACTCGAAGTCGAAGGCGTAGACGGTGCCGCCCACGAGCTGCAGGAGGTCCTTGTCCGAGGCGACCATCAGCACGTGCGCCCCGCGGGCCGCCGCGGCGGTCGCATAGGTGGCGATCAGGTCGTCGGCCTCGTAGTTCTCCACTTCGATGCAGGCGTAGCCGAACGCCCGGACCGCGTCCCGGAACAGCGGCTTGGTCCGCTCGAGGTCCGCCGGCGTCTCGGCGCGGTTCGCCTTGTAGGCGGGATAGAGATCGTTCCGGTGCGACCGGCGCGAGTGGTCGAAAACGATGGCGAGGTGCGAGGCCCGGTGCTCGCCGAAGCCCGCCTCCAGGAACGAAAGCAGGCGCTCGCAGAACTTCCGGACGCCCCCGTTCGGGAGACCGTCCGAGGGGCGCAGGTTCTTCGCCGGGTCGCCGGAGGCCGCGAGATGATAGGCGCGATGCATGAAGAAGGAGCCGTCGACCAGCGCGACGACGTCCCCCGGACCCACCGGCGCGTCTTTCCGTTCCATCGAATCGTCCCGATCCAGGTGGACAACACCGCTATTCCTTCCGCGTGCGTCCGCGAAACGCAACAGCGCCCTTGTTCCTTTCGTGGGCGTGGTCCACGCTTGACGCATCGAAGGAACCATGCCGTGGCCATCTATTGCCCGCCGACCTTCCGAAGGAATGCAACGCCGGCCGCGGACGCCCCGCCGCCGGTGCCTGCCGATCTTCGCGACGAGGAGTTGAAGCGTCTGGCCCACGCGCATGCCGAGATCGACGTTCCGTCGGCCTCGCGCCGCATCTCGCGGGCCATCGCCAATGCCGACCTCGCCGACGTCGAGGCGGGCCGCCTTCTGATCCTCCACGTCGGACGCGAGATCGCCGCACGCCTGAACAATCAGGTCGAAGGCATCCGCTCCGAGGCCTCCCGGGATCCCTTCATCGTGGTCCGGCAGGCGGTCGATCTCGTGGCGACGGACTTCGACCACCTTGCCGCCCGGTACGAGGAGAACGCCGGCGACGCCCGGGCGCACGACCTCGTCGAGACCCTGATCGGGGCGGCCGAGGTCGCAGCCGAAGCCAAGATGGCGACCGCCATCCTGGCTGAATCCTTCCAATTCGACACCGTGGCGGCCTCGTGTGCGGACGTTGCGGCCTCGCATCTGGTTCGGATCCAGGCCCGCCTCGTCCTACTCGGGTTGAGCCGGGAGACGGTCCCCGACGCCGGCGACGACGCGGCGCGTCTGCGGCTCGCGAGGCAGGCCACGCGCGATCTCGACGCGCTCGCGCCCAGCGAACTCCGGCGCATCGAACGTCTGGCCGGCAACTGGTACCTGCTGAACGCCTCCACGCCGAGGACCGGAAGCAGGAAGCAGGGAGGCGACCTCGTCCCGCCCCTCACGGCCCGGGACGCTTTGAACCTCCGAAGAGCGGCCGCCGCCGCTGCCGCCGCCTTCGGGCATCTTCGCGACGAGCCGGGTTTCCTCGGCCTCCTTCGTCAGGTCGCCATGGTCGAGCGCCACCGAGAGGCGGCGACGACCGGGGCGACCCTCTTCAAGGGTTCGCCGCTCGCGAACCTCAACCAGCGGATCCGCGACGCCCTCCGGACCGAAGCGAAGCCGGTGGCGGTGCTCACGCTCCGACGCGAGGCGGGCGGCGTCTCCGGGCGCTTCGACGACGGCCGGACGGGCATAGCCATTCTCGACGACCATTCCGCCCGCCTGTCGCCGAGATACCCCGAGGCCGTCCGGATCGTGCCGCTCGCGGCGCATCAGACCGAGCTGCCGACGATCGACGAGGCGCGCGCCATCGGCATAGGGCTGTCCTTCCGGACTCTGGAGGACGCGCTCGCCTGCATCGAGATCGGCGACCCGGATACGGTGCGCCTGTTCTTCGACGGCGACTATGCCGTCGTCGACCGGACCGACGAGCCGGCTCCCTCCGCTGCGGTTTCGACCGGTCCCTCGCCGCGGTAGAGGGCGGGGGTCAGGGCCTGACGAGGCGCCGCTGCACCGCGATGGCCACCGCGTGGGTCTTGTTGGCGGCGCCGAGGCGCCTGCACGCCCGGGCCAGATGCGTCGTCACCGTCTCCCTGCCGAGGCCGAGTATCACCGCCGTCTCGTCCGCGGTCTTCCCTTCGCGGCCCCGCTCTGGATGTCGATCGCCCGTTCGCGGAGCTTCGGCTCGGGTTCGAAGCGTCCCGTGAGGATGGACACCCCGGCGTGAGGCCTGTGGGGGCGTTCGTCGAAGGTCGCGAGCTTCCCGGACCAGCTGCCCCTGGCCGTTCACCGGGCTCGGGACGGCGCGCTCTCCGCTTCCAGGACCGCAAGCAGGGCGGCGGCCGCGGCGCGCTCGGCTTCCTTCTTCGATCCCGCATGGCAGGGCTCCGACCGCTTCGGCCGACCGGCGATCTGCACCGTCGCCACGGCTTCGAAGACCGGCATGTGGGGCGGCCCGCTCCCGCGGACCTCGAATGCCGGCCTGCCCCAGCCGCGTCGCGTGCAGAGGGTCTCAAGGTGCGTCCGGACCGCCGGGTCCACCGCCGCGGCGGGAGATTTCGTCGGCGTGTCGGGCGCAATCGGCGCCGGCGGCATCGCCGGTTCCGGCTGCGCGGAGGGCCCCTCGAGGCCCATCATGACGAGCATCGCGGCCGCCGCAGCCTTCTCGGCGTCCTTGCGGGATCGCGCCGGTGTCGGCGGCGTGACCAGAATCCGGCCTCCGACGTGGACCGTCGCCACAGCCTTGAAGGTGCGCTCGTGGGGCGGGCCGTGCTCCGTGACCCCGTAGCTCGGCAGCGGCAGCTGCCGTCTCGCGCAGTGCTCCTGCAGGCGGTTGCGGGGGTTCTGCTCCGGCGAAGGAGCTTGGGCGCGGGAAGGCGGCGCGACGTCCTGCACGCGTTCGGCCGGCGAAGGCTCCGGCGGCACCTCCAGTCCTGCGATCGCGGCGAGCAGGTGGACCGCCGCCGAGTGCTGCGCCCCCTTGCGGGTCGGCCGTACCACCGGGGGCGTCACGTGTTCGACGCCGTCGACCACGATCCGTCCCGTGCAGGCGAAGACGGTGGCGTGCGCCTGTCCACCCCGCGACTCGGTGAAGGCGGGTTGCGACCAGCCCATGGACGCGACCCCGTAGTTCAGCACGTTCGGCGCGTCGTGGGGGCTCGATCTCAGCTGCGCGACGACCGCCTCTCCCGTCCGGCCGCCCAGCATCAGCAGGCGCGCCATCTCCTTCGGCGACAGGAGGCCGCCCTCGATCCTGCGGAGGCTCTCCTCGACGACCGCCTCGTTCAGGTTCGACGGATCGGCAGCCACGGCGCGCACGACCCGTCTGAAGTCGAGGTCGCTGGCTTCCGCCACCCGGCCGCTGGCGATCAGCTTCCCGGCGGCGCGCACGGTGTGGGCGCGGAACTTGTCGGCGCGCCGGTCGAGCACTTCGTCGTGCCGGGCGTTGATCGCCTCGGCGATCTCGACGAGCGCGTCCGTGTCGTATGGGGCGGGCCGGCCGTCGAGATGGGCCTCCACCATGCGCTGGTTGACGAGATCCGCGAAACGGCGGAGCGGCGAGGTGAACCACGCGTAGGCCGGTAGATTGAGCCCGTAATGCCCTTGCGGCTCGACGCCGAGCCGAGCCCGCGCCATCAACCGCGGCCTGCCTTCGACCTGGACGTCCGCCTCACGTCCATCGACGGTCCCCTCGAGCTCCGCCAGGACCTGCTCCCGGGTTCTCTCGTCCAGGGCGTGGTGGTTGCGGTACAGGAGCCGGATCCCTTCCCGGGCCGCGAATGCCGCGAGGCTCGCGTTGGCGAGCACCATGAACTCGCGGACGATCATCTCCGCCACGTGGCCCTGGCCCGTCATCAGGATGACGGAGCCTTCCTCGTCGAACGCGACGCCCTTCTCCAGATCGTAGTAGGCGATCGCCCCGGATGCCCGGCGCGCCTCGAAGAGGCCGTGGGCCAGATCCCGGGCCTGCCCGAGCATCTCGGCGATGCGATCGTCCCCGCCGCGGACGAGGGCGCTGGCCTCGTCGTAGCTGAGGCGCTGGCGACTGCGGAAGATCGCCTTCGAGCAGTCGAAGTTCAGAGGCTTGAAGGACCGGTCCAGGGCCATCGTGGCGAGGAAGACGGGCTTGCCCTTTTCGGCGGTCAGACTGACCGCCCTCATGACGCCCTCGGGCAGCATGTGCTTCGCGCCGTCCGCCAGATAGTTCGTGAACAGGCGCTGCCTCGCGACCGCCTCCGCCCGGCCGCCGACGGGGACGTATTCGGTCAAACGGGGGAACGCGACCTCGACCGTCCATTGCGATCCGTCGCGATCGACCCAAACCGCGTCGTCGAGGTCCGCCGCGCCGGCGGGATCGATCGTGACGCCTCTGAAATTCCTCGACATCGGCGAACCCTCTCCAGGGATCGCAAGGAGGCCGGTCGGCCTCTCGACGTGCGATCCGAGACGTCCCCGAGCCGCCGGCCGTCCGCGAAGGAACGGCCGGCGGCTCGGATGCGCTGGGTTCACCTTGGCGGGACCGCCGGTCATTGTCCACATCCCGCCGCCGGCGTCCCGGGGACGGCGGGCTCCGATCAACGGGGCGAGAACGCCGGACCATCCGGCTCGTCGTCCGCGGCGGGCAGGCGCCGAAGGTAGGCGTCGATCACGCCCCGAACCCTCGCCAGCGCCTCGGGATCCTCGCGGCCCAGCCGCGCCACGGCGCGGACGAGCTCGTATTCGCTTTCCGGCAGGCACTCCTGAAGGTCGACCCGCAGATCGTAGGCGGGATTCGACACGTCGGCGTCGGTGCGCACCGTTTCGGGATCGTACTGCCCCGCTTCGCGGACCCAGCCCCCGAAACGGGCGACCAGGGCGCGAACCGTCGGCTCCGTACCTGGACAATGCTCGACCTCGACCAGCGTATGGGGTTGCTGAAGCCGATCCTTGAAGGTGTGGTGATGCTCGTCGGTGGAGACGTGAAACGGATAGATCTCGTGGCGGGATCTGCCGATTACGCCCCATTCGGGCCCCTTCGCCGGGAAAGCGCAGGCATCGTGACCCATGGTCTTCAGCGTCTCGACGACGGTTTCGAGATCGTGCCGCCCCGACAGGATGCCGATGAACGTGCTCATGACGGTACCGCTTCCGATTTTCGATCGTTCCTTCGATGCTAGCGTAGCGGCACCAGCCGAAAGACCGAAACGGAGCCTCAATTGGATCTGTCCGACGCCCTCGAAGATGCGCTCCCGGAAGATCCGTTCCCGGGCCGAGAGGACCAGGACGTCCTCGGCGTCCGCATGGCCGACGGCCGGCACCTGGAAGGTTCGTTGATGCGGATGGGGGGCATGGCCTTCCTCCAGGTCAGGGATCCGTCCAACGCGCTGCGGCCGAACGTCGAAGGGCCGCTCTCGCGCACGGAGATCGTGGGCTATTCGGTCCTTCGGACCCGCGAAGAGGTGATGGCCGAGCGCTTCGAGCGAGCGCGCGGAGAGCTCGTGCCCGGCTATTTCGTTCGGACCCGGGACGGCTACGAGGCGCGGCTCGATCGGCTGGCCCGCGCCGCCGCGATGGAGACCAGCACGCGACGTCGGCAGATCGAAAATCAGTTCGATGATGTTGCGGACGAAATAAAACTCGCTAAAACCAAGAGAAAGTGGCTTTTGGATGTAGCTAAATGGTATAGGCACTCCAATCAGGAGCCAACCAAGATAGATCTTTCGGGCGGATGCATGACTACCGCCATGAAATATGAGCGTCCGAGGCCTCAGGACTTCGATCCCGACCCGAAAATACGGCGCGCCCGCATTGAAGTACCAGATTACGTGGCCAACGATCCGCTGTCCACCTGGAACATGATCCGCACGTTCCGGGCGCTCGGCTACAACGCCCGCGCCTCGGTCCTCGGCGAAGTGACCTGGGAGGCGGCCGATCTGCTCGTCGATTTTCCGGAAGGTCGCGAGAAGGGGCGGTTCAGCGTGAAAGGCAGCCGGTCCGCATCCGGATCGATGGTCTGGGACTACAATTGGGACGGCAACGGAACGAAGACCGACGACAGGCGGCGCTTCCGCAGCCAGCAGAGCGAGCGGTTCGAGGAGTTCCGGAACATCCTCGTCTACGGGACGCTCATGCCAGAATTCAGCGAGAGGGGGCGGCCGGCCCATCGCGTCGACCTGATCGTCGACGATCCACGGCCGGTCTTCGACTGGCTGGAGGAGCACGCCGCTTCGGCGGTGTCGCGCAAGCTCGCGCGGGAGACCTCCCTCGGCTGGCACTTCGCCGTCGTCTTCGGCGACGAAGGTGCCGCGGCGAGCTTCCGCGAGTGTTGGAGCGAGGAACTGGCCACGCGGGCCAGGATCGCCGCCCGCAGGAAGGCGCCCGATCCGACATCGGGTCCCGCGCCCACTCCTTGACCGTGGCGAAGGTGTGCGATTGCATCCCGCAACGATGCAGTGGACAACCGAGCGGACGAAGGAACGAAGATGCCCGAGCCGCGCACCGAAACCCGCACCACCTACGGCTATCGCGACGCGTCGACCGGCGCGCTCGTGCGCGTCCACGTCAGCGAGAACGGGCCGAACAGGTACGCGTGCGGCGAGAAGAGCTACGCGCTCAGCCACGACGCCCGCGAGCCGGTCTTCGAGGTCGAGGATCCTTTGCAGGCGGCGATCATCCTCCACGCCGATCTGCAATGGTACAACTCGACCGAGGACAGCCCGTCCTGGGGCGACTACAAGGATCCGGACAGCCTCGTCCCCGTGCAGTTCCAGGTGATCGACGTCTTCGAGCATGGATATCCCGACCCGGTGGAGACGCGCCGCACGACGAGCCCGGCGATCCTTCCGCCCGTGGCCGTCCTGCAGATGATCTCACCGAGCCGGAAAGGCGTCGGCGTCCTCACGAGGCGCTACTTCGAAGTCCTTCCGCCTGACGGCACCTCAGGCATCGAGATGGCGGTCTTCGGGTTGCCGGCGGACGTCGATCCCGATGCGTTGCCCGGGTCGTTTCTCCTCAAGTCGGGAGACCGCTATCCGCACGGTGTCGCGCTGGCCGCCGTCGCGCTCGGCGAGGACTACCCCGTGCGCGACACCGATCTCGATCGGATGCCCGCCGGCGCCACGCCGATCCTCGTGTTGTTCGATGCGTGGACCTCCCGTCCGACGCCGCTGGACTTCGCCGGGTGGACCCGCGTCGCGGCTCCAGACACCGCCCGGTCGCCCCGTCCCTGAACCCTGTCCGCCCGGTCCCGCGAGAATCCGCGATGTCCAACTCAGCTGCTCCACGCCTCCTGGTCGAAGGCTTCGAATGCCTGACCGGTCCTGCCTTCCCGGCGCGCCGGTCGCTCGGCATGCTGGATCTCTCGAGCCCGATCTCGGAGGCGCTCCTGTTCCGCCGCATCGCCTCGCCGGCACCCAAGAGCATCTCCGTCGGCCTCTTCGCCTCGGCCCTGGACCGCGAAGTGGCGACCATCGCCTGGGAGGGACGGCTCGCGATCCCGGGCCTCGCCGCCTCCATCGATGGATTTCTGCGCGAGATCGGGGGCCTCGCGGGCATCCGCGGCTTTCGCCGGCATCTCAAGGTCGTCGATACCGCGACCACCGCCCTCAAGCGTGCCGAGGAGATCCGCGATCTCGTCGCGGCGGCCGCCTTCGTGCCCCCGTCCGAAGTTGGCGAAGGCGGCATGGTCTATTGCCACCTGGGCCATGGAGAGGCCGAATTCGTTCACGACGCTGCCGAGGCCTACTCCTCCTGGCAATTCGACGCCTATGCGAAGCGACATCCGCGCCCCGACGTCGATTTCGACGCGCCAGAGTATCAGGCTTGGAGTGAGGCCTACCGCACCTGGGTCAGAGCCGAGAAGCCGCCGATGGTGTTCCTCACGACGCCGATCCATTTCGCCGGCCTCGACGCGACGACCATACGACAGGCGTTCGAGGACGAAGGCGAGGTCGATCTCCCTGGGCTCCTGACCTCGGCGTGCGACGACCACCACGAGGACGCATTCGAGCAGCTGGTCGCCGAGGACGACCTGTTCGCGCTGATCGCGGGTTGGCTTCCGCACGCGGGGAAGGGGACGCCTGAGGATTTTGCCCTCGAGACCGAACTGGCGGCCTGGAACGGCCGGCAGACCCTCGTCAGCTACATGCTCGACCCGAGCCGCTACACAGGGACCGCGGCCGATGTCGATGCGGCGGAGATCGCCCGCTGGTGCGCCCAGCACGTCGACCGCGCCAACGCTTCGCTGGAGGCTGCCGGCATCTGGGCTCCATCGGCTCCCGGTGCCGAGGACGCGCCGGCGCCCCGGGCCGCCTGACGGAGCCGAAGACGTGTCCCGCCGCGACCCCGCGCTCCAGTATCATCTCTCCGTCGAGCCGGATCTCGTGCCGGGTCTCTCGTTCGCGCGTCAGCTCCGCACGACGAGTTCGGCGGGCGCGCGGGGCGAAGCCGGCGGCGAGGGCATCTATACGACGCACCATCCGGCCTACTGGGATCGGCAGCTGGCGATCGAGAGCGTCGGCGAACTGCCGTCGGTTCTCTACCTCGTGAAGGTGATGGAGCCGAGCGAGGCCGTCGTCTGGTCGCCACATCAGGATCTGTCGCCGCCCGGGCAGGTCGTCGTGCTCGCGAAGATCCTGACGATCGACCCGGACCAGCCCCTGGACATCGGCAGAGCCGAGCACGTCGCCGACCGGTGGATCGCGGCGAACTCCCATCTGCTCGATCCCGAATTCGATACCGCACCCGTCCTCGCGCATTCCCCCTGACGCGGTCGACCGCGGGTTGCGCTTCGACGCCGCCCCCTCCACCATGCCGCCCCGATCAACCCCGGTGACACCATGCCGACCTTCACCCTCAAGGTCCGCGAGGCCGGAAAGCTTCTGGGCGAGACCGAGGTCACGCTTCCCGAGCTCACCTTCGTGCCGGAGACCGCCATCGTCCACATGCGCGCGGACGGGAGCGAGACCCCGCTTCTCGGCTGGGGCAATCGCCTCTGGGCGAGAATGCACGAACCCGCGAAGGACATTTCCGGCGACCGCACGCCGTTGACGCCGGAAAGCTTCGAACGTCAGGCGAACGAGGAGACCGACGGGAATCCGTTCGGCGCGCCGACCATCCGCAATCCGTTCAACCCGAACCGCTTCTCCCACCCTCTCGCGGTCTCACGGCAGGCCTCGAAGACGACGGTGCTGGATGCCCGCCTCAAGGAGGTGGGAGCTGCTTCGCGCGGCCTAGCCGTCATCGAAGGCGTCGTCCACTGCGCCGTGCCGGAGCCCGTGTACGTCGTGGGCGCGGGTCCCGGAATCGTCCGGTTGGAAGCGGTATTCCGGGAAGACGCGGACCATATGCCCGTCATCGCGTGGAACGTCTTCAGGGCCGACCGGAGCCACGACGCCGAGGCGTTCGCATCCGAGGTGGCGGCGGTGCGCGGACACTCCCTCCTGGAGCCGAACGGCTGGCTTCGGGTGGTCTACAGCGTGATCCTGAAGGTCGACGACGTCGGGGAGGCATTCGCCGAAGCCTTCCGGCGCTACCAGGCTCTCGGCCTTCCCGATCCGCTCGAACTGGGCGCCCGGATCGCCGCGCTGCCGCCGGACCTCTTCGGACCCGCGGCGGCCGACGAGGCCCAGGCAATCCTCGCCAGCGTCCGGCACGAGCTCGAGCGGACGCTGGAGCCCGGCGGCGACATGCGCCACGAGGCGGCGCTCGAGGTGTGTGGTCTCGTGGCTTCGCGATACGCGAGCGTGGATCGCGACTGGCTCGAATCCCGCGCCGCGGCCCCGGTGTTCGCTCCCTGATCGGAGAACGGCAATGAAGGTTCTGACCCCGGAGATCGTCGACGGGAAGATCGTCGTACGGGAAATCGAAGAGGCGCCGCCGGAACCCGGGTGCGGAACCTGCCCCTTCCACGGTCTCGTCGGCAACCGCCACGGTCTGCTCATGGGCGGCCCGTCGGGCAACGCCTGCGCGCTGACCTTCGCGCACGCCCCCTGCCGGATGGAGATGGCGGGCGAAGACGCCGCCTGGGACCGCTGCCGGTTCTTCAACACGCCCGAACGTAAGCCGGAGGTGGACGCCGTGATCGACCGCTGCGCAGTCGTCACCCTGGGTCCGGAACCCGGACGCGAGTACCCCGCTGCCGATTGGTTCGCCCGGGTGATGGGCCGGCCCTACAGACCTGCGAACTAGGCGAGACCTCAGGCGGCCGGCCGCATCGCCGGCGCGCCGGCGTCGAGGCGTTCGTCGTGGTCCTCGCGGGTTATGGCGAACGCGACGACGTCCAGGCGGGGGCTCGCCGCAGGCGCGAATCCCAGCTTCTCCAGAAGCCCTCGGCAGGCGACGTTTCTGGGGTCGATATAGGCCCCGAGGTCGTCGCAGTGGTCCACGAAGAGATGCCTCATCGCTGCCGCGACCGCCCGCGTGGCGATACCCTGGCGCCGATGGTCGGGCGCGACGTACCAGCCCAGCGCCGGCTTCCCCCTGTCGAAGCCGTTGAGATGGACGGTCCCGACGAGCTCGCCCTGCTCGTTCTCCACGACCAGGACGTTCTCCCGGTTCAAGGCGCCCGACGCCATCTCCAGCAGGAGCACGGGATCGGGCCAGGACCCGTCGAACGCGTCGGGGAACATCCACGCGAGCGTGGGATGGTCCCACATCGCCATCAACGCGTCCGCCTCGCGCCACGTCGGCAGGCGAAGGACGAGGCCGTTCTCCTGAATCGGCTGACGGAAGGGGTGGTCGTCGGACATGCCGCGCTCCGGATCGATGGGTTCGTCTGGCGAGAGCGAAGAAGGAGCGCGCCGGCGCACGGTCTGCCGGCGTCCGCGTAGCGAAGCATTGGGATTCGGGCCGTCAGGCGGCCGACCGCATGGCCGGGACCCTGGCCGACTCGCCGTCGAGGATGTCGCGCTGATCCTGCAGGGTGGTGGTGAAGCCGACCGTTCCCTGGACGTGGTCGGGCACCGGTGTGAAGCCCAAGCTCTCGGCCAGACCCTGCGATGCCGCGTTCGCCCCGTCCATGCGGGCCTGCACGGCCAGATTGTGGTGCTCCAGCAGGTGAAGGACGACGGCGCGCGCGGCCTCCCGCGCGATGCCGCGCCGCCGGTGCTCGGGCGCGACGTACCAACCGACCTCGGCCGTGTCGCGCCAGAGGCCGCTGAGATGGATCGTCCCGAGCGGGGTGCCTTCGTGATCGGAGATCAGCAGCGCGCTGCCGTAGCGGACGACCGAACGCGCGAGCGCCGCCACGTCCTCGATCATCGGCACGGTTCCGTCGTAGCTGTGCGGAAACAGCCATTTGAAGGAAGGGTCGTTCCAGAACCGGACGATCGCGGAAACGTCCTCGGGCCTGGGCAGCCTCAGGACGAGGTTTTCGGTTCTGATCGGCTCCGCAACCGGATGAGATCTACTGTGCATCTCGACGTGGCCCATTCCTTCGGGCGGAGCCTACGACAGGCCGTCGCAAAAGCATCGTCCATATCGACGGCTTGCCGCCCATCGCCGGCAAAAGTTGCAATTTGATCCTTTCCGGCAGCCTGGATTTTACGTTTGCGGAAGGAACAACTTGCCTCAAGACCGAGCCCCCTGGAGGATGCCCGGGAGTTCGGAACACAGAAGCGACGATGCCCATCAATCCCGGAACGACGAGTGCTGAGCGGACTTCCGCGATCGACGCGCTCCACGCGGCGACCGCCCTATACACCTCGACGCCAGTCGTCGAGGCCCTTCTCGATCGCATGGGCTGGCCGGACGCGGACGGGCGTCTCCTCGACCCGAGCTCCGGCGACGGCTCGTTCCTGGTGTGCGCCTTGAGCCGCATCCCGACACCCGCTGGCGATTACAACGCCCTCGGCCGGGTCCAGGGCTGGGAGATGCATCCGCAGGCGGTCGAGCAGGCCCGGGAGCGCATCGGCGATCTCCTGGTCTCGCGCGGCTGGAGCGAGGACGAGGCCGTGCGCGGCGCCGAGCTCGTCGCGCACGAGGGCGATTTCCTCACGGCCGATCCGCAGGGCACGTACCGGTTCGTCGCCGGCAATCCGCCCTATCTGCGATGGGGGCATCTGCCTCCTGTCCTCAAGGAGACATGGTCGCCCGTGCTGCCCGACTTCGCGCGCGGCGATCTGCTTCACGCCTTCCTGGACCGCTCGGTCGCCATCATGCCCGAGGACGGCGTGGTCGGACTCGTCACCTCCGACCGCTGGCTCTTCAACGCCACCACGACGGGCCTGCGGCGCACCATCGGCCGGAAAGCCGGCATCAGCCACCTCGCCCGTCTCGACGCCGCGACGTCGTTCTATCGGCCGAAGACGCGTCGGAAGAACAGCGCCCCGCGCGTCCATCCCGTCGAGGTCGTGCTCCGTCCGCTCGGCGAGGACATGCTGGCGCTCTGTGGACGTCCGATCTCGCCGGACGGCGCCTTCGACGAGGCCCACGAGGGACCGGTGCTGGCCGACGTCGCCACGGTGAAGCTGGCACCCTGGCTCGGGCCGAAGGGGATCTTCCTTCTCGGCTCGGAGCAGGCGCGGGCCCTGCCGGAGGCCGATCTGCTGCCGGCGGTCGACAGCGACGACATCGATCCCGAAACCGACCTCCTCGGGCCGCCCACCCGCTTCGCCATCAGGACGACCCGCGATGCCGAGCCTGCGGGCGCGGTGCGCGAGCACCTGCTCTCGTCCCGCGAGCGCATGCCGAAGCGGGGACGTCTCGGCCGGTGGTGGATGCCGCCCGAGGCCATCACCCTGCCGCTCGACCAGCCCGCCATCCTGGTGCCGCGCATCGGGAAGCGGATCCGCGCGGTGCGGCTGCCGGCCGGCGTCCTGCCCGTGAACCACAACCTGTACGTGGTCGCCGGACAGGACGGCCGTTCGCTCGACGAGATCGAGGGGATTCTTCTGTCGGAGGCGACGCAAGCCTGGGTCGCCAGGAACGCGCCCCGGCTCGAGGACGGCTATCTCGACATCCGGGCCGGGCTGATCCGACGGATCCCGGTGGTCTGACGGCATCGCCTCGGCCGAGCCCACGGGAGGGCGTCCGCAGAGTATCGGTCGGACAGCGCCACGGTTCGGGTTGCGCTTTTCGGTAGATGTGGGTCCGATCCTCGGATGCGTAGGATCCGCACGACCCGGGCCGAGGTCGAGGCCATCGAGACGTTCGCCCGCATGGCGGCGGGCGACGGGGCCTTGCGGCTGGATCCGGGACAGCACGATCTGCTCGAAGGCAAGGACTACGTCGCCGGCGACGGCCACCTGACCGCCACCGCGATGGAGATCCTCCTTCGGGACGACGTCAAAGGCCGTCTGTACCTCGTCGTCGCCGGCCTACTGCCCCGCATCCCACCCACCGTCGAAGTCCTGGGCGACACCCCTCGGCTGCCGCCCATCCCCAACGATCCGCCGCCGGCGCGGATCGCCGCGCCGCCGTCACCCGGTGCGGCGGCCGCCGGCACGAGCAGTCGTCAACTGTTCTCTCTGAGGGCGCCGAAACGCGTCGATCCCGCCATCGTGCTCACCGTCTCGGCGACGGAGTTGCGGGACCTCCTCCTGGATCAGTTCGGCAGATGGCCCGAGATCGGCGTGATCCCGCCGGTCTTCCTCGATGCCTACGAGAGACGCGACGTGCGGCAGCTGATGGACGCCGGACACCTGGAGTTCGACCGGGGATCCTACCTGCTGCGCGACCCCTCGCTGTCGGCCTGACCTGCGGTCGACGCGCGGACCTCGATCGCCATCACGGCTTCGGCCAGTTCGGTGTGGACGCCGTCCGGGATCGCGTCGACAGGCAGCTATTAGGATTCTGGTGTGGAAACGGCGTGGTAGCGACCGTTCGCGCAATACAGCTCGTTCCCTTTCCGTTCGCTACGCCCTAGCCTACGGACGTGGCGAACCTAACCCGCACCTTCCAGACCCGCATCGACGGGGACCAACCCGCGCTCGCGGCGGCGGCGGATCTGTTCTCGTCCGTCGCTCGGCGGGTCGACGCGGCGCTCGCTCGTGGCGAGGATGCGAGGACCGTCGCAAGGACGATGTGGAGACCGGCCGGCATCTCGGCCAAGAACCTCGACCACATCCTTCGGCAGGTCCAGGCGAAGCGTCGCGCCGTGGCGGAACTGGCCAAGGTCCAGATTGAGGATCTGCGCACCCGCATCCGGGCCAAAGAACGCCAGATCGCTCGCAAGCGCGTCCAGCTCGTAGAACTGCCCCGACAGATCCGCGAGCTGATGGCTGCCCCCGGCGGTGATGCACGTCGGACCGAGAAGCTGCTCGCCCACCTGCCGAGTTCGCTGCACCAGCACGCACGGCGGCTGTCGCGCCTGAAGGACATGCTCGCCGCCGCCGAGAGGCGGGTCGAGCGGCCGGGTATCTGTCATGGCTCCCGCGAGCTCTTCACCAAGCAGTTCCACCTGCGCGAGAACGGCTACCCCGATCACGCGGCATGGCTCGCCGGCTGGCGTGCGGCCCGCTCGTCTCAGTTCATGGTCGAGGGTGACGCGGCATACCCGTCGGGCAGCCAGTTCGTCCGCGTAGCGGCGCGCGACGACGGTTCGTTCGACGTGGAGGTGCGGCTGCCGCCGGCACTCCATCACCTAGCCGACCGGCACTGGTCGGCCAGGGACGGAACGTCGCTCGCGGCCGTCGATCTGAAGGGCCTGCGCTTCGCGCATGGCGCGGACGTGATCCGGGAAGCCCTGGCTGAAGGCCGGCCGCTGTCCTGGCGGTTCCTTCGCGACGAGACCTCCTGGCGGGCCTTCGTCGCCGTCGGGCAGGAGATCGCGGAGCGGGTCGGGTTGGACTGGTCGAACGGCGCCCTGGGCGTCGATCTGAATGCCGACCACATCGCGCTGTGCCACGTCTCGCGCGACGGCAACCCCCTGGGTTCCTGGCGCATCCCGCTGACGACCTACGGCCTGACGGACGGCCGGCGGCTGGACCTCGTGCGCAAGGCCTGCGCGGAGATCCGCGCGATCGCCGAGCGGCTCGGCGTGCCGGTGGTCTCGGAGCGCCTCGACTTCCGCAGGAAGAAGGCCCAGCTGACCTCCGACGACGGTGCGCCCCGGGCTCGGCAGCTGTCAGCGTTCGCCTATGCCGGCTTCCACATGGCGCTCCGCTCGGCACTGGTGCGGGCCGGCGTACGCCACGTTCGGGTCAACCCGGCCTACACCTCCCTGATCGGCCGCGTGAAGTTCGCTCGCCTCTACGGCTTGAGTGCGCACGCCGCCGCCGCCCTCTCCATCGGCCGCAGGGCCATGGGGCACTCCGAGCGACCGCCCGGAACCGTCCATGCGGACCAGGAGGGAGCGGCCGCGGCCGTCCTCTCCGTGCCGCTGGACGGCGGCGGCCACGTCACCCTCCCCGCGGCCGTGCGCATGCGGAAGGGGCCCCGCGGGGCCCGGAGGCATGTGTGGTCGACCTGGGGACGGATCGCGAAGGATTGGAAAGCGGCGCATGAGGCGCACGCGCGGTCGAGCCGGAAGGCTCGGTCCGCGGCGGCGAGCGGGGTTCACCCGCCGGCCGCCGGGGTGACGGGAGGCCTGCCTCCCATCGGGCGGGGGCGGCGACGGCCGTCCCGCGAGGTCGTCGGGGCAACGGCTTGTCCCGGTGCGGGAGGCGTCGCCTACGGCGATCCTCCGAAGCGGATTTCAACACTGAAATCCGAATAGCCGACAGGCTGGGCTTGAGGATCCCCGATCTCGACCGCAGCGCCGTTCCTGAAGCGCACGGCCAGCCGTCCGCCGGCGGCTTCGACAGCGTCGACCTCGCCGTATTCGTAGACGATCAGCATAGGTCCGTCGGACCGGACCATCGCGGCTACTAGGACCTCATCGCACACCAGGAGGGTCGTCGATCCCGCCTCCATCGCGAGCCGAGCGAACCCCGTCCCGAGCATCCGATGCCAGCCGGAACCCGGAGCCCTCAGGTACAGGGTCGTAGCCATAACGACGACACACCCTGCCCAGACCGCCGCGATGGTCGGCCACGAGCGTGGGACGAGGATCGCGCACAGGATCGCGAGCGCGCCCGTTACACCGGCGATGCACAGAGCGAGGAACGACAGGCTTGCCTGGGCGGCGCGCGCGCATCAAGGGCTCCCGAGCGGCAGGGCCGGTCGCGACCTCGTGCAGCGGATGCCAGCCTTTGCTCCGGACGCCGGCGAGGAATTTGTGGCTATCCGAATTTCGGTGGGGAACCGTCATTCCAGGGACGTGGATGTTTCGGCGCCGTTGACGCGTGAACGGATCACGAACAAGGTCGTCTCCGCATGCAGACGATCTCCGTCCCATACCGCTGCACGGACGAGGCGCGGGCCAGCCTCACGGCGCTGCGCCGCGTCTGCTCGGCAGCCGTGCGCACCGCCTACGCCAACGCCCGGCGCGCCGACGGAACGGTGCTCCGGCAAAAGGAGCTGCGCAATCTCGTCAAGGCGCGCTTCGCCCACCTGCGGATCGCCGACGCGTGGCTCCTGCACTGCGCCACGCTGGAAGGCATGGACCTGCGGCGCATCCGGCCGGACGGGGAGATCGTGTTCGGCGGCCGGCCGCAACTTGAGCGGCGCAGAAAGGGCCTGATCGGCCGCGAGGCGTGGCGCGAGGCGCGTCTGCGGCCTCTGTGCTCGCGAGGGGACAAGACCTTCCAGGGCAACCGCCACTTCCGGCTCTCGGCCGATGCGGCGACCTGCACCCTGTCCGTCTACGGCCGGCCGGTGCTGCTTCGCCTCTCTGCCATGCGCGGCAAGGCCGGCGCGATCCTGCGGCAGGTCGCAGGCTTGGCCGCCGCCAAGGCGATCAACCTGACCTTCCGCCTCGACGCCGGGCATCTGCACGTCACGCTCGATCCCGCCGACCTCCCGGCCCATCCCGAGCGCCGCGCGCCGGTGCCGGCGGTGGCCGGCCGCGCGCTCGGCATCGACCTCAACCCGGACTGGATCGGCTTGTCCGTCGTCGAGGTCGCGCCGGAGGCCGATGCAGGCGACTTGCGCTCCGTGCGCCTGCTCGACCACCGGCTGATCCGGCTGGCGGTTCCACCGGCCGCCGGCTCCGAGCAGGTCCGCGAGATCCTGGCGGCGGCCAACGGACAGGCGCTGGCGCTGGCGCGCGCCTGGGGTTGCGGCGAGGCGATCCTGGAGAAGGGGCTGGGCAAGCTCCGCTCGGCCGGCCGCAACCGGCGGCTCAACCGCCTGCTGAACCACTGGGCGCGGCGCGTGTTCGGCGGGATGCTCGCCCGCCGGACGGGGCTCGCCGGCATGACGGTGCGCGAGGTCTGGGGCGGCTACAGCACCACCATCGGCAACATGGTATTCCCGGCTCCCGACGCGTGCGCGTCGGCGGCCGAGATCGCGCGGCGGGGTATAGCCGCCGCGCGGGGGATCAAGGACGTTCTGCCGTCCTGCACGCACGAGGTCGTCTCCGGCCTATGGAAGGATCGGGGCTGGCCTACAGCGGCATTGCCGCAGCGTGCGTGCGGATGGGCGGAGGTCCACCGGGGGATCAAAGCGGCGGCCCTTGGCGTCCGCCGCCCGCATCCGGAGCTCGCTCCGGATCCCGGGCCCCTGTCCGCCTCGCGGCGGGCGGGGTACGCGGTGCGTCGTCTGGGACTGCGCCGGCGGCCGGGGCTTATTGCCCGCCCGCTCGCACGGCTTCAGGCGAGGCGAGACAGTCAGGAAAACGGCGGGGAGCGGCTCGCGCTTTCCACGCTAAAATCCGGATAGCCGAATTTGTCCCGGTTCCTGCGGACGATCAGGTCGACGGCCGAGGCGGTCAAAGGTCCATCCTGTACTGGCCGTCGTCGGCCTCGGCTTCGTCGCCCAGGCCCGACATCGTGAACCCGATGAGCCGGACGGCGAGCCTCAGCGGGTAGGCCTCCCTGAGGAGGTCGAGCACGATCGCCTCGCACGCCTCCCGGCCCGCCACGGGCACCGGGTACGACCTGGCCCGGGTGATCTGGGTGAAGTCCGAGAACTTGAGCTTGAGCGTGACCGTGCGCCCCTTGGCTCCGTTCGCCTCCATCCGCGACCAGACCTTGTCGAGGATCGGCTGCAGTCGCTCCCGCAGGTCGTCGAACTCCTGCAGGTCGGTCTCGAACGTGGCCTCGGCGCCGATCGACTTGCGGATCCGATCCGGTCGGACCGGCCGATCGTCGATGCCCCGGCTGATCCCCCAGAAGTAGCCTCCGCTCTTCCCGAAGTGCTGCTGCAGGAACTCCAACGGCTTCGACCGGAGATCGGCGCCGTTGTGGATGCCGAGTGACTTCATGCGGGCCTCTGTCGCCGGGCCGACCCCATGGAACCGGCCGACCGGCAGATCGAGTACGAAATCCGGCCCCATGCGCGGCGTGATGACGAAGAGGCCGTCCGGCTTCCTGTAGTCGGATGCAAGCTTGGACAGGAACTTCGTCGGAGCGACGCCAGCGGATGCCGTGAGGTCGAGTTCGCTCCGGATGCGCGCCTTGATTTCGCGCGCGATCTCCGTGGCCGTCGGGATGCCGCGGAGGTTCTCGGTCACATCGAGGTAGGCCTCGTCGAGCGACAGTGGTTCGATCAGTGGGGTGTAGTCGGCGAAGATCGCTCGAATCGCGGCCGAGACCTCGCGGTAGACGTCGAACCGCGGCTTGACGAAGACGAGGTCCGGACACTTCCGCCGGGCCGTGACCGACGGCATGGCCGATCGGACGCCGTACTTCCGCGCCTCGTAGCTGGCGGCCGCGACGACCCCGCGTTCTCGCGACCCGCCGACCGCGATCGGCCGGCCGCGCAGCGAGTGATCATCCCGCTGCTCGACCGACGCGTAGAAGGCGTCCATGTCCACGTGGATTATCTTGCGGACCGGGCGCTCCACCGGGGAGGGGGCGGGCACCTCGCGTCCGGCATCGGCGACCTCCGGTTCGAGGCCGGTGTCGAGCATGGAGACATCCTAGCCCAAGACGCACTGCCTGTCCCGCCGATCGACGACGCGGTGCGCCTTCGATCGCCGTCGTGGACTTGCGGTCCACCGCTTATCGCGGAACGGCATGCTTCGTCTCTCGCGGGAGGCGGGAACGCTACGGGTTCCGGCGCCGTGTGCCGCGTCGGGTTTTGGTGCTCTTCTTGAGGGGGGCCCGGGCAATGGCCGGCGGCGGAGCCAACGCCGCTTCAGGTTGATCCAGGGCCTCCACGAACCGCTTATAGACGTCGCTTTGTCCAAGGGTCGCG
The DNA here is from genome assembly GCA_963990595.1 of uncultured Methylobacterium sp. Taxonomy (GTDB): domain Bacteria; phylum Pseudomonadota; class Alphaproteobacteria; order Rhizobiales; family Beijerinckiaceae; genus Methylobacterium. The sequence continues at coordinate 54,676 of CAXDNE010000006.1, forward strand.
GCGTGATCCATATGCAATCCCAGGTCGAATGCATGCAGAGCGCCCCCGGGATCGTCGGGTGCGCACGGCGGCGCCTTGTCGATCAGTCCCGACGGAGGTGACTGTTCGTCCTCCTCGTCCGCGAGAAGGGCCTCGAAGAACTCGCCCATCGAAGCGGCTTCGAGGAGGCGCGAAGCCGAGTGGTTTCCGTGCTGGACGATGCTCTGCAAAGGCGTCGGCGGACGTGCCAGCAGGCCCGCCACGAAGGAGCGGCCGGCGGAAACTTCCGGGTCGAAGGCCAGATCCGTCGAAACGACGGACCGGATGCGGTGCCAGGGCAGCGTGAACCACTCGATGGCTCCACTGGCCGCGCGCTTCGGCACCCCGTCTTCGAGAAGCGCCACGAGCGTCAGGGTGTAGGGTTCGAGGCCGATGGTGGGGACTGCGAGGTGGAGCGTCGGCGGCGCCTCGCCGTAGTCGACCGCGACGATGCAGGGATCGGCCACGGGCCCCTTCCACCGATCCGCCAGCGCGCACGAGTTCAGAAGGGCGGACACATGCCTGTCGAACCTTCGATAGAACGAAGCCAGCGCGTCGTAGACGACTCCGCCCGCAGTCGCATCGATCCGCCCCAGGCGGACGAAGGCGCCCATCGGTTCGTCGCTTGCAGATATGCAGGCCACGACCATGCCGACGAAATTCCGCCTCTCATCGTCCGAAGTGCATCGAGTGGCGAGGAAGAGGGCGAAGCACTGCTCGACGAGCTTCGGCACGACGAATTCGCGGACGTTCGGGCTGGCCAGGACCGACTCGACGAGAGGATGACGCATGATCGGCCTCAGCGCATCGAAGGAGTGGAGGATGCGACCGACCGGTCGGCGGGATCGTGAGGCGTCCCACCGTAGGCGAGGCGATCGTAGAGATCCTTCAGAACATCGACGTCCTCGATGTTCGTCCGCAGGCAGGTCCACGGTCGGCCTTCGAAAAAGCGCCGGTCGGGCTTGGAAAGCTCGCTCCAGAGGTATCCGCCGATTGGAAAGCGGTCCGCCACGTAGTCGAGGACGGCCGTCCAGCGTTGCTGTCCGTCGATGAGCCAGTAGTCGACCGGCTGCTCGGAAGCGGAGGTCTGCGTGAGATTGTAGACGTAGGCCGGGATCGGCAGTCGCATCCAGATCGACTCGATGAAGCGGATCTGCTGCGCCAGATCCCAGGCCGGGCCTCTCTGGAACGGCGGGAGAATGAAATGACCCAGCGCGCGCTCGCCGGCCGCCTCGTCGGCCGCGCGTCGCGGCGGCAAGAAGCCGATCTCGATCGTGAATTCGCAGGTCTGGCCGCCGATGAAGGAGCTGCCCCGGAGATCGGATCCGGCTGTCTGGTCGGTCATGGTGCGCTCGTTCCTTTCGTGGATCCTGCAAGCGCCTCCCGAAAAGAGCAAGCGCGACCCGTGAACGGCATCGTTAACCAATCGAAGCACTCGGACGTCGCGCGATTGAACCACCCGGGTAGATACTGTATTGATCGCTGATGGGGCTCGGGTACCCCATGCCGCCCACAATGGCGAAGCCCAGCGGGCCACCCGGCGAACGAAGTCGTATCGACGCCCCCTCTTTCTCGGGGCTGAGTGGGCCAGTCCGTCGGGAGAGAGCCATGCGCATCCAGTTCGCGACACAGGACCGTCCTAAGAACCTCGCCAGGAGCCTTCGCCACGAGATGGCAGAACTGGGCCGCAAGATCACCCATGGCGACGCCTTGAACTTGACGTCGCTGATCTACGGCTATCAGGATTGGCAGCAGCTCTGCAGTAGCACCGGTACGGCCCCAGCTAGCGACGACGACGACTTCTGCCAACCATCCATCGTCGCGAGCCGCTACCGGCATCAGCTGGATATCCTCGAAGCCGCCGGACTTCCTCCAGCCCAAGCTGCCCGGATCCTGGAGAGGACGCATCCGACGAACGTAAAGCCCCGTCTCGCGGTCGAGTGGACCGATCACGAGGGAGGGAAATTGGTCGCGGAGAAGGGTCGCGTCCACTGGGTGGGCCCCGCACCGACGGATCCCGAGGCGTGGCCTCTGCGTTCGCTCGGGTTTGGCTTCGGCCGAGCGCCGGAATTCGTGATCAGGGACGGCCGTATCGCCGACGGAAAGGTCGAGTTCTACGACTTCATGTCGCCTAGAGCGGTCGACGGCATCGAGGCGGGCATCGCCGAGATCGAAGAAAGAGTCAGGAGCAGTCGCGTCCACGATCGGGAGGTCCGCCGGTTCGGCCGATACGAGTATTCCCTTGCGGACTCACGTCTGACGGACGCGCCCTGGGGACGTTCCACCGAAAGGGTCACGGTGTTCGGGGAGGGGCTCATCGAGGTCGAATGCGACCACCACGGGGGCTTCCGGGTGTCGGCCGCGCTCGTCGCCACGATGCCCGAAGTCCTTCGGCAGACCGTCTCCGAAGACGGCTACGCGTGGTACGAAGAGGACTGCGAAGCGTCCTTCGTCAGAGTGGGGCTTCCGCAGTTCTTCACCTCCGTGGAGCGGAAGGAGGCCCTCGCGAGCGTCTCTAGATATTATCCCGAAATATTCGATATTCTCATCGGACGCACGCCGCCTACCGACGGAAATCTGACGAGGGCGAAGCGCGGGTTCACCGAAGAGAAGATCGAATGGGGATTTCCGATCCCAGTCGACGAAGTTCAGGACTCGGCAGGCCGGATACGAGTTCAGGCTACGATGTCGTCCTACTGGGGTAGCAATCCTCCCGGGAAGGATGAGATGCTCCGCCCGAGAACGTTCCTAGTCTCCGCTAGCGAGTACCATGCCGCCATCGCCGAGGTCGGCTATTTCCACCTCGATCCCGACAGGCATCCGATGATTGAGGATCCTGAACACGGACCCGCTGTGCGGCCTCATTGATCGACCGGAAAGCCCCACGATCAGACCCCGTGAAAGCAACATGGAGAAGCTTCGGCGAGAACCGATGCCATAGCCGGCATTGACCGCCGATGCATCTGGCCGTCAGCCAACGGATCCTGGGGATCGTTCCAGACGAAGCCGGCCCGCGCGTACCAGTCGGCGACGCCTGGATCGAGGGCGCCGTCCCGCATGAGCGCGGGCTCGACATGCAGGTTCACGGCATGCCGGTCCGCTTCCTCGACTATCCGCACCAGCAAACTGGTGCCGAGCCCTCGGCTGCGCAGAGCCGGGACGACCTCGAAACTATGGATGGTGAAGGCATGGGGATCGTTGCCGAATGGGGCCGGCCTGATCGCGACCTGCGCCTCCGGCCACTCTGCCAACAACGCGGCGACTGCGGCGACGAAGGGATGGTTGCGATCCATGGCAGCCCCGTTCACATGCATCCGCGCGTCCGGCAGCGGTCGCGTCGGCAGGATGACCGAAGGCTGACGAAAGGAGCAAGACCACTCGTTTCGATCTCTGCCGTTAATGGAACTGGATTCATCGTCCCGGTACCCCGGCCTCGGGAGGACGCGACATGGCTGACGATTGGCAGGACGAGCTGCGGGAGCGCTACGCGTGGGCTCGGCGCACCTCTCTCCAGGTGGGCGACGGCTGGAAAACGCTCCTGACTGAAACCTTCGCGCAATTGGATGCTGCGATCGCGCAGATCCCCGTGGACGATCCCGAGTTCGCGTTCGTCTGCAGCGAGGTCAAGGAAAAGTACGGGTCGATGCGGATCAGCATCATGCCCGACGTCCCCGAGGTCGAGGCGATCTGTCTCGCAGCCGAAGACCGGTCGGAGACCATCTGCGACGTGTGCGGCGCCGCCGGCCGCGTCCGCGAGGGGGCGTGGGTGACCGTCCGCTGCGACGAGCACGCCGGCCGGCTCGCGGCGGGCACGACCGCCTGAAGGCCGTCGGCTCCGGCAGCCGTCAGAACCGAGGCGTGTACACGGTCTCGCCGGACAGATCCTCGTCGGGCTTCGGTGCCTCGGCCATCCGCTCTTCGGTCAGAGCGGCCTCCAGATCCTGAGCCGAGACCGGCACCGGCTCGACGATCATGTGTCCGACGACAATTCTCCAGCCTTCGCCCGCGCCGTCCAAGATCTCGACCGCGGTACCGAGATCGTGGAGCGACACGGCCTCGTCCAAGGATGCGGTCGACCTCGCCCAGTGCCGCGGCGGCGTGGCGAAGCGCTCCCCGGCCTCGTCGACGATCAGAAAGCGCCACCCATGCGGGGCACCGGACCTTCCGCCGGCGAGCCGGCTTCGGATCTCGTCGGAGAGCGCGACGGGCTTCATCTCGAGGTCGGCGCGGTGCAGCGCGAACGACTTCATGTCCATCTGGTCGCCGCGGAAGTAGGTCGCCATCCGGGGAACAGAACCCAGCATCGCCTTGGCGCTCCTGGCCGAGCCGATGAACGCCGCGTCCATGGGCTCGTCCGCGAAGCGGTGACCCTCGGGATCGGTGCCGATGTAGGCGGGAACTCCGTCCTTCCGTCGACCCTGAATCAGATACACGGCAACCGCTCCATCGAACCTCCACATCATGAAGGCCTGGAAGGAGAAGCGCAACGCGGCTCGTATCGGTCTGGCAATGCGGCGGATATGTCGAATTGTACGGAATCGAAGGAACGAACCTTAGCTGCCTGGGCTCTAGCGTGTTCCGGCACCCGGAACCTTCCCCATGCTCGCATACGTCCACCGCACCATCGTCGCGGCGCTGGTCGCCGCCGTGCTGATCCTATCGCCATTTTCGGGCTTCGCGCCGACACCGGCGCATGCCGGCCTGCTGACGAGGGCCGTCGCGGCCGGCACCACCTACATCTCCGCCAACCTGATCAGGGTGATGTTCCTGCACGCCTCGATGCATGCCAGGGAGGCGGCCAAGCGGAAGTTCTTCGAGGTGCTCGTGCGGAGCCCCGACCTGGTCCCGAAGGCGACGCGGATGGTGGAAAGCTTCCTCAAGTCCCCCAAGATCCAGCAGAAGCTCTCCGGACCGGACGGCGCACGCTTCCTGGCCGACGACGTCGGTCCGGTGATCGGACGCCTGAAGGCATGGAGCAAGCCGCAGGTGGCAGACACGAGAATGAAGAACATCGTGGGCGACCTGTTCCGACCTGGGGCGAAGGTCGGCAATGGGAGCACGGCCGATGCCGTCAGGCACGAACTGCGTACCGGCGAACTCGTCGGTGGCCGAGGGCATCTGACCAAGGCTCGGGAGGTCCTGACGAGGCTGCGGAATCACTTGGACGATCCATCTGCGACGCCGGCGGACAAGGGAACTGCCAAGATTTTGGCCCAGGATCTGTTGAACGCACTGAGAGGGCGGTGAACCGATGGCACGTCGAAGTGAAGGCAAGCCCGGAGTCGTGGCCTTCGCCGCCCATGCCGGCGGCCCGCGCTACGAGGAGATCGCCGATCTGGTCCGCCGCCAGTTTCCGGAATGGTGGGAGGAGGAACTCGCGTGGACCGCGGAGACGCCACATCCCCTGTGCGGGATCCTGGTGGGCAGGATCGGCCGTGCGATGTACGACGGCGACAAGAGCTACGCCGAGCGTGCGGCCTCCTTCGGAATGCAGCTCGCCGGGAGCGGCGACGAGCGTGTGGACAATCTCGTGCACGTCTCGTTCTTCGAAAGCTTCCACCAGCTCCATCCCGACGATCGTCGGCTGGTCGCGAAATTCCTCGATGATCGGGCCGCCCGCATGCTCGAGGTCATGACCGCCGACATCGGAGAAGCCTACTCCATCCAGGGCCTCGACGACTGCGATCTGCGGCCGGTCGGACGCAGCGCTCGCCCCGCTCCGGGGCTCTCGAAGAACAGCCGATAACAGGGACCCGAGATGCCGCTTCTCTGGATTCTCTCCGACCTCCACGAGGAGATCTCGCCCGACGCCGTGCGCCGCTTCGAGCCGCCCGAGTTCGACATTCTCGTCTGCGCCGGCGACGTGTGCGAAGGCGACGTCAGAGGCTGCATCGACGGCGTGGCCCGGGTCGCCGACGGCCGGCCGGCGGTGATGGTGCTGGGGAACCACGACTTGTATGGTCTGCCGATCGACAGGGCGGCGTTGGTGGCGCAGCGCATCGGCGAGCCGCTGGGCGTCCATGTGATCGAGCGTTCGGCCGTCGAGGTCGGCGGCCTGCGCTTCGCCGGCGGTACCCTCTGGGAGAGCTTCGCCCCCCAAGGTACGGGCAGGGCGGACCTCACCGAGATCCTGGCGGGATCCGCACCGGCCCTGTTCTCGCCGGCTCCGACTTCACCCTATGGCGAACCCGTGCAGGTCGAGGACGGGAACGGCATCAGGCCGGCGACCTTCGCAGACATCGCCGCCCGGCGGATGCATACCCTCGCCGCGATCGCCGCTTCGCGGCCAGGCGTGGTCGTCACGCACTACCCGCCGACTAGCGCCGACATCGCCTACGCAGGCGGGGCTGGGACCTGGATCCACGGGCACACCCATACCGTCGCGCGCCGGACGATCGAGGGCGTCGACGTGATGGTCAACGCGGCACCGTCCCGTCTCTTCGCCGAACGCATGGTGGTGGAAGTCGAACCCCGGCCGTCGAGCCACCCGGGGCCTACCTCATGACGGGCACGGATAATCGAAACCGCTCCGGATGCGGTCCAACTCGGATTCCACCTCGAAGACACGAAGGGGCGCGAGGAAAAGGCGGGCATGGTCCGACCTGTGTCGCTGGCACTTACGGATCGCCGCCTGCATCTCCTCCTCTGCCCGCACCGCGAGGCTGACTTCCGGCTGGGAGTTCAGGAAATCCGTTATCGCTTGGCGTATGCCCTGTTGCGCCACGGTTCGCGCCTTCCGGATCATCTCCGCGTTCTTGCCCTTCGTCGACCGCGTATTGGATCTTCCCAAAATGACTTTGATATCGTGCCAATTCTCCGACCACCGCCCCTGAACCTCGAGAACAACCAAGTTTCCGTCGTGCTCGACGTGCAGGTGTTGGCTGAAGACGACGCCGGAGTTCATGCCGTGGATTTCGGCGCTGAAGCTTTTCCCCATGAACGGGACGCGCACGCGTACCCCACGTTTCGATCCCAACTCTACGGCCGGAAACGGAGGGACGGACTCAGCCCTCGTCTGTACGACGAAGCGATCCGCCAACTCCATGACGCGGCGATCCAGAAAGACTTTGGGAATCGAAGCGGCGGCCTTTCCCAGTTCCCGGAAGAGATCCGGGCAAACACCCGGATAGGAGTGGCCGTCGATGCCTCGCATCCTCGAGAGCACCAGACCTTCGGGTCCCATCAGCCACTCGGCCCATCCTCCCACGACGGTCCCTTCGCTGAGCATGGCACCGGCGGCCCAGGCCGCGAACGGACGCGCCGGAGTCCATCGAAGCTCCATGCGGTCGGTCGAGGTCTCGATCCATACCCGCTCGGGTGAGGTAGGCGGCTCCGCTTCGATGCCGCGCAGACGGACGAGCAGCGTCTCGAACTCCCGTTCGCCGATGACGAGGCGCGGTTTGTCCATGAAGGTCGCGAACGCTTCGATGCTCGTCGTCAGTTCCGAGGGCATCGGAACTGGACTGGGTGCGCTGGTGAGCGCGACGGGTCCGGACGACGCGTCCACGGCGCCTGGGCGCCCCATCCGCGGCGGGGCGACCTGGTGTCCCGATCCGCTCGATGGCGGCGACTCCGCCCTGTCGAGTGCTTCCATGAACCGAGTCATCACGGTCCCGCCCCCAACGGACTTGGGGATTCCGAGGCCAAGTCCGAAGGACGCCTCGGCATCGTCGTCGAACAGCGCCTCGAAGAATTCGCCCATGCTGCCGGCGGCCGACAGCGGGTCCGCGACGGAACCGTCCCCATCCAGCGCGACGGGATCTGCGGACGAACGTCCCGTCACAAGGGTGGGAAGCGGCCGGGGCCGGACAGGGCTCCGCGGACCGATGATGTCGTCGGCCGCGCAGGCGCGCCGCATGGGTTCGTGAAGCGAGCGGTTCCACGCTTCGGAAACCGCCCTGCGTGATCCGTCGTCGAACGTGCCGTCCCGGCTCAACGCTGCGCCCACCGCTTCCGCGACATAGGCCACGTAGGGCCCATCCCGACGCTCGGGATGTCCCCAGAGACCGGAACATCGGGTCCAAAGGTCGCCGTCCTTCCCCAGGGTCGTCATGGACAGGTCCGCGATCGCCCGGTGCACCGCAGCCGATACGGCCTGCGGGATCCGGGCTCCCTGGGCGCACAGGCGGCGGACGATCGCCGATACCGCGGGGTTCTCCGGACGTCCGAACGCCAGCAGAGCCTCGTCGAGACGCTTCTGGAATCTGCCCGCCCGCGTCAGTGCCGACTTCGCGAAGACGTCGGCGACGGCGTCGTGCACATTCAGGAATTCGTAGTCTCCGCTCCTGCGCGTCGACGCCCAGACCGTGGAGGCGTGGCGTGCCGCGGCTCCGGACAGCGGCGACAGCTCTTCGGAGCCGGGTAGGACGCCATCGAACACGATATGCTCGTCCACCACCCGGGTCGCCGCTTCCAGAACGGGAGCGAGGTCCTTGAGGAAGTCGCTACCCGCGTTGTCGGTCAGCTCCCGCAGGCCCGACGCGAGCATCCTGACCTCCTGTCCCATCTCGGACCGGAGCCCCGAGACGAGGGCGCCCAGTTGCGCCCGCAACGTGTCCGCAAGGTCCTCGCCCGCATCGAAGCTGAGGGTCGCGAGACCCGCGTCGGGCGCGAGACTGCCGAGAACGCGCGCCGCCTGCTCCCGACGGACGCGATGCCCTTCCTCCGCCGTCTCGACCGGATCGCCGAACTCGTCGCGGACCGAGGCGGCTTCGCCGTTCTTGGCCAGGCCGAGTACGCACAGCCTGCCGGATCGCACCGTTCCGGCGACGTCCCTCGCATGTTCGACCAGGCCCTGCGCCGCCTCGTCGGGGCACGAGGCGAAACTCGAGCAGGCCACGACGAGGGTGCGCTCGTTCGCGATAGCCTCCCTAACGTCGCGACGTACCCCGGTGCCTTCCGTCCCCTTCGAGTCGACCAGGGATATCCGCAGCCCGGGGACGATCGCGGGCGCGGACACCGTCAATCGGACCAGGCGAGGGAGAGAGACGTCTTCGCGGCGCCCGGAATTGATGTCCGCGAGCATGGTCCTGAGCCATCCTGGCTCCGCATCAGCCGGCGGTTCGAACCGGATCGCCGTGCGAACCTCCAGTCGCATCATGGTGACGAACCGGTCCGCGAATTCCATCTCCGAGTTCGCCGAACGTCGGAGGGCGAACAGAGCCCGCCTCGAGGTCGAGGCCATGTTGCGCAGCGCGCGGGCGGTCTCCTCGGGGATCAGCGATCCGGTCTCGACGGCACCACCGCCCTGGGTGGCCGTCCAGATCTCGTGCAGATATTCGCGGGCCAGCGCCTCCACCTCCGCAGGTGCGAGCGGCTCCAGCGTGATCGCGACGGCTTCGCCCGGCTCGATCCTGACCGGGCAGACCGACGTTCGTCCCGCCGATGATGCGAGCATGGAACGACGCTCCAGCCTCGACCCCCCTCCGGCGGGCAGGTCCGCGTCGGCCATCACCAGACCCGAGAGCGCGGAGAGGACCGTCGATTTTCCGCAGCCGACGGGACCGACGAAGACGATGTCGTGCTCGACGTCGTCCAACTTCGAAGCGGCCTCCTGCAGGAGCGCCATATGGCGACGCACCTGGACGGCGATGAAAGGCGGTATTGCCCCGGGCTTCGCCAGAGCGGCGACGGCATGCGCCCTGCTCGCGGCGGCCAGTTCGAGCAGATCCTCCTGGGGATTGGACGAGCCGGCCTTCGGGCGACCGCCACCATGGGCGACAACGCAGGCTTCATCGGGAATCAAGATCGGATCGTCCCCGAAGGTACCGCCTGCCTCGTCCATCGCCGTCTCCCGGGATCCGCTCACGCCTTCGAGGCGGCAGGGTGCTCCTGCGGCCAAGCCGTAGTATCGGCACGCTCACGATCCGGGAGCGCCCCGCCGATGTTAGGAAGCAATGAATTCCCCTGCAAATCCAGTCCAACGGCTCACGAAAGGCGGCGGGCGGCATGCCATTGCTTCGTAGGGGAATGCCGATGCCGGACCGATGGAGCCGTCACCGCCCTCCGGCTCAACCGAGGCTCGGAGCGAAATTGTCTTCATTTAATGCCAGAAGCTCGCGGATTGCACGGTCTACGGCCTCCGACCGCTCGGCCAAGGCCTTCGCGTCCGGGTAGTCGTCCGCCGGCGACAGGATGTCGATGCGCCCCATCTCGTGCAGGAGCTTCCGGAACCGTTGGTACTGAGGATCGGATCGGCCCGAGGAGAGCACGCTCCCCGCGGCACCCTTGCCGAGCGAGGCGATCTCCCTCTTCTGCTCCTCGGTCGGCTCGGGCAGCGCCTCGAGTTCGTGGATGCGGCGGATGTCGTCGATGACCGGGAGCGGCAGCGTGTTGCCGATCGCCCGGGTGGGAAGGCCCCAGCCCCAGACGGGCAGCCCATAGGTCTGGCCGAGCGACGAACCGATCTCGAAGGCTTCCGGGACCTTCCGCCTGTCGGTCTCCACGAGGCCCAGTCCCTGCCCCTCCAGTTCGAACATGACCCGCTCCGGCAAGCTGCCCCGCCGCACGACCGCGATGCCTGCGATCGCGTACGACGTGCGGTCCGGCGTGGTCGGGAAACGCGTCTCGCGCACGAAGAGCGACCCGAAGGCGTCGCGATCGCCGGCCTCGGCAGGCTTGCTCGTCGTCATGCCGCGGACGATCTCCGGCAGACTGCTTTCGTGCGCCCATTCCAGGTCGCGGTCGTAGGGGGTGCCGTGGCCGGACACAGACAAGCCCCGCGCGTCGGCCGCGAGTAGCACGTCCAACACCTTTTCCGGCTTCAGCACACCGGGTTCGGCCTCGAGGTGTCCCACGACGACCATCACTTGAAACGGATCGCTCTCCTCGACGCTTCGCGTCCGCCAATGCGGAGCCTCCGTCGACCGTCGGTCGCCGATGCCCTCCCGGAAGATCAGCTGCAGCCTCGTCGCGACCATCGCACCCTCGCCATTCCTTCGGCCTCATGGTGGCGGCTGTCGATGAAAGAGCCAATGCGCGTTTGCTGGCGTTCGACGGACGCCGTCCGGTATGAAGCAATCGCGATTTTCGAGATCGCATCCTACCCTATGGGAGTCTCCCGGGATCTTCCTCATGCCGTCCTTTCTGCAGCCTGTCTCCGGATCCGGTGCCGAAGCCACTCCTTCGACGGACGTGGGACCGGTCTGGACCTGGAGCCGCGAGGAGATCGAGACCCACTATCGTCAGGGACAGTGCCATTATCTCGCCGTCGCGATCCGTCGAGCGACCGGGCTGCCGTTGGGCGCGCTGTGGAACCCCTTCGATTGGCATGTGGAGCCCGACCAGAACGGGGAGGGCGGCGTGCCGGAGATCGTGCACGTCTACGTCTCCACACCCGACGGCGGCGTGATCGACATCCTCGGCGAGCGCAGCCTGGAGGCGATGCGCGTCTCGGAGGCCGGCCCCGACTGGGAGGCGTGTCCCTACGGCCCGCTTACGGACGAGCGGCTGATCCAGCTCGTGGAGGACACCGGCAACCTTGTTCCATACGGAGAAGACGAGATCGCCGAAGCGATGGAGGTGATCCGGCGCATCCCGGAACTCGCGGCGGCGGTCACGACCTACGCGCCCGCGACCGAGGTTTCGGCTCCGCCCCGTCCCTGAGCGCGGCCGAGGCCCGCGACACGCCCCGGGCCTGCAGCCCTCCGGAGCCGGCGCTTGGCGCCGATCGATCAGGAGAACCTAGGACCTGCGTCCGGCTCGTCCCTGAGTTCGGCGAGCTTCGCCGAGATGCCGGCCCGCATGGCATCCATCCGTTCCAACAGAGCCTGAAGATGGTCGCCGGCCTCGTCGTCCGCGTAGTCGGCGACCTTGTCGAGCATCGAGGCCGAGGCCTGCTCGACGGCCAGAAGCGAGGTCTCGAACACCTCCCGATGGTTGCGGTACTGGCCGCCGGCGGCCGACGGGAGCAGCTGCCGCTTCAGGTACCGCAGAGCCATCCCGACGGCCTGTGTCTCGGCCAGACCTCGGAGCGTCTCCTCAAGCCCGGCGGGCTCGCCCGTGTCCGAACGTCCCGGCAGCCGCAGGGCACCCTTCGCGCCGGTCATGAACCGGGAGAAGTCCGGCGCGAACGTGAACGCTCCTGAGTTGTCGAGGCATCTCGCGAGGTTCGGGACCTCGACCTCGCGCCCGTCGCCGAACGTGTAGGACGAGCTCGTGCGCAGGTCGAAGAGGCCCATCCACCCGGGATCGAACTCGCGGCCGGACGCCGTGCCTTCGCGTGCGTCGCGCAGGATCTCGAGCATGGCCGCAACGTCGTCCTCGGGGCGACACGCGAATGCCGCCTGGTCGATCAGATGCCGCCAGGAGGTCTCCGAGAACACCGCGAGGCCTAGGATCCTCGGCTCCGGGTCGTCTCCGCCGAGAAGACGGCCGCCGGGCTGGTAGGTCCTGACCGCCGCGCCCGTCCTGAAATCGAGGGCGCTCTCCGTGAACTCCTTCCAGTCCTTCGCACCCGTCATCTCCAGAGCGAAGCGGACGGACGCCTGTCCCGGCACCGGTTCGAGGTCGTTGTAGTCGCCTGCCGTGCCCCGGATCGGGAGGGAGGCCGCCTCGAACATATGGGTGACGTCGACCGGCGCGTGCGCGGCGGCCTTCTGCGCGTCCGGATACCCTCCGGTGCGCCTGTCGAGGACGAGTGCCACGACGGGTTCGCCGGAGCGCAGCGCGAGTCCCGTGAGGGCGTCCGTCGGTTTCGTCACGCCCATCTCGGCTTCTCTCCGATCCTTGCAGCATGCTGGCAGCGGCGGGCGAAAATGGCAGCGGGGTCCCGGACGAGCCCGGACCCCGCTTTCGATTTGGGACCGATCCGAGGACCGGTTCCGGACGGCCGTGTCGAGATACTCAGTAGAAGTTCACCGTCGAGGAGGGGATCGTCAATCCTCCGCCTTGGTTGACCGAGCCATCGGTCCGGTAGATGTCGGACCAGAACGCATTCCCGGAGTTCTTGCCCAGGGGGACCGTGGCAACGCCACCGCTTGATCCTGAGAGGCCCGAAAGGACGCCTCCGCTTTTGGTGTACAAGGTGCTGACGTCACAGCACGCCTCGCTGGCATGACTGTACGTGAACGACTGCGTGTTGCTGATGTCGGCGAGGGCGCTGTAGAAGCTCTGCCAGCTGCTGTTCACCCAGACAACCCCCGATTGGGTGCTGTTGCCGGGGAAGCCGTGCGTGCCAGTGATCAGCGCGGGGATGCTGGTGACCGGCGACGCGGTGCCCATGTTGCTGCATGCGACGTCGGTCGGAGGCACCGGGCCCGATCCGTCCGGATCGATCCGGTACGTGCCGTCCCCGGTCGAGCCGACGTAGGCGTGCAGGCCGGTTCCCTGCGCGTAGGCGGCGCAGCTGACCGCGTAGGTCCCGTCGACGTAGTATCGGGTGCTCCCGTAGGCGAGGATGCCGACCAGGGTGCTCTGATCGAACACGGCGTAGGTCGTGCTGGTCGACCGGCCGAGTCCATTGGTCACGACCACCGGGACCGAGATGCCGCTCGGGCCGAGCGCGTAGTTGGCTTTGATCGTCAGGAGACCCGTCGAAGTCAGGTTCACACCGTCCGGGAGCGCACCGGTGGGTGCGAACGTGAGACTCGACGGATGGTACGGGTCGTTCTGGCCTGGCGCGATCTGGAGCGAGTAGGCCGATCCGCTATAGGCCGGGCTCAGAACGTAGCGGCCATCGCCCCACGCCGGGTACCCCACCGTCGGGGGGGGGGGGGGGGGGGGGGGGGGGGGGGGGGGGGGGCCGGGGAGGGGGGGGGGGGGGGGGGGGGGGGGGGGGGGGCGGGGTGGGGGGGGCGGGGGGGGGGGGGGGGGGGGGGGGGGGGGGGCGCCGGGGGAGGG
>CAXDNE010000007.1:0-66345 GCA_963990595.1 uncultured Methylobacterium sp.
TACACTATCCTCTTCGTCGGCAGCGTCAGATGTGTATAAGAGACAGATCCGGGGCAGACCCTCGCCGGGCTGCCATTCCGGCGCGGCATCGGGCGCGGCGTGGTCGTGGCCGGCATGGGCCAGCACGATCGGCAGCCCGTTCGCGGCCTGATGCGTCGTTTCCGGATGCTCGTAGCGCTCGGCCGCGACGATCAGCGGCGAGGTCAGCGTCAGCTCGAGCCCCGTCACGACGGCAGCCGCGAGGAAGCCGGCGGCCAGCGCCGCCGACAGGAGCCGGATGATCATTCCTGCGACGCAGGCGTCAGTGACAGGGGAAGTTCTGGGTGTGCCGGAAGTCGTGCGCCGCGTTGTGCAGCGCGATCGCCGGCGAGAAGCCCGCCATGAACAGCAGGCCGAGGCCCAGGAAGGCCGCGAGCGCGACGGCGACCGGACGCTCGGCGGAACGGGTGCCGGTGGCGACGGGGGCGAGGGTCGAGGTGGTCATCAGCATGTCTCCAGCCGCCCCACCGGCGGCATTCCGGGATCCTGGCGTGACGGCAGGTCTCCTGGCTCGCGGCTCGGCGCGCCTGCCGCCTTCCCGGATCGCCCCGGTGGCGTTCTGGCAGACGCTCGCCGCTCACAGTTGCGGGGGCAGCCGCGGATTCGAGGCTCTCGCCCGTCACCGCATTCCCTTTTCACCCCGTCTCCGGGGCACCGTCACCGCGCGGTTGTAGACGCAGGGCGGCGCGCGCACAACGGAGAGCCGGCGGATCAGGACCGATTCTTGTCGCCAACCGCCGCGGCGGCCAGCAAAGAAGTCGGAAACGACGCGGCCACCGCCCTCCAACCCACCCCCGCATCCTGAGGTGCCGGAGCGCAGCGGCGGCCTCGAAGGAGCCCTCCGGAACGCGCCGCGATCCCTGGAGCCCTCCTTCGAGGCTGCTGCGCAGCACCTCCGGATGAGGGTGCGGGTCGGAGGGCTCCTGCCAGATTGGCTTTTCAGACCGCCCGGGCGGCCCGTGCTCTCGCCCGTCCCTGCCGCCGCAGCGTCACGGCGTGTCCCGCAGACGCTCGGCCGGGGCTCCCGCCGGCGACGGTCCGGCATCGCGCGCCTTCAGCGCCTCCGCATAGAGCCGCGCCACATCCGTCTTGAACGCGGCCCGTGAATCCGGCCGCGAATAGAACATGTGGCCGCCGGGATAGACCGCGAGGCTCAGCCGGTCCGCCCCGTAGGCGGGGACCTGCGCGAGCAGCAGCTTCGAGGCGTAGTAGGGCGTCACGAGATCGGTGAAGCCGTGCGCCACCAGCACGCGCAGGCGCCCGTCGAGCGCCAGCGTGCCCTTGAGGTTCGAGAGAACCTCCGGGGCCTGACGCCCCGATCCCCAGCTCCAGCCCCGGTTGACGGCGTTGTTCAGGAGTTCGTAGCGCATGTTGGGCACGGGCCATTTCAGCGTGCGCGCGTAGAGATCGAGCATCGCGCTGGTGAGCGGCGCCTGGAGCGCGGTGAGTTGCGGATCGTCGAAGCTCGAATGTGCCGCGTCCGGATTCGGGTCCCAACCGGTGATGCCGGTGTCGTAGGCGCTGGTCACGCGGCCCTCCGCGCGGTCGATCTCGCGCTGGACGCTGCGGGTGGAGAGGCGCGCGGCCTGCGCGCGCACGATCGCTGCGTCGAGCCCGACCAGGGGCGCGACGCGCTCGGTCATCCGCGCCACCGCCGCCGCGTCACTCGGGCCCTTGAGCAGATCCGCGAGGTAAGGACCCGACGCGTAGGCTTCGGCCTCCTTCAGGAGGGATGGGTTCGGGACCGTCCCGGACCGCTCCAGGGCACCGGCCGCCAGAGAGGGCAGCTTCAGCACGTAGCCCCAGGGATTGGCGCGCGGCGTCTCCAGCCAGGCGAAATCCAGAACCGGCGAGAGCAGCACCATCCCCGACAGGCCGACGCCGACATCGTCCTGAAGCTTGCCGGCGATCAGCGGACCGCGGAAACCGCCGTAGCTCTCGCCCACATAGAATTTCGGGCTGGCCATCCGGTCGTTGACGCGCAGGTAGCGCGCGATGGCCGCCGCGAGCGTCGAGGCGTCGGAATCGATGTTCCAATAGGCCTTGTTGTTGCCGTCCGCCGCCCGGCTGTAGCCGGTCCCGACCGGGTCGATGAAGACCAGGTCGGTGAAGTCGAGCCACGTCCCGTCATTGGGCGTGAGCGCCACCGGCTGCGACGGGCTGATGCTGTCGCCGCCCGTGGGCAGCCGCCAGGGACCGATCGCCCCGATATTCAGGTAGGCCGAGGACGCGCCCGGACCGCCATTCACCGCGAAGGTGACGGGCCGCTCACGCCCGGCCTCGGGCGCCACCGTGTAGGCCACGAAGCCGATCTCGGCCTGCAGCTTCCCGGCCTCGTCGACGAGGGGCAGGCTGCCGGCCGTGGCGGTGAAGTCGAGGGTCTTGCCGTTCGGCAGCGTGAGGCTGTGCCGGGTCGTCGAATCGGGCGGCAGGCGGCGGCCTTCCGGCCCGCGCGGCGCCTGCTTGGCTTCCGGCGGGTGATGATCGTGCGCGGCGTCCTGCGCGACGCCGGCCAGCGGCGCTCCGAAGACCAGCGCGGCGGCGAGCGCGGCGCGCGTGAGACGTTTGCTGAGGAGCACGGTCAAGCCTTCTTGTTCCAGCGGCCCGAATCATCCTGCTGCCAGTAGGCGACCGCGTGGCCCGCCTCCTTCGCCTGACGCCACTGTTCGCGGGCGCGCAGCAGCGCATCCTGGTCGGTCCCGTCGAACAGGATACAGATCCGCTCGTAGGACCCGGCATCCGGCGGCAGGTCGGCACCTTCCACCAGGAAGCGGATCGAGGCCGCGTTGGGATTCACGTCGCGCAGCGTCAGCACCACCGGCTGGCTCGCCGCATCGGGCTCGCGGTCGGTGCCGTGCGGCAGGAAGCTCTCGTCGGAATAGGTCCAGAGATGATCGTCGAGCGCCTGAAGGCGCTCCTCGGTGGCGGCCTGGATCGCGGCCTGCCAGCCGCGGTCGAGCGAACGCTCGACGAGGTTCGGCAGCACCTTCTCCAGGGGCTGGCGCTGCATGTGGTAGAAGAGAATCTCGGTCACGGCGCCGGAGATATAGGGTCTCCGGCGGCAGGGCGAGAAGCGGCGCGCCGCCGCGCCTCCGGCGTCCTCAGACCAGCCGGCTCTGCTCGATCGCCGCGCCGACGAAACCCTTGAACAGCGGATGCGGCTCGAACGGGCGCGATTTCAGCTCCGGGTGGAACTGCACGCCGATGAAAAACGGGTGCCCGACATGCTCCACCGTCTCGGGCAGGAGCCCGTCCGGCGACACGCCGGAGAAGCGCAGGCCCTTCGCCTCCAGCCGCTCGCGATAGGCCATGTTGACCTCGTAGCGGTGGCGGTGCCGCTCGGAGATCCGGTCGGACCCGTAGATCTTGGCGATCTTCGATTCGGGGTCGAGCTTCGCGTCGTAGGCCCCGAGCCGCATGGTGCCGCCGAGGTCGCCGGCCGCGGCGCGCCGCTCCAGCTCGTTGCCGCGCAGCCACTCGGTGAGCAGGCCGACCACCGGCTCCGCGGTCTCGCCGAACTCCGTCGAGTTGGCCTCCGGCATCCCGGCGAGCGAGCGGGCGGCCTCGATCACCGCCATCTGCATGCCGAAGCAGATGCCGAGATAGGGGATGCGCTTCTCGCGGGCGTAGCGGGCCGCGCGGATCTTGCCCTCGGCGCCGCGCTGGCCGAACCCGCCCGGGACCAGGATGCCGTTGAGCCCCTCCAGGAACGGGGCCGGGTCCTCGCGCTCGAAGACCTCGGCCTCGATCCACTCCAAGTTGACCTTCACCCGGTGGCTGATGCCGCCGTGGGTCAGCGCCTCGGTCAGCGACTTGTAGGCGTCCTTCAGCCCCGTGTACTTGCCCACGATGGCGATCGAGACCTCGCCCTCGGGATTGCGCACCCGCTCGGCGATGGTCTGCCAGCGGCCGAGATCCGGCTCCTCGCCGTGCTCCAGGCCGAAATGGCCGAGCACCTCCCGGTCGAGCCCGGCGGTCCGATAGGAGAGGGGCACCTCGTAGATCGACGCGACGTCGAGCGCCTCGATCACCGCGGTCTCGCGGACGTTGCAGAACAGCGCGAGCTTGCGCCGCTCCTCGACGGGGATCGGCCGGTCGCAGCGGCAGAGCAGGATGTCGGGCTGGATGCCGATGGAGCGCAACTCCTTCACGGAGTGCTGCGTCGGCTTGGTCTTCAGCTCGCCGGCGGACGGGATGTAGGGCAGCAGCGTCAGGTGCACGTAGCAGCAGGTGCCCCGGGGCAGCTCCTGGCCGAGCTGGCGGATCGCCTCGAAGAACGGCAGGCCCTCGATGTCGCCCACCGTGCCGCCGATCTCGACCAGCACGAAGTCGAAGCTGTCGTTGCCCTCGAGGACGAAGTCCTTGATGGCGTTGGTGACGTGCGGGATCACCTGGATCGTGGCGCCGAGATAGTCGCCCCGCCGCTCCTTGGCGATGATGTCCTGGTAGATCCGGCCCGTGGTGATGTTGTCGGCCCGGCTCGCCGGCACGCCGGTGAAGCGCTCGTAATGGCCGAGGTCGAGGTCGGTCTCGGCGCCGTCGTCGGTGACGAAGACCTCGCCGTGCTGGGTCGGGCTCATCGTGCCCGGATCGACGTTGAGATAGGGGTCGAGCTTGCGCATCCGGACCCGGTAGCCGCGGGCCTGGAGCACCGCCGCCAGGGCTGCCGAGGCGAGCCCTTTGCCGAGTGAGGAAACCACGCCGCCGGTGATGAAAACGTACCGCGTCATGGGCCTCGGTCCATAAAGAAGGTGCTGACGTTTGCCAAACGGCGAATGCCCCGGCCCGTGTCGGGCCTGGGGATCGCGCGGCGCATGGGACGGATCGGTGTGGCGCCGATCCGAAGGTGATGGGGTGGGACGCGGCGCCGCGGGCGGCGCACGCCCTCAGCGCGACTGCGGCGCGTCCGGGACCGCCGGCTGGGCCGGGGCCGGGGCGGTCTGGGCCGGGGCCGGCTGGGCCGGCGCGGTGGCGGGCGCCCGGTCCTGCTGCTGGCGCAGCGTGTCGAGCAGGTTGTCGGCGCCGGTCGGCTGCTTGGCCGGCTGACCCGCGCTCTGCGGCGCGCCGGTGTCGAGGATCGACTTCGGCGCCTGCGAGCGATGGGAGAGCACCGCGAGCAGCAGGCTGGTGGCGAAGAACAGGGCCGCCAGGATCGCGGTGGCGCGGGTCAGGGCATTGGCCTGGCCGCGGCCGGTCATGAACCCCGCGACGCCGCCGCTGCCGCCGCCGCCCAGCCCGAGGCCGCCCTCCGAACGCTGGAGCAGCACGACGCCGATCAGCGCGAGCACGATGATGAGGTGGACGACGATCAGGACGGTCTGCATCGGTATTCCGAAAACGTCTTCAGGTTCGCGCGGCGATCCCGGACGGCCGGTTCCGGGAACCGGCGCGGGCGCGCGGCGGCCGGTGCTCCCGGCAACAGCCGCAAATCTGCGCCGGCCATACACCACTCGCGATCCCGCGCCAACTTTATGATCCGGCCTCGGCTGTTTCCCGCAGCCCTCGCGTGCACGGGCCGGCTGTGCTCTGTCTCAGGCGGAAGGACGGCGCGAACCAATCCGCCGTCCCCTTCGGGAAGGAAGCCATGCCGATCTCACGCCGCGCAGCCCTGACGGCTGCCCTCGCCACGCCCGTCCTGCTGCGGACGGGTCCCGGGTCGGCCGCTGGTCCGGACGGTGCCGCCGTGGAGGAGGCGGTGGACGCCCTGACCAAGGCGCTGCTCGCCGGCGACGGACCGGCCCTGGAGGCCCTGACCCTCGACGGGCTGAGCTACGGCCATTCCAGCGGACTGGTCCAGGACAAGAAAGCCTTCGTCGAGACGCTGACGAGCAAGCGCTCGACCTTCCCGAGCATCACCCTGTCGGACCGCTCCGTGTCGGTGGTGGGCGACGACGCCATCGCCCGGCACGTCTTCTCCGGTGAGGTCGTCTCGAACGGGAAGACGTCGCCAGTGCATATCGGCGTGCTGCAGGTCTGGCACCGCGACGGCGGGCGCTGGCGGCTCCTGGCCCGTCAGGCCTTCAAGATCTGACCGCTCACGCGTAGGCGGCGCAGATCCCCAGGAAATCCTCGGCCACGAGGCTCGCGCCGCCGACCAGGGCCCCGTCGACGTTGTCCACCGAGAGCAGTTCCTTGGCGTTGCCGGGCTTCACCGAGCCGCCGTAGATGATGCGGATCTTCTGCGCCTCGTCGCCCACGAGCTTGTCGAGCATCTCCCGCAGCGACGCGTGGACCTCGGCGATGTCGCGCGGGGTCGGGGTGCGGCCGGAGCCGATCGCCCAGACCGGCTCGTAGGCGATCACCGTGTCGGCCGCCGACGCGCCCTTCGGCAGGCCGATGGCGAGCTGGGCGCGGACGATGTCGAGGGCGCGGCCCTGCTCGCGCTCCTCGATGGTCTCGCCGACGCAGATGATGCCGCACAGGCCGGCGCGGCGGGCGCCCAGCGCCTTGGCGTGGACCCCGTCATCGGTCTCGTGGTGATAGGCCCGCCGCTCGGAATGGCCGACGATCACGTATTGCGCGCCGAGATCGGCGAGCATCTCGGCCGAGATCGAGCCCGTGAAGGCGCCGCTCGGGCGGGCGTGCAGGTTCTGGCCGCCGATGGCGATGGGGGAACCCGTGGCCGCCGCCACGCAGGAGCCGATCAGGGTCGCGGGCGGGCAGATCAGCACGTCGATGCGGGAGGCGAGATCCGGCGAGAGGCGATCGCGGATCGCCTCGACCACCTGGATCGAGGCCCGGGTGCCGTTCATCTTCCAATTGCCGGCGACCAGCGGCCTGCGCCCCGACTGCGTCATTCCCCGCCCTCACTCCGCCGCGGCTTTTGCCGAAGTTGCCGGGGCCTACCAGAGCGAGCTTGGGCGTGCAAACGGGTCGGAGCGGCCGAGCCTTTGCCTGTGGACGCGAATGGTCTATCGCGGTCGGCTCTCAGGGATGATGCTGGCCCGGCGACGGGTCGGCCGCCGAAGGTATTCGATCACAGACCATGCTCCAGGGCATCCGCAACGCCAGCCAGCACTGGCTCGGCAAGATCGTCTTGACGGTCGTCTTCACGCTTCTGATCGCCGGTGTCGGCATCTACGGCGTCGAGGAGTTCTTCCGTGGCGGCGCCAGCAACAACGTGGCCACCGTCGGCAGCACGCCGATCACCACCGAGCAGGTGCGGCAGGCCTACCAGAACCAGCTGCAGCGCTATCAGGCGCAGCTGAAGCGCGCGCTCACGCCCGATCAGGCGCGGATGCTCGGCCTCGACCGGCAGGTGATGTCCCAGCTGATCACCGAGGCCGCCCTCGACCAGAAGACGCACGATCTCGGTCTGGCGGTGCCGGATTCCTCGGTGATCAAGGCGATCCACGAGGAGAAGAGCTTCCAGAACCAGCAGGGCCAGTTCGAGCCGCAGCTCTTCTACCAGACCCTCCAGCGCGCCGGCCTGAACGAGGGGATGTTCGTGCGCGAGCAGCGCGCGGTGATCGCCCGGCTCCAGCTCGCCGAGGCCGTCTCGTCCGACCTGCACGTCCCGGTGGCTTTGCGCGAGGCCGTCCACCGCTACACCACCGAACGCCGCGCGGCCTCCTACCTGATGCTGACGCCCTCGACGGCGGGCCAGATCCCGGATCCGACCGACGAGGAGCTCGAGACCTGGTACGAGGCCAACAAGTCCGGCTTCCGCGCGCCGGAATACCGCACCGCCAACCTCCTGATGGTGGATCCGGAGTCGATGGCCAAGCCCGACGCGATCAGCGACGCCGATGCGCGCGCGGCCTACACCCTGAACAAGGAGCGTTTCGGCAGCCCTGAGAAGCGCACGATCCAGCAGATCGTGTTCCCGGACGCCGCTGCCGCCGAGGCGGCCCGCAAGGCGATCGAGGACGGCTCCAAGACCTTCGAGGCCGTGGCCGCGGAGCGGGGCACCGACGAGAAGGACCTGACGCTGGGCACGCTCACCAAGAGCGAGCTCTTCGACAAGGCGGTGGCCGACGCCGCCTTCGCGCTGCCGGAGGGGGGCGTGAGCCAGCCGGTCCAGGGCCGCTTCGGCACGGTGCTCCTGCGCGTCACCAAGATCGAGCCGGGCACCGTGAAGCCGTTCGAGGAGGTCGAGGGCGAGATCCGCAAGGGCCTGGCCCTGGCCCGCGCCCGCGACGCGATGGAGACGACCCGCGACGCCATCGAGGATCAGCGCGCCGGCGCCAAGCCGCTCACCGACATCGCGGCCGAGCGGGGCCTCAAGATCATCACCGTGAAGGCGGTGGACCCTAACGGCAAGGATCCGGAAGGGAAGAAGCTCACCGACATCCCGGATCCCGACACCACCCTGCCGGCCCTGTTCCGCGCCGAAGTCGGCGGCGACAACGAGCCCCTGCGCACGAAGGCCGGCGGCTACGTCTGGTACGACGTCACCAACATCGACCCCGCGCACGACAAGCCGCTCGATCAGGTCAAGGACGGCGTGAAGGCCGGCTGGACCGCCGCGGAGATCGCCAAGCGCCTCCAGGCCAAGGGGCGCGAACTGGTGGAGAAGCTCAACAAGGGCGAGTCCATGGAGGACGTGGCCAAGGAGGTCGGCATCAACCAGCAGGAGGCGCAGGACCTGTCGCGCAACCAGGCCAAGGACATGCTGAGCACCGACGACGTCAACCTCATCTTCGCGACGCCGGTGGGCAAGGCCGGCACCGCGGCGGCGGGGGATTCCCGGGCGGTGTTCAAGGTGACGGCCGCGACCATGCCGGCCTTCGTCGCCGACAGTCCGAGCGACAAGACGATCTCGCAGAACTTCCAGGCCGCGCTCGCCGACGACGTGCTGTCGCAGTACATCGCCGAGGTGCAGAAGAACGCGGGCGTGAAGGTCGACGCGGCGGCCCTGCGCCGCGTCCTGGGCGGCGAGTACTGAGGCATGGCCGAGGCTCCCGATTACGCGGCCTTCGCGGGACGCTACGAGGCCGGGCAGGCGAGCTTCGTCGCACTGAGCCTCGTGGCCGACCTGGAGACGCCGGTGGCGGCGTTCCTGAAGCTGCGCGCCCGGCACGACGGATCGGCCTTCCTGCTCGAATCGGTCGAGGGCGGCGCGGTGCGCGGCCGCTACTCGATGATCGGCCTCGATCCGGACCTCATCTGGCGCTGCCGGGACGGTGTGCCCGCCATCGCGCGCGGGGCCGATCTGACACAGTTCGAGCCGGACGACCGGGCGCCCCTGGCGAGCCTGCGGGCCCTGATCGCCGAGAGCGCCATCGGCGCGGCGGAGGGCGAGGACCTGCCGCCGATGGCGGCCGGCCTGTTCGGTTATCTCGGCTACGACATGGTCCGCGCCATGGAGCGGCTTCCGGAGCCGAACCCCGACCCCCTCGGCGTGCCGGACGCGATCCTGATCCGCCCGCGGGTGATGGTGGTGTTCGACGCCGTGCGCGACCTGATCACCGTGGTCTCGCCGGTTCGGCCGGCGGCGGGTGTCCAGGCGCGGGCGGCCTACGAGGACGCGCTCCAGCGCCTCGACCGGGTGGCGGCCGCCCTCGAGGGACCGCTGCCGATCGAGGCGCGGATCGACCTCTCCGCGGTCGCCCACCCCGAGCCGGTCTCGAACACGCCGCCGGAGGATTTCTTCGCCATGGTGGCGCGGGCCAAGGAGTACATCGTCGCGGGCGACGTGTTCCAAGTGGTCCTGTCCCAGCGGTTCTCGGCGCCGTTCACCCTGCCGGCCTTCAGCCTGTACCGCTCGCTCCGGCGCACCAATCCGGCGCCGTTCCTCTGCTACCTCGATTTCGAGACCTTCCAGATCGTCTGCTCGTCCCCGGAAATCCTGGTGCGGGTGCGCGAAGGCACCGTGACGGTGCGGCCCATCGCCGGAACCCGCCGCCGCGGCGCGACTCCGGCCGAGGACGCGGCGCTCGCCGAGGAACTGCTCGCCGATCCGAAGGAGCGGGCGGAGCACCTGATGCTGCTCGACCTCGGCCGCAACGATGCCGGCCGGGTCTCGCGGATCGGCAGCGTGCGGGTGACCGACTCGTTCTTCATCGAGCGCTACAGCCAAGTCATGCACATCGTGTCGAACGTCGAGGGCGACCTCGATCCGCGCCACGATCCCCTGGACGCCCTGGCGGCGGGGTTCCCGGCCGGCACGGTCTCGGGGGCCCCGAAGGTGCGGGCCATGGAGATCATCGACGAGCTGGAGCGCGAGAAGCGCGGCCCCTATGCCGGCTGCATCGGCTATTTCGGCGCGCGCGGCGAGATGGACACCTGCATCGTCCTGCGCACGGCCGTGGTGAAGGACGGGCGCATGCACGTCCAGGCCGGCGCCGGAATCGTCTACGATTCGGATCCCGCATCCGAGCAGCAGGAATGCGTCAACAAGGCCAAGGCCCTGTTCCGCGCCGCCGAGGAGGCGGTGCGCTTCGCCGCGCAGGCGAAGCGGGGGCAGTAGAGGGCGGTGCGTCGGGCTCTTCCGCACGCGACCTGATCCTGAGTGCTGCGCAGCAGCCTCGAAGGAGCCCTCCAGCCAGCTCTGCGATCCGTGAAGCACTCCCGCGAGGCCCGCTGACGCGGTCACCACAGGATGAGGTCTCCGGGTGGGAAGGAATCTTCGCGCGTTGCGCCCGGTTGACCGCTCCGCCCCGAGCGGTCACATCGCCTGCATGCCCGAGCGTGCCGCCGCCATGCCCAACGTCCTCGTCATCGACAACTACGATTCCTTCACGTGGAATCTGGTCCATCTGATCGGCCCGCTCTGCGGTGCGATCGAGGTCGTGCGCAACGACACGCTCACCGTGCCGGAGATCCGCGCCAAGGCGCCGGACGCGATCGTGCTCTCGCCCGGTCCCTGCACGCCGAACGAGGCCGGCGTGTGCCTGGACGTGGTCCGGGAGCTGTCCGACGAGATCCCGATCTTCGGCGTCTGCCTCGGCCTACAGGCGATCGGGCAGGCGTTCGGGGGCGACGTGGTGCGGGCGCCGCTGCCGCTGCACGGCAAGGTCTCGACGATCCGGCACGGCGCCCGCGGCCTGTTCCGCGGCCTGAACGACAGTTTCGAGGCGACGCGCTACCACTCGCTCGTGGTCGACCGTGCGAGCTGCCCGGAGGCGCTCCGGGTCACCGCGGAGGCGGACGGCCTGATCATGGGCCTGGAACACGCCGAGCGCCCGCTCCACGGCGTGCAGTTCCATCCGGAAAGCATCCGCTCGCAGCACGGCACGGAGATCGTGAAGAACTTCCTGGATCTCGCCGCAGCGTGGCACGCGGCGCGTGACAGGACCCGCTCCGACGTGCATTGACGCCCGGAGGCCGGGGCGGCCCTCCGACAGAACCCATGGACAGTTTCAGACCCCATCTCGCCAAGGTCGCCGGGGGCCTCGCCCTCGATCGCGCCGAAGCGCGCGCAGCCTTCGACGACCTGCTGTCGGGCGAGGTGACCCCCGTCCAGGCCGGCGCCTTCCTGGCCGCCCTGAAGGTGCGCGGCGAGACCGTCGAGGAGATCGTCGGCGCGGCCGAGGCCATGCGGGCGCGCATGACGCGCATCGCGGCGCCGGACAACGCCATCGACGTGGTCGGCACCGGCGGCGACCATTCCGGCAGCGTGAACGTCTCGACCCTGGCGGCCATCCTGGTTGCGGCCTGCGGCGTGCCGGTGGCCAAGCACGGCAACCGCGCGGCGACCTCGCGCTCCGGCGCAGCCGACGTGCTCGCCGCCCTCGGCGTCCGGCTCGGCCTCGATGCCGAGAGCCAGGCGCGCTGCCTGGCGGAGGCCGGGCTGTGTTTCCTGTTCGCGCAGGCCCATCACCCGGCCATGCGCCACGTGGCGGCGGTGCGCTCGGAACTGCCCGTGCGGACGATCTTCAACCTGCTGGGGCCGCTCTGCAATCCGGCCGGAGTCGGCTACCAGCTCTTCGGCGTCGCCCATGAGGCGCTCGCCGAGCCGCTGACCCGGGTCCTGGCGGAACTCGGCAGCCGCCGCGTCTGGACCGTCCACGGATCCGACGGTCTCGACGAGATCACCGTCACCGGCCCGACCCAGGTCATCGCCTTCCAGGATGGCGGGTTCTCTCGCTTCACCATCGATCCGCGGGAGCTCGGGCTGACCCTGCGCGCGCCCGAGGAGCTGCGCGGCGGCGATCCCGCCGACAATGCCCGGGCGCTGCAGGCCGTCCTGGCGGGGGCACGCAACGCCTACCGGGACATCGCGGTTCTCAATGCGGCGGCGGCACTCGTCGTCGCGGGGGCTGCCCCGGCCCTGGCGGACGGGCTCGCGCAGGCGCAGGATGCCATCGATTCCGGGGCGGCGCGGGCGACCCTCGCCCGTCTCGTCCAGGCCTCGAACGACCGCTCCCATGGACAGGAGGGCCGATGAGTTCGCTCACGCACGAGGCGAAGCACGAGACCGCGTCCGAGACGCCGCCTGAGCGGCCGAACGTGCTGGCCCGCATCGAGGCCTACAAGCGCCGCGAGATCGCCGAGGCGAAGCTGCGCGTGCCGCTCGCCAAGCTCGAGCGCAAGGTGGCGCAGGCGGAGCCGGTGCGGGGCTTCGCGGCGGCGATCCGCGCCCATCTCGCCGCGGGACGCCCGGCGCTCATCGCCGAGGTGAAGAAGGCCTCGCCCTCCAAGGGCCTGATCCGGGCCGATTTCGACCCCGCCACCCTGGCGGCCGCCTACGAGGCCGGGGGCGCGACCTGCCTGTCGGTCCTGACCGACGAGCCCTCGTTCCAGGGGCGGCCGGAATACCTGACCCAGGCGCACGCGGCCTGCGGGCTGCCGGTCCTGCGCAAGGATTTCCTGTTCGAGCCCTACCAGGTCTACGAGGCCCGCGCCTGGGGGGCCGACTGCATCCTCGTCATCATGGCCTGTCTCGACGACGAGGAGGCCGTGGCGCTGGTCGAGACGGCGCACCTTCTCGGGATGGATGTCCTGGTCGAGGTCCACGACGAATCCGAGCTCGCGCGGGCCGTTCCCCTGGGCACGGCTTTGATCGGGATCAACAACCGCAACCTCAAGACCTTCGAGGTCTCCTTCGAGACGGCGATCCGCCTCGCGCCCGGCATCCCGGCCGACCGGATCGCGGTGGCCGAGAGCGGCATCGGCGGCCATGCCGACGTGGAGCGGCTCCGCCAGCACGGGCTCGGCGTCGTGCTGGTCGGCGAGAGCCTGATGCGGCAGGCGGACGTGACCGCGGCGACCCACACGCTGCTGTTCGGTGATTCGGATCTGCGATCCGGCAAGCCCCGGAAGAAGGGCTGAGCGATGCAGCCGGGCTCGACGCTCACCCATCTCGACACCAGCGGCGCGGCCAACATGGTCGACGTCACCGACAAGCCCGCCACCGACCGGACCGCGCGGGCCGAGGGCCGCATCGTGATGAGGCCCGAGACCCTGGCGCTGATTCGCGAGGGGGACGCCAAGAAGGGCGACGTGATCGGCACCGCGCGTCTCGCCGGGATCATGGCGGCCAAGCGCACCCACGAGCTGATCCCGCTCTGCCATCCGCTGCTCCTGTCCAAGGTGCGGGTGGAGATCGAGCCCGAGGACGCGCTGCCCGGCCTGCGCATCGCCGCGGAGGTCCGGGTCCAGGGTCCCACCGGCGTCGAGATGGAGGCGCTCACCGCCGTCTCGGTGGCGTGTCTCACGGTCTACGACATGGTGAAGGCCGTCGACCGTGGCATGCGGATCGAGGGCATCCGGCTGACCGCCAAGGATGGCGGCCGCTCCGGCGCCTACCGGGCCGCCGAATGAGCGGTCTGATCCCGGTTGCCGAAGCGCTGGCGCGGGTTCTGGCGAGCGTCACGCATCCGGTCGAATCCGAGACCATAGCGCTGGCCGAGGCCGCCGGCCGGACGCTCGCCGCCGATATCATCGCCTCCCGCACGCAGCCGCCGTTCCCTGCCTCCGCCATGGACGGCTACGCGGTGCGCAGCGCCGATGCCGCCATGCCGGGCGCCGACCTGCGGTTGATCGGCACCAGCGCGGCCGGTCACGGCTTCACCGGCCGCATCGGCCCGGGCGAGGCGGTGCGGATCTTCACCGGTGCACCGGTGCCGGACGGCGCGGATGCGATCCTGATTCAGGAGGACGCAGAGGCTGACGGCGGCAGCGTCCGCGTGGTGGAACCGGTGGCGTCGAACCGCTTCATCCGCCGCCCCGGCCTCGATTTCACCGCGGGCGAGACCCTGCTGACGGCCGGGATGAGCCTCGACGCGCGCCGACTGGCCCTCGCCGCCGCCGCCGGCCATCCGCGCCTGTCCGTCCGGCGCCGACCGCGCGTCGCGATCCTCGCCACCGGCGACGAGCTCGTGACGCCGGGCGCGATGCCGGCCTGGGACCAGATCGTCGCCTCGAACGGCCTCGCGCTCGGCGCCCTGGCCGCTGAGGCCGGGGCCGAGATCATCGATCTCGGCATCGCGGCCGACGATCACGGGGCTCTGGCGGATGCCCTGCGAAGGGCGCGCGTAGCCCGGGCCGACCTGCTGGTGACCCTCGGGGGCGCGTCGGTGGGCGACCACGATCTCGTGCAGGCGGCCCTCGCCAAGGAGGGGCTGGAACTCGGTTTCTGGCGTGTCGCGCTCCGGCCGGGCAAGCCGCTGATGCACGGGCGTCTCGGCGACATGCTGGTGATCGGGCTGCCGGGCAACCCGGTCTCGTCCATCGTGTGTGGCTTGCTGTTCGTGGTCCCGGCGATCCGTGCTCTTCAGGGCGACCCCCGGGCGGGCGCCGACCGCAGCGAGCCGGCGGAGCTCGGCCGCGACCTCCCGGCCAATGACGGCCGCGCCGACTACCTGCGCGCGAGCCTCGCCCTGGAGCCGGGCCGCCTGCCGGTGGCGATGCCCGAGCAGCGCCAGGATTCCTCGATGCTGGCCGTCCTCGGACGCTCCGAGGCGCTGCTGATCCGCGCGCCGCACGCGCCGTCCGCCAAAGCCGGCGATCCCTGCCGGATCATCCGGCTGGACCGGCGCCTCCTCTGACCGTCAGCGGGTCACCCGCCAGACCTTCAGAGGCCCGGGCAGGTCCACGGGCGCGAGCCGGTCGGATTGCGCCGTCCCGCCCGCGAGCCGCGTGGCGAATGCCGGCTCGGCCTGGAGGTCGTCGGCCGGCCGGCCCGGGCAGGCCACCAGATAGCGGATTCCGAACGCCGTCAGCACCCGATCCAGATCCGCTTCGGTCCCGCCCAGCCCCTCGATCGCCGCGGTCAGACCCGGGATGGCGCGGTGGTAGGGCGCCGCCACGATCCTATGCGGCGTGCGCAGCAGGATCGACGGTCCCATGAAGATCGGGGCCAGCACGGTCCCCGGCGGGAGCTTCGCCAGGGGTTGCAAGGCCGCGTCGCTCTGACAGGCAGCGGTGCTGCCGGGATCGGGCGCGGTGCGTGCATCGGGGATGATCAGCGCGGCGAGGATCGCCGGGATCATCCACAGCGTGCTCACCAGGAAGATCCCGAGAAGCGCGATGCCCCAGCGCGGCATGCCTGCGGCGGGCGCTGCGGGGCGCGTGAGGGCGCGGTCGAGCACGACACCGGCGACCAGCGGCACGAAACCGGACGCAATGTAGAGGCCGCGGAACTGGAAGAGGCCGAGGATCAGGCCCGGCCACAGGAACAGCGCCGCCACGGACCAAGCGCGCCGCTCCGGTCCGCGCCAGCTCATCCATGCGGCGGTGAGGCTCGCGAGCAGCACCACGGGATGGAAGACCAGAGCCTCCCACTGGCCGCGGGCTACGAATTTCGGCACCGAGGTCATCTCGTTGACCGTCAGCAGCCAGTGATCCCGCACCAGCGTCGTCATGCCGGGAAAGGGGCCGCCGAGGCATGTCGGAAAGGCGAGGGCGAAGCCGCCCAGCATCACGACACCGCACAGCGCCGCGAGGGCGCCACGCGCCCGAACCGTGACGAGGCGGCGCCCAAGCGCGGTGGCGCAGAGCGCGAAGATCAGGCCGCCCAGGGCCAGCCAGAGCCAGGGGGGCGAGAGCGCGTCGCACCGTGACACCGGCCAGAGGCCGGGTGCCGTCTGCACGGCGAACAGAAGGGGCGCCGAAACCCCGAGGCCCAGACCGAACCCGGTCAGTGTGGGGCGTGCGGGGCGGCCGCGCAGGCACCAGTCGCCCGAGAGATAGAGGGCGGCCAGGCCGACGGAGGGCAGCCCCTCCAGCCCGATCGCGAGCGAAACGGCCGCCAAGCCGCCGCCGATGAGGCCACACCGCAGGCCGCCGCGGATCATGCAGACGGCAAGACCGAGGATCGCCAGGATCTGGAGGTTGTGGTGGTCGATCCGGCCCGGCTGGAACTGGATCGTGACGCCGAAGGTCTGGGTTGCCACCAAGATCGCCAGCAGGGCCGCGCGGCTTCCGAAGCTGTGCCGCACGCCGCGGTAGAGCACCCAGCCATACAGGCCGAACAGCAGCACCGGCCACAGAGCGGCGGTGAGACCTTCGGCCAAGGTCCGGCCGGCGATCGGCGTCAGAGCCAGGATCATCCCGGCGATCGGCGCGTCCACGAGGCGTGACCAGTGGCTCGGAACGCCCGCCGGCGCCAGGAAACGGTACTGGACGTTGTCGAACCAGCCCTGGCCGGCGAGGAGATCACGCACCTCCACGAGGCGCATGGCATCGTCGGTGTCGGGCAGGCGCAGGTGCCGGATCGTCTCCCAGACGGCGTCGGGCTTGTGCAGCGTCGCGAGGCACAGCGCGACGAGCAACCACAGGATCGTGCGGGGCGCGATCCGGGACGGCGTTCGGGAGAGCGGCTGCGCCGAAGCGGGCATGGTGGTCACCCAGACGGGCGGCAAATGCCCTCGATCCGACCGTCGCGCAGCTCGCCTTAACGTGCGGTCAAGGAGGCCGGCCTGCGCCTTCGCGTGGTTCTCCATCGAGGGCCGATTAACCGAACTTCAGCGAGCGCCACTTAGTCTCGCCGGGCCTGCCTGACCCGCCTCGCGTCAGGGGGCATAGGGCCGCCCGGGCATGAAGACTGCCACCTTGAGTCGCGCGCAGCTCGGGATCGTCGGTGCCGGCCTCGCCATCTCCCTCGCGACGTGGCTGTCCGTGCGGCCGTGGATCTTCCACGGCTGGATGATGGGCGCGCCGCTCGGCCGCGACTTCGTCAACTTCTGGATCGCGCCCCGGCTCGTGCTCGCCGGCCAGGGCAGCGTGCTGGCCGATCTGCCGGCCTATGCCGAGACCGTCATGACGGCGTTCGGCCTGAGCCGCGACCCCCATCTGCTGTTCAGCTACCCGCCCCACGCTCTCCTGTTCCTGGTGCCGTTCGCCGGCTTGCCGTTCCTGCCGGCCGTCGTGATCTGGACGGGCTTGAACCTCGCGGCCCTCGCCTGGGCGACACGCCTCACCGACAGGGCCGCGGATGAAACCCGCCTCGTCCTGGTCTGCCTGTCTCCGCCCGCGGTGGCGATGATGATGTACGGCCATTTCGGAGGGCTTCTGGCGCTGGGCACCACCGCGATGCTGCGCGAGAGCGATCGGCGCCCCTGGCTTGCCGGCCTGTGCTTCGCCTGCCTCACCGTGAAGCCGCAATTCGCGGCGGCCCTCGGCCTGATCCTGCTCTGCGCCGGCCGGTGGCGCTGCCTGATCGCATCCGGCGTGGCGACAGCGGTGCTCGTCGGGATCTCGGTCGCGGCGTTCGGCCTGGAACTCTGGGATCGCTTCGTCCTCGTGACGATGCCGATCCAGAGCGCCTTCGTCAGCGCGTTCCAGGCCCGGGCGATCGAGACATCGATCACGCCGTATTTCATCGCCCGGTTCTGGGGGCTGCCCGCCGCGGCGGCCTGGACGATCCAGGGCTGCGTGAGCGTCCTGGCCCTCGCGGCCGGCGTGCGGGCGCTCCGCGGCGGCGTCCGTGAGCCGGCTTCGCTCCTCATCGTGGCGCTCGCTGCCCTGATGATGCAGCCCTATGTCTCGCATTACGATCTCGCCATCGTCGCGCCGGCGCTGACCCTGGTCGTGCTCGCGGGCGCGCCGCGACCCTCACGGCTGGCTGTGGCGGCGTGGCTCCTCGTTCCGATCGCCCGCATCCTGTTCATCTTCGACCTGCCGATCCTCTGCCTGCTCGTGCCCGGCGCGCTGTTCACCCAGGCGGCCCGGCTTCTCAGGGCGGAAGATACGCGCGGGGTCGCGCCACTCTCCGCCGGGCTCGAGCCGGCGGCCTGATCCCGGCTGCGCCATCGCGCCCTGAAAAACAGGGCGAGCACGGCCGAGAGCCGACCGGATGTTCCGGGCGCCGTGACACGGCTGAAACGCATCCCGTGAGCGCGATACTGCTTCGGAAACCAGCGATTCTTTAACCACGGGGACGCATGCTCCTGGCAGGTCGGCGCTTCGCGCGTCGCGCGACCCACGAACCGCCGGAGCAGGGGATGAGCCACCACACCGAGACGCTGGTAATCGGCGCGGGGCCGGCGGGGCTGACCGCCGCCTACCTGCTGTCGAAGCAGGGGCGGCCGGTCATCGTCCTCGAGCGCGACCCGGTCCAGGTCGGCGGCATCTCGCGCACGGTCTCGCACAACGGCTATCTCTTCGACATCGGCGGCCACCGGTTCTTCTCGAAGTCGAAGGCGGTGGTCGATCTCTGGGACGAGATCCTGCCCAACGACTTCATCGAGCGCCCGCGCCTGTCGCGGATCTACTATCGCGGCCGGTACTACGCGTATCCCCTCAAGGCCTTTGAAGCGCTGCGGAACCTCGGTCTCCTGACCAGCACGGCCTGCGTCGCCTCATACCTCTACGCCCGCCTGCGGCCGGTGCCCGACCCGAAGAACTTCCACGCCTGGGTCCGCAACCAGTTCGGCGAGCGCCTGTTCTCGATCTTCTTCAAGACCTACACCGAGAAGGTGTGGGGCATGTCGTGCGATTCGATCTCGGCGGATTGGGCGGCGCAGCGCATCAAGGGCCTGGATCTCGGCGCGGCGATCCGCGACGGGCTCAAGCGGTCGCTCGGCCTGCGCAAGCGCGCCCCGGCTGGCGGCCCGGTCATCAAGACGCTGATCGAGTCGTTCCGCTATCCCCGCCGCGGGCCCGGCATGATGTGGGAGGCGGCCGCGGCCAAGATCCAGGCGCAGGGCGGCCGCGTGCTTCTCGACCACGGTGTCGACTCCCTGGCCTACGATCCCGCCACCGGCATCTGGACCGTGGCGGCCCGCAGCGCCGACGGCACCCGCGAGACCTTCACGGCCCGTCACGTGATCTCCTCCGCCCCGGTGCGCGAACTGGTGGATTCGATCCGGCCGCGCCCGCTCAGCACCTTCAACGCCCGGGCCCTGAAGTACCGCGACTTCCTGACCGTGGCTCTCATCGCCAAGTCCCAGAAGAACTTCCCCGACAACTGGATCTACATCCATGATCCGTCGGTGAAGGTCGGCCGAGTGCAGAATTTCCGCTCCTGGTCGCCCGAGATGGTCCCGGATGAGGACCATACCTGCCTGGGCCTCGAATATTTCTGCTTCGAGGGCGACGGGCTCTGGAACGCGGCGGACGAAGACCTCGTGGCCCTCGCCAAGCGGGAGATCGGTCAGATCGGCCTGATCGACCCGGCCGACGTAGTCGATGCCTGCGTGGTCCGGCAGTCCAAGGCCTACCCGGTCTACGACGAGGATTACGCCGGCCACGTCGCCACGGTCAGGCGGGAACTGGAGCGGGATTTCCCGACGCTGCACCTCGTCGGCCGCAACGGGATGCACAAGTACAACAACCAGGACCACGCGATGATGACCGCGATGTTGACCGTGGAGAACATCCTCGCCGGTCGGCGCCGGCACGACGTCTGGCGGGTCAACGAGGACGCCGAGTACACGGAGGCCGGCGTGTCGGGCGCGGAGGCCGCTCTCGGCAGCGAGCGCCTCGTGCCGCGCAAGGTCGCCTGACGAGACAGGCCGGATGCCGCGTCACCGACGCGGCTTGCCGGTCAATCCGGCGGCTCTATCGTTTGATCCCGGTAATGCCCAGGTTCAAGGGCGGCCGGGAGGACTTTGACCGATGCGATCACTGATAGTCGCCGCTCTGTTGGCGGGCGTCGCCATGCCCGCGCTCGCGGCTTCCGCTCTGGCGCAGGGGGCCGCCCCCGCCGAGACCAAGGCCAAGACCGACGACCTCGAGAAGCTCGAGGGTTTCCACAGCACGAACACGCAGGCCGCACCCGAGATCCCGCAGACCGGCCGCCGCGCCGATGCGATCCGCAAGAACCTGTCGAAGATCAAGCTGCCCGACGGCTTCAAGATCGATCTCTACGCCGTGGTGCCGGATGCCCGCGCCATCGCGGTCGGCCCCAATGCCGGGGTGCTGTTCGTGGGCACGCGCAAGAGCAAGATCTACACGGTGACCGACCGCGACAAGGATCGGGTCGCCGACGAGGTCCGCGCCTTCGCGCCGGGCATCGAGTTCAAGATCCCGAACGGCGTCTGCTTCTCGAAGGACGGCGTGCTCACCGTGGTGGAGCAGAACCGGGTCCTGGCCTTCCCGGCCGCCGAGTTCTTCTACGAGAACCCGGACGTCGCCGCTGGCGTGCTGGTCAAGCAGGGCGAGCTCATCCCGGCTTCCGAGGAGAGCTTCAATCACACCGCCCGGGTCTGCAGGGTCGGGCCGGACGGCAAGACCTACATCGCGCTCGGCCAGCCGTACAATGTACCGCCGCCGGAGAAGTTGGACCTGTACAAGAAGTCCGGCATCGGCGGCATCATCCGGATCGACGCCGACGGGAAGAACCGCGAGGTCTACGCCACCGGCATCCGCAACTCGGTGGGGATGGATTTCAACACCGACAAGACGCTCTGGTTCACCGACAACCAAGTTGACGGCATGGGCGACGACAAGCCGCCGGGCGAGCTGAACCACGCCACCAAGGCGGGTCAGAATTTCGGCTTCCCGTGGTTCGGCGGCGGCTCGGTCCGCACGGTCGAGTACAAGGATCAGACGCCGCCCGCCGACGCGGTCGCGCCAGTGGCGGAACTCGCACCGCACGCCGCCGATCTCGGCATGACCTTCTACAACGGCAAGCAATTCCCGGCCTCGTACAAGGGCGGGATCTTCATCGCCGAGCACGGCTCCTGGAACCGCACCGAGCCGGTGGGCGCACGGGTGATGTTCGCCAAGCTCGGGGCCGACGGGAAGGTCGAATCGGTCAAGCCCTTCGCGGAGGGCTGGCTCACCGGCGACGGCGAGTATCTGGGGCGCCCGGTAGACGTGGCGGTGATGCTGGACGGCTCTCTGCTGGTCTCCGACGATTCCGCCGGGGCGGTCTACCGGATCTCCTACGAGAAATAGTTTTTTGCGACGGGGCGCCTCTCTCGGGGGGACGTCCCCGTCGCGGACAACCGCGATGCGCCCCCTCTCCCGTGCGGGAGAGGGGACCCGCGCCACCTTCGTTGACCGTTCGCGCAAGCGTCACCCAGATCCATCCTGAGCCCGCCCGATGATCCGTCCGCTTCTCGTCCTCGCCGCCACGCTCGTTCCGCTCTCGTCCCAGGCCGGCGACGCGGCCGCGGGCAAGAAGCGCGCGACCGCCTGCCAGACTTGTCACGGGATGGACGGGCTCTCGAAGCTGCCGGAGGCGCCGAACCTCGCCGGGCAGGTGGAGCCCTATCTCGTGAAGGCGCTCACCGATTACCGCGACGGCAAGCGGCAGAACGAGATCATGACCGTGGTGGCCAAGGAGCTCTCGGACGCCGATATCGCCAATCTGGCGGCGTATTATTCGGGCATCCAGATCGACGTGCTGCCGCCAGGGTAGCCTGCGCACCACCCTCCCCGAAGCGGGGGAGGGGGAAACGCGGGACGCCTCAATCGTCCATCTTCAGGGCGGCGATGAACGCCTCCTGGGGGATCTCGACGCGCCCGAACTGGCGCATCTTCTTCTTGCCTTCCTTCTGCTTGTCGAGGAGCTTGCGCTTGCGCGAGATGTCGCCGCCGTAGCACTTCGCGGTGACGTCCTTCGACAAAGCCCGGATGGTCTCGCGGGCGATGATCTTGCCGCCGATCGCCGCCTGGACGGGGATCTGGAACAGGTGGCGGGGGATCAGGTCCTTCAGCTTCTCGCACATGGCCCGGCCGCGCGACTCGGCGCGGGTGCGATGGACCAGCATCGAGAGGGCGTCCACCGGCTCGGCGTTCACCAGGATCGACATCTTGACGAGGTCGCCCTCGCGATAGTCCGACACGTGGTAGTCGAAGGAGGCGTAGCCCTTCGAGATCGACTTCAGCCGGTCGTAGAAGTCGAACACCACCTCGTTCAGCGGCAGGTCGTAGACCACCATGGCGCGCTTGCCGACGTAGTTGAGGTCGATCTGCACGCCGCGGCGGTCCTGGCAGAGCTTCAGCACGCCGCCGAGATACTCGTCGGGCGTCAGGATCGTGGCGCGGATCCACGGCTCCTCGATCGACTCGATCTTCATGATGTCCGGCATGTCGGCCGGGTTGTGCAGTTCCTTGGTCTCGCCGTCGCGCATCTTCAAGCGGTAGACCACCGAGGGCGCCGTGGAGATCAGGTCGAGGTTGAACTCGCGCTCCAACCGCTCCTGGATGATCTCCAGGTGCAGGAGCCCGAGGAAGCCGCAGCGGAAGCCGAAGCCGAGGGCGGCCGACGTCTCCATCTCGTAGGAGAACGAAGCGTCGTTGAGCCTCAGCTTGCCCATGGCCGAGCGCAGGTTCTCGAACTCGGCCGCGTCCACCGGGAACAGGCCGCAGAACACCACCGCCTGAACTTCCTTGAAACCCGGCAGCATCTCGGTGGTCTGGCGCTTGTCCTCGGTGATGGTGTCGCCGACGCGGGTGTCGGCCACTTCCTTGATCGAGCCGGTGAAGAAGCCGACCTCGCCCGGGCCGAGGGCGTCGATATCGGCCATCTTCGGCCGGAACACGCCGATCCGGTCGACGCCGTAGACGGCGTCGGCGCCCATCATGCGGATGGTCATGCCCTTCTTGAGGGTGCCGTCGATGATCCGCACCAGCACCACGACGCCGAGATAGGCGTCGTACCAGCTGTCCACGAGGAGCGCCTTGAGGGGCGCATCGCTCTTGCCCTTCGGCGGCGGCAGGCGCGTGACGATCGCCTCCAGCACGGCCTCGATGTTGAGGCCGGTCTTGGCCGAGATCGGCACGGCGTCGGAGGCGTCGAGGCCGATCACCTCCTCGATCTGCTCCTTCACCCGGTCCGGCTCGGCGGCCGGCAGGTCGACCTTGTTGAGGACCGGGACGATCTCGTGGTTGGCGTCGAGGGCCTGATAGACGTTGGCGAGCGTCTGCGCCTCCACGCCCTGCGAGGCGTCCACCACCAAGAGCGAGCCCTCGCAGGCGGCGAGCGAGCGGGACACTTCGTAGGCGAAGTCCACGTGGCCTGGCGTGTCCATCAGGTTGAGAACGTAGTCCTTGCCGTCCTGCGCCTTGTATTCCAGGCGCACGGTCTGCGCCTTGATGGTGATGCCGCGCTCCTTCTCGATATCCATCGAGTCGAGCATCTGCTCGGACATGTCGCGCAGCGCGACGGTGCCGGTGGCCTGGATCAGCCGGTCCGCCAGGGTCGATTTGCCGTGGTCGATATGCGCGACGATCGAGAAGTTGCGGATGGATTCGATCGGGGCTGTCATCGGCATTCCGTTCGGGCGCGCGCCGGCGCGCACCGTCTGACGTCGGGGCGTGTTCGGATGGATCGGCTCCCGCGCGAGATAGCAGCGCCGCGGGGAGGCGCCAAGCGCGGCCGGCGCCCGCGCGCCATCCTGTCTTTGGGCCGGATCATAGACGACGGGGGCCGGAACGATCCGGCCCCCGGTCAGGGATGCGTCTCTCGCCGACGACCAAGCGGTCCGCTCAGCGGCCGCGGTCGCGGATCAGGCGCTCGATCTCGGCCTCGCCGTGAGAGCGGGCCTTGGCCTCGGTCGGGTGCTTGCGGTCCGAGCGCTGGTGCAGCTTGCCGTGCTTGCGGATGCTCCACTGAAACAGGGAGCCGCTCTCGCCGACCGGTTCCACGTCGAGGCTGAAGGGGTAGGTATCTGTCTGGGTGTCGCTCATCCCGCCGATATGGGGCACCCAGCGACCTTTCGCCATGCCTGATCGTGAAGTCCTTGCGCGTTCACGCGCCGGCGCCGGTCGCGCGCGCCCGCGCGGCCATGGCAACAAGGCTTTTCCGCAGCGCACCCATGTCGGAGACGCGCTCGGGATAGGTCACCCGGGCGGTGCGGTCGCCGGCCATCAGGTCCATGCCTTCGGGATCGAGGCCGGTGAGCCGCCACGGCAGCCCGGCCTCCGCACCGGAGCCGGCGGCATAGAGCGCCAGCGCGTCCGCATGGTCGGCGTTCATGTGCTCCACGGCGCCGCGCTCGCCCGCCACGACGGCCTCCGCCCCGGTGAGATCGAGGAGGAGCTGGTCCCGCGTGAGCGTCGCCGCCTTGGCGAAGCCGCCGTTGAGATGGCCGGCCTCCGGATCCAGGGCGAAGAAGCCGAAATCCGGGAAGTCGGCATAGAGCTTGGCCTTCGGGTGGCGAGCCAGGAACCGCCCCCGCGCCCGCGCCTCGGTGGTCTGGGCCGCGCGGCCGACCACGGTCAGCCGGGGATGGGCGAGGGGATCGCCCTTGCCGGTCTGCGCGAAGAGCAGCGAGCAGCGCGGCGTGGCCAGCAGGTTGCGGGTATGCGCCGAGAGCCGCGACAGCAGCATCAGCGGGGTCCCGTCCATATCGGTGGCGATGGTCACGAGCGACGCGAAGGGGGTTCCCTCGGCATCGAGCGTCGCCAGCGCGCCGGAGCGGATGCTGCGCAGCAGGTGGCGCGACAGGCCGATCGCATCGAACGGCGCATCCTGCGCCGGCAGAGGGCGGGCCGGACCGCCCGGTCCGGGCCCCTCTGTCATCGTCTCGCCCATCGGTTTTCTCCCGTTCCGGAATGCCGCCGCCACCACCCGGCACGTTAGCGGGGCGGCGGCCGGCACGCGAGGAGCCCGGGCCGCGTCAGATCGGCCGTTACGGCCAAGCTATGACCGCCGCTCGCTTTTTCCGATCGGCCGTACTAAAGCACCTGTCCCTCTGCGCGCGCCGGGCTGCGCCGAAACCGCCCGGCTCGCGTTTTTGTCTGCCCCTTGGGGGCCGGGACGTGGCGCGGCCTGTGCGTAGAGCCGCGACCGCGCCTGAGCCCGTTCAGTCAGGGACCGCGCATGCCGACCATCGCCCTCGTCGACGACGACCGGAACATTCTCACCTCTGTGTCGATCGCGCTTGAGACCGAAGGCTACCGCATCCAGACCTACACGGACGGCGCCTCCGCCCTCGACGGTCTGCGCCATTCGCCGCCGGACCTCGCCATCTTCGATATCAAGATGCCGCGCATGGACGGCATGGAGCTTCTCCGACGCCTGCGGCAGAAATCGGACCTTCCCGTGATCTTTCTGACGTCGAAGGACGAGGAGATCGACGAGCTGTTCGGGCTCAAGATGGGCGCGGACGACTTCATCCATAAGCCGTTCTCGCAGCGCCTTCTCGTGGAGCGCGTGAAGGCTGTGCTCCGGCGCTTCGCCAAGGAGGCGCCCGGCGGTGCCCCCCGGGGCGAGGCCGAGGTGGCGGCCCGCTCGCTGGAGCGCGGTGCGCTGATGATGGATCCGGAGCGCCACACCTGCACGTGGAAGGGCGAGCCGGTGACGCTGACCGTGACGGAGTTCCTGATCCTCCAGGCGCTCGCCCAGCGGCCCGGCGTGGTGAAGAGCCGGAACGCCCTCATGGACGCGGCTTACGACGATCAGGTCTATGTCGATGATCGGACGATCGACAGCCACATCAAGCGACTGCGCAAGAAGTTCAAGGTGACCGATCAGAGCTTCGACATGATCGAGACGCTCTACGGCGTCGGCTACCGGTTCAAGGAGGCGTGATCCAGGGTTCCGCCGCGTGATCGCCCGTACCCCCGTCCAGACCGAGGATGCGCAGCCCCGGACATCCCTGGCGCAGACCCTGTCCCGACCTCTCGCCTGGCCGCGCGCCCTCTGGGACGCGGTCGGGCAGCGCGCCTCGTCGAGCCTGACGCGCCGCATCGTCGTCCTCAACCTCGTCGGACTGATCGCGCTGCTCGTCGGGTTCCTCTACCTGAACCAGTTCCGCCAGGGTCTGATCCAGGCCCGGATCCAGAGCCTCGCGATCCAGGGCGAGATCATCGCGGGCGCGATCGCGGCCTCGGCCTCCGTCGACACCGACACGATCCGCATCGACCCCGACAAGCTGCTCCAGCAGCAGGCCGGCGAGGCCGTCGAGGAGGAATCGCAGCCGCTCGCCTTCTCGCTCAATCCCGAGAAGGTGGCGCCGCTCCTCTCGCGTCTCGTGACCCCGACGGGGAACCGCGCCCGCGTCTACGATCAGGAGGGTGGCCTCCTGTTCGACACGCGGACCCTGTTTAAGCGCGGCGACGCGGGCCGCCCCGACCCGCTCGAGCCCAAGCCGCACAAGCCGGGCATGCTCGAATCCGCCTTCGAGGCGGTCCAGACGAAACTGGGCGGCCTGTTCCGCGGCCGCAGCGAGCAGACGGAGGAGACCGGCCCGGTGAATGGTCACTCGCTGCGCGAGGTCCAGGCGGCGCTCGGCGGCAATCGTGGCAGCCTGGTGCGCCGCAACAAGCTCGGCGAGACCACCGTGTCGGTCGCCGTGCCGATCCACCGGGCCGGGTCCGTCCGCGGCGCGCTTCTGATCTCGACCCAGGGCGACGCCATCGACCGCGTGATCGCGTCGGAGCGATTCGGTCTGCTGCAGGTCTTTCTCGTCGCCTCGGCCGTGATGGTCGTGCTGTCCTTCTTGCTCGCGGGTGCGATCGCCGGCCCCGTGCGGCGGCTGGCGGAGGCCGCCGAGAAGGTGCGCATGGGCATCAAGACGCGCGAGGAGATCCCGGATTTCACCGAGCGCACCGACGAGATCGGCCACCTCTCCGGCGCCCTGCGCGACATGACGCAGGCACTCTATCGACGCATCGATGCCATCGAGAGCTTCGCCGCGGATGTGAGCCACGAGCTGAAGAACCCGCTGACCTCGCTCCGGAGCGCCGTCGAGACGCTGCCGCTGGCCAAGAGCGATGATTCGCGCGGCCGGTTGATGGCGATCATCCAGCATGACGTGAAGCGCCTCGACCGGCTCATCAGCGACATCGCGGACGCCTCGCGCCTCGATGCCGAGCTGGCGCGCGCCGAGGCACGGCGCGTCGACCTCAAGCGGCTGCTCACGACTGTGGTGTCGGTGGCCAACGAGCGGCGCCGTCCCAAGGATTGCCTGATCCAGCTCGACGTGGAGGCGACCGCGTCGGATCACGATGCGCCGTTCACGATCATCGGCCACGACAGCCGGCTCGGCCAGGTGGTCAACAACCTCCTCGACAATGCCCGCTCGTTCTCGCCCACCGACGCGAAGGTCCGGGTGGTGCTGCGCCGGGTTCGGGGCGAGGTCGAGCTGGTCTGCGAGGATGAGGGGCCCGGCATCCCCGAGCACGCCCTGGAGCGGATCTTCGAGCGCTTCTACACCGACCGCCCCGAGCAGGGCTTCGGCCAGAATTCGGGTCTGGGCCTCTCGATCTCCCGCCAGATCGTGCAAGCCCATCGCGGTACGATTCGCGCCGAGAACCGGCCCGGCGCGCCCGACGAGGATGGCGAGCCCACCGTCCGCGGTGCGCGATTCATCGTGCGCCTGCCGGCCGCGCCGCGCCAGCTCCACGCCTGATGGTCACCCTCCACGCGGCCTGCTGCGCTCTGGGCGGCACCGGCATCCTGATTCGCGGCCCGTCCGGATCCGGGAAGTCGAGCTTGGCCCTGCTGCTCGCCGCACAGGAGGACGGCGCCTTCGTCGCCGACGACCGGGTGGTCTGTGAGATGCGTGGAGGCCGGCTCGTGGCGCGTCCCCACGCCGTGCTCGCCGGACGGGTCGAGGTGCGGGGTCAGGGGATTCTGCCGCTCGCCGATCTGGGCGTCCCGTCCCGCGCGGAAACGGATCTGCACCTCGCCGTCGACCTCGTCGACGCCTTACCGCGCCTTCCGGAGCCGGCGGGCGACGCGGATATTCTGGGGATCGCGCTGCCGCGCCTCGCGCTGGATGCGGGCGTGCGCGCTGCGGGACTCGCGCCGCTCCTCGTCCGTGCGGCACTGCGAAAACGCCGTCCGTGACTTCGCAGCCGCACAGGGGAGCGGAGTCGCGCAACGGTGGTATACCCCATGGCGCGCCCGAGGCGGTCGTGGCATGATTGACGCGATGTCCGGGCAAAAAAGTCGCGTTCGCCTTGTGGGGGGCTGTGCGATGCACAACATGGCGGCACACACAGGACGTTGGAACACGTGTCGATGATTGGCATGGTGCTCGTCACTCACGGGCTGCTGGCGACCGAGTTCAAGGCCGCTCTGGAGCACGTGGTCGGCCCTCAGGATCAGATCGAAACGATCACGATCGGGCCGGAAGACGATATGGAGATGCGGCGGCGGGACATCATGTCCGCGGTCTGCCGCGTGAATACGGGTGAAGGCGTGGTGGTGCTCACCGACATGTTCGGCGGCACGCCGTCCAACCTCGCCTTGTCGTGCATGAATGGCGGGTCGGTCGAGGTCGTCGCGGGGATCAACCTGCCGATGCTGATCAAGCTCGCGAGCGTCCGCGACGAGGAGAAACTCGGCGACGCCGTGCTCCACGCGCAGGAGGCGGGACGCAAATACATCAACGTCGCCTCGCGCGTCCTCGCCGGGAAGTAACGGGCCTCACGCCTCCAGAGCCGCCGTCTTGGGCGCCCCAGGCCGCGTGCCTGCGGTCATGCCCACCGAAGCCGTGATCACCAGGCCGATCGCGAGCCATTGCACGGCGCTGATTCGCTCCCCCAGCAGAACGAGGCCGGCGCAGGCGGCCACAGCGGGCTCCAGGCTCATCAGCACGCCGAAGCTCTTCCCGTCGAGGCGCCGCAGGGCGATCATCTCCAGCGAGTAGGGCAGGGCGCTCGACATCACGGCCACCGCGAGCCCCGCCAGCAGGATGCCGGGCGCGAGGAGGCCGGATCCCGCCTCGGCGAGCCCGAACGGCGCCACCACGATGGCCGCCGCCAACATGCCCAGCGACACCGCCTGTCCGCCATCGACGCGACCGGCGCGCTGTCCGAACAGGATGTAGAGCGCCCAGGCCGACGCCGCGCCGAGGTCGAGCACGATACCGACCGGATCGAGGCCGTCCGTCGTGGTGATCGGCAGGAGCAGTACCAGCCCCAGCACCGCCACGCCGATCCACAGGAAATCGGATCGGCGGCGCGACGCGAGGAGCGCGACCGCGAGCGGTCCCGCGAACTCGATCGCCACGGCCGGCCCGAGCGGCAGCCGCGCCAGCGCGAGATAAAACAGCAGGTTCATCAGGCCGAGAGCCGCGCCGTAGAGCGCGATCCAGGCCGCCTCCCGGAGGGTGAGGCTGCGCCGCCACGGCCGCCACACCGCCATGAGGATCAGCGCCGAGAAGCCGACCCTGAGGGACGAGGTGCCGGACGCGCCGACGACGGGGAACAGGTTCTTGGCGAAGGTCGCCCCGCACTGGAGCGAGACCATGCCGGCGACCACGGCGGCCACCGAGAGGGCGGTGTCGCCGAGGCCGAACTTGTTGCGTGACACGCGCCGACTTTCCTCACGGCCTCGATTCAGCGCCACCATAGCAGACGCGGCGTCGATCAGGCTGTGCCGGATGTCGCCGCAGGATTGCGGGCCCGCGGGCGACGCGGCCCGGCAGATCGCCGCGGCCGTCCCGCGCTCACAGGATGAACCGGCTGAGATCCGCGTTGGCCGCGAGATCCTCGACCCGCGCGCGCACATAGGCGGCGTCGATGGGCACGGTCTCGCCGGACCGATCGGTGGCCGTGAAGGAGATCTCGTCGATCACCCGTTCCAGCACCGTCTGGAGGCGGCGGGCGCCGATATTCTCGACCGTGGAATTCACCTCGACGGCGACCCGGGCGAGCGCGTCCACCGCGTCGTCCGTGAAGGTGAGCGTCACGCCCTCCGTCTCCATCAGCGCGACCGTCTGCTTGATCAGGCTGGCCTCGGTCGAGGTGAGGATCTGGCGGAAATCGTCCACGGTGAGCGGCTGCAACTCGACGCGGATCGGGAGGCGGCCCTGCAGCTCCGGCAGGAGATCGGCCGGTTTCGAGACGTGGAAGGCGCCCGAGGCGATGAACAGGATGTGGTCGGTCTTCACCGGCCCGTGCTTGGTGGCAACCGTGGTGCCCTCGATGAGGGGCAGCAGGTCGCGCTGCACGCCCTCGCGGGATACGTC
Source organism: uncultured Methylobacterium sp. (assembly GCA_963990595.1). Lineage (GTDB taxonomy): Bacteria > Pseudomonadota > Alphaproteobacteria > Rhizobiales > Beijerinckiaceae > Methylobacterium. The sequence continues at coordinate 30,243 of CAXDNE010000007.1, forward strand.
CCCTGACGACCGGCCTTCGCGGGCGCAGATCTTGTCGATCTCGTCGAGGAACACGATGCCGTTGTTCTCGACCTCGCGAATCGCCTCACGGATGAGCGCCTCGTCGTCGACGAGCTTGTCGGATTCCTCGGCCATCAGCGGTCCGTAGGCATCCCGCACCAGGATGCGGCGCGGCTTGCCGCGCTGGCCGCCCAGCGCTTTGCCGAGCATGTCGCCGATGTTGATCGCACCCATGGAGGCCCCGGGCATGCCGGGAATCTCGAACATCGGGAGGCCCGCGGGGCTGCCGGTTGCCAGTTCCAGCTCGACTTCCTTGTCGTCGAGTTCGCTGTTGCGGAGCTTGCGCCGGAAACTGTCGCGGGTGGCCGCGCTGGCGGTGGGACCGACGAGGGCGTCGAGGATCCGGTTCTCCGCCGCCGCCTCGGCCTTGGCCTTCACACCCTCGCGCTTCACCTGCCGGGTGAGGCCGATCGCCACTTCCACGAGATCGCGGACGATCTGCTCCACGTCGCGGCCGACATAGCCGACCTCGGTGAACTTTGTGGCCTCGATCTTCAGGAACGGCGCGTTGGCGAGCCGGGCGAGACGGCGGGCGATCTCGGTCTTGCCGCAGCCGGTGGGCCCGATCATCAGGATGTTCTTGGGCGCCACCTCGTCGCGCAGCGGCCCGGTGAGCTGCTGGCGCCGCCAGCGATTGCGCAGTGCGATCGCGACGGCGCGCTTGGCGTCGTGCTGCCCGACGATGAAGCGATCGAGTTCGGACACGATCTCGCGCGGAGAGAACGTCGTCACCGCTGTGCCATCCCTGTTCCTCGGCCCGAATGCCGGCCCTGCGCCGGGAATGGGGTCGCGCGCCGCCGCGCGCAAGGGGCGGCGTTCCGGCGTATAGCCGCCTTAATGCCCCGGCAGCGCCGGTGCGGCCGCGCCCTTGTCGTGCGTGCCGAAACGCTCGACCAGGGTGGCGCTCGCCTCGTTCAGCCCGATCACCGCGACGCTGCAGCCCCGGGCCTGTGCCTTGAGGACCACCCGGTCGAGGGCGGCGACCGCCGAGATGTCCCAGACATGCGCGGCGTGCACGTCGATGACGAGGCGCTCGACGGGCTCCTGGACGTCGATCGCGTCCGCGAAGGTCCCGGCGGATGCGAAGAAGACCTGCCCGGTGACGCGATAGGTGCGGGTCCGGCCGTCGGGCGACAGGTCGGACGTCACCTGGCTCAGCCGTGACACCTTGCCGGCGAAGAACACACCGGACAGGAGCACGCCCACCAAGACGCCGATGGCGAGGTCCCGGGTCGCCACCACCACGATGACGGTGGCGAGCATCACCGCCGAGGACGGGAGCGGGTTGGTGCGCAACTGCGCCAGCGAGCGCCACGAGAAGGTGTTCAGCGAGACCATGATCATCACCGCCGTCAGGGCCGCCACCGGAACCACGGCGAGCAGAGCCTGAAGCGCGACGAGCAGCACCAGCAGGAACAGTCCGGCCACCAGCGTGGAGAGCCGGCCGCGTGCCCCGGAGGAGACGTTGATCACCGACTGGCCGATCATCGCACAGCCGCCCATCCCGCCGAAAACCGCGGAGGCCATGTTGGCGAGGCCCTGGCCCACGCATTCCCGGTTCTTGTCGCTGCCGCTATCGGTCAGGTCGTCGACAATCTGCGCGGTGAGCAGGCTCTCCAGCAGGCCGACCGCAGCGAGGGTGGCCGCGTAGGGCAGAAGGATCCGCAGAGTCTCCCCGGTGAGGGGGACGTCCGGCAGCGCGAAGCTCGGCAGCGCGGAGGGCAGGGCGCCCAGATGCGAGACGGTCCGCACGTCGAGGTGGAAGACAGCCGTGACGCCGGTCAGGACCGCGATCGCCACGAGCGGCGACGGGACCGCGCGCGTGAGCCGCGGGAACCCGTAGATGATGGCGAGGCCGAGGGCGATCAGCCCGTAGGTCGCCGGCGTCACGCCGGTGAGCTCGGGGAGCTGCGCCAGGAAGATCAGGATCGCCAGCGCGTTGACGAAGCCGGTCATCACCGATTGCGAGACGAAGCGCATCAGGCGGCCGAGCTTCAGGAGGCCCGCCAGAATCTGGATCAGCCCCATCAGGATGGTGGCGGCGAACAGGTATTCGACCCCATGCTCGCGCACCAGGTCCGTCATCACCACCGCGGTGGCGGCCGTGGCGGCCGAGATCATCGCCGGGCGGCCGCCCGCGAATGCGATCGTGCAGGCGATGACCACAGAGGCGTAGAGGCCGACCTTCGGGTCGACACCGGCGATGACCGAGAAGCCGATGGCCTCCGGGATCAGGGCCAGGGCGACAACGATGCCCGAGAGGGCATCGCCGCGGAGATTGAAGGTCCAGGCGCGGAGAAATCCGGTGGTTCCGGATGGGAAGCGTGACATCAGGGGATCCGCACGAGATGCGCGTCCGCGGCACAGGCGGGCGGAACAGCGTCTCGAATGCGTGGTCCGGCGGATCGGCGGCCGGAAGAGCCACCCGGGCTTTCACCGGGTCCTTGCGAATGCGGTGACCCTTAGGGGCGCCCACGCCGCAATGCAACAACCCGGTGGCCCGATGGCTGCGCCCCGCTCAGGCGGCCCGCACCTGTGCCACGAAGCCCGCGACCTCGCCGCCGAGCCCGTTCGAGCGGCGCGCGATATCGGCGGCCGCGTCCAAGACCTCGGCGGCGCTGGCGCCGGTCTGGCGCGCCGCATCCATGACCAGGGCCATCGTTTCGGTGACCGACCGCGTGCCGCTCGCGGCTTCCGAGACGCTGCGGGCGATCTCCTGCGTGGCGAGCTGCTGCTCCTCAACGGCGGCGGCCACACCGAGGGCGATCCCGTGGACCTGCTCGATCGTGCCGCCGATCTCCTCGATGGCGGCCACGGCCTCCTGCGTCGCGGCGCGCATGGCGGCGATCTGCCCGGCGATCTCCTCGGTGGCCTTGGCGGTCTGCGTCGCGAGATCCTTCACCTCGGTGGCGACGACCGCGAAGCCGCGGCCGGCTTCCCCGGCGCGGGCCGCCTCGATGGTGGCGTTGAGCGCCAGAAGATTCGTCTGGCCGGCAATGGTCGAGATGAGGGAAACGACCTGGCCGATCCCGTCGGCGCTGCGGGCGAGGGCCTGCACGCTGGTCCGTGTCCGCCTCGCGGCCTCGACGGCGCTCTCGGCGGCGGTCGAGGTCTGGGTGACCTGAACGCCGATCTCGCTCGCCGTGGCGGCAAGCTCCTCGGTGGCCGCCGCGACCGCCTCGACATTGTGCGCGGTCGTCTCCGCCGCGCGGGTGACCGCCTGCGACTGCGCGCCGGTATGCTCGGCATTGCCGGCCATCGCGGCGGCGGTCCGCTCCATCCCGGCCGCGGCGCCGGCGAGGTGATCGACCAAGCCGCCGATGCTGCCCTGGAAGCGGTCTGCCAAGCCGGCCATCTCGGCACGCTTCAGCGTCATCGCCTCCGTGCCCATGCGCTCGTGCTCCTGACGGAGGCGTTCGGCGTCCTGCATGGTCTCGCTGAAGACCTGCATGCTCGCCCAGATCGCGCCGATCTCGTCCCGGCTCGGCTTGACGACCGGGAGCGTGTGGTCCCCTCGCGACAGGCGCTGGATCGCGTCCGAGACGGCGCGCAGCGGCCGGGCGATCTGGCGCTGGCCGACCAGGAGGCCGAGGGCGCAGCAGATGAGGGTGCCGGCGAGCGCGAGCCCCAGGAGGATCAAGGTGCGCGCCTCGAAGAGCGCCTGCGTGTCGGCCTTAATCGCCGCCATTTCGGCACGTCCTTGCTTCACCAAGGTGTCGATGCTCGCTTGGAAGGTCTTGCGGTTGGCGCGGTTCGCGTCGTTGAAGCCGAGATCGGCGGCGGCCCGGGGGCTGATCGTCTCGCCGGCCTCCGCGAGCGCGCTGCGCAGCGTCCGGAACGCCTCGGCATGGCGCGTCATCGCGTCGAAGAGCGGGCGCTCCGCCTCGGTGACCCGCGGCGCCCAATCCGCGCGCAACGCCTCCATCTCGGCCAGACCCTTGCGGATGCCGGCGGCGTATTTCGCGGCCGCGGCCCGGTCGGCCGAGGCGTAGACGCCGCGCGAATCCATCGTGACTTCGGCGGCGAGCCGGTTGAAGTTGGCGGCATTGAGCGCCCGGATCGAGGCGCTCTCGACTTTCTCCAGGGAGTGTTCGAACGTCTGCAGCGTCGCCACGCTGACGCCGGCGACGACGAGCGTCGTCAGGCTGCAGGCACCCACGAAGCCCAAGAGTCTTGTGCCGATCCGCATCGTTTTCCAACCCTGAGTCCTGGTTGGAGGCAGAGTGGCTTCAATTGTTCAAAAGGGCGTTAACTCACAACCTGTGCTGATATTGACATTCAATATCCGCCGCCTGTTCGGCCGGCCCGCGACATTGGTCGACGCGCGGACCGATGGGACTCTCGCCCGCCCGGGTCTCAAGCCAGCGGAATCGGGACCGCGCGGATCTCAGGGCGCGTCGAGCGCCTCGATCACGAGATTGCCGTTCGTGTAGACGCAGATCTCGGCCGCGATCGCCATGGAGCGACGCACGATCGCTTCCGCATCGAGGTCGCTCTCCTCGAGGGCGCGGGCGGCCGCGAGTGCGTAGTTGCCGCCCGATCCGATCGCCATGACCCCGCTCTCCGGCTCCAGCACATCCCCCGAGCCCGACAGGAGGAGGCTCACGTCGCGGTCGGCGACCAGCATCATCGCCTCGAGACGGCGCAGGTAGCGGTCGGTCCGCCAGTCCTTGGTGAGCTCGACGCAGGCCCGGGTGAGTTGTCCCGGATACTGCTCCAGCTTGGCCTCGAGCCGCTCGAACAGCGTGAACGCGTCGGCCGTGGCACCCGCGAACCCACCGATCACCGCGCCCTTGGCGAGACGCCGCACCTTGCGGGCATTGCCCTTCACGATGGTCTGGCCGAGGCTCACCTGACCGTCGCCGCCCACCACGACCCGGCCGCCCTTGCGGACCATCAGGATGGTGGTCGCATGCATCTGGGGCACCGCGCCCCGGTCGTCATACCTGAATGTGTCGTGGCTCAAGGTTCGGCTCCGATCTCGATCGCGCCGAGATGGGGACCTTTTCCAGCGGCGTCCAGCCGGTTGTTGACCGGGGTCACGCCACGACGCCGCACGTCCTTCGCGCCGGAGCGCGGCCTACTCTGCGACGGCCTCGGCCGTCTGAACGGGACCGGCATCGTCCAGGATCGACTGAGCCGCGGCCTCGGCCAGAAGGGCGTAGCCGCGATCGGCCATGTGCAGGCCGTCGGCGGCGAAGAGCTGTTTCGTGGTCAGCTTCCCCTCGCGCACCCAGCCGTGCATCAGGTCGGCCCGGCGGATCACCGGCACGTCGAGTTCGTCTCCGATCTCGCGCACGGCTTCGCGGAAGCGCGATGACCCCGGCGTCGCCTCAAGCTTCGGGCACCATTGCGGCTCCATCAGCACCACATCGATGCCGGCCTCCCGGATCCGCCGGATCGCCGCCACCGTGGCCTCGCGGAAATGATCGACCGAGACCCCACGCAGCGGATCGTTGCTGCCGGTCTGCCAGATGACCAACTGCGGCTCGGCGGCGATGACGTCGCGCTCCAGCCGGGCGAGCATGTCATCCACGTGTTCGCCGCCGATGCCGCGGTTGATCACCGCGACGTCCATCCCGCGCAGCTTCTTGCGCAGGTCGACCTGCAGACGCGCCGGATAGGCGTTGGCGGGACTCGATGCGCCGATGCCTTCCGTGGAGGACGAGCCGAAGGCTACGATCTTCAACGGCGCGCCGATGGCGATCTGGCGGGCGACGTGCGGAAGATCCGGGCTCTCGCGCAGATCGAGCCCGAGAACATCCAGCGAGTCGGGAATCAGGTCCGCGTAGGCGAGAACCGCGGTGGGTAGCACGAGGAGGCCGCAGACCATGCCGAGCCGACGCAGCAGCTTGCCGACGGGCCGCGCGGGACTCACGGTGTTCACGAATTGGGACACGGGACCGACTGCTCCGGCTCTCGTGAGCGACGGATACAATCTGACACATCGGTTTGGAAAGAGCGGTTCCGGGAGGCGCTTTAAAGCTTAGTGAATTCGTAACACAAAATTAAGCAGGCCGGGCGGTCGGCCGGTCACCGGCGCCCGTGGCTGATCCAGCGAAAAGAGCCGCCTGCAGCCCGGATCGGCACGATCGATGCCTGTGCGCCGTTGCGGATCTCCGGCAGGGCGGCGGAGAGCGCGGTTCGGGATCTCGGGCGCGAACCCGGACCGGCTGCGGGCCATTACGGGCCGTCCAAGGATCCACCGCTTGCGCATCGCGATCCTCACGCACTCGACCCAGCCCTCCGGAGCTGCCCATGCCCTGGCACTGGGCGAAGCGCTCTGCGCACTCGGGCACGAGGCGGTGGTCCACGCGCCCGATCCGAGCGGACGCGGCTTTTTCCGGGATGCGCGCTGCCCCGTGATCTCGGTGGCCGCCAAGCCCTTCTCCGGACCCGCCGGGGCCGCGACGGCTGCCCGGATCGCCGATTTCCTCAAACATTTCTCGACGCCGGCGGCCTGCGACTTCGACGTCTTCCACGCGCAGTGCTGCATCAGCGGCAACGCCTTGGCGACCCTGACGCGCCGCCGCCTCATCGCGGGTTTCGTGCGCACGGTCCACGCCCTCGAGACGCTCCCGGATCCGCAGCTTGCCCAGTGGCAAGAACGGGCGATCGTCGATGCGGGGCGGCTGCTCTGCGTCAGCCGGACCTGGGCCGCGCGCCTCGCGGCCGAATACGGGGTCCAGGCGGATGTGGTCGGCCACGGCGTCGACGGAACGGTGTACCGGCCCGAGCCGGAGCCCGGGGACGCGGAGCTCCGGCGGCGCCTCGGGCTCGGCGTGGGACCGGTCTTCCTCTGCACCGGCGGGTTCGAGGCGCGGAAGAACACGCTCGCGGTCATTGAGGCCTTCGCGGCACTCCGGCCGCGCGCCCCCGCTGCCCAGCTCGTCGTGGCCGGGAGCGGTTCGCGCCTCGACCAGGCGGGCTACGAGGCCCGGTGCTGGGCCACGCTGGAGCGCGAGGGTCTGGCGGTGGGTCCGGGCGGTCCGGTGATCCGCACCGGGCCGCTCGCGCAGGCGGAGATGGCGGCCCTCTATCGGGCGGCCGACACACTGGTCTCGCCATCGCCGCGGGAGGGATACGGCCTCTGCGTGCTGGAGGCCATGGCCTGCGGGCTCCCGGTGGTCGCGGCGACGCAGGCCCTGCCCGCTGAGGCTGTCGCGAGGGAGGACGCGCTCGCGGCCGATCCCCGCGATATCCTCGCCCTCACCGCGGCCATGCTGGCGAGCTTGGAGCCGGCGCGGCGGGCGCGCCTGCGTAAGGCCGGCGGCGATGTCGCCCGGGCGCATGCCTGGGAGACTTGCGCGAGGCGCCATCTGCCGGCCTATTCGGCGCTCGTACCGGGACCCGCACCTCTGGTGTCCTTCGCCACGGGTTCGGCCGCCTGGAACATCATGCGGAATCCCCGCGATGCCTGAGATGCGCTTCCACATCCGCTGGCCGGACGGATCCCGCGAGGCCTGCTACTCGCCGTCCTTGATCATCAAGGATCATTTCGCGGTCGGGCAGGACTATCCCGTCGACGAGTTCGTCGCCCTGAGCCGTCTGGCGCTCGGCAGCGCCAGCGAGCGCGTGCGCGTCCGCTACGGCTTTCCCTGCGGCCGTGCGCAGGCCCAACTCGCCCGGATCGAGGAGACGGCGCGCCGCCAGGGACCGGGCACCGTCCACGTCGAAGCCTTCGAGGAATGAGACACCATCCGGACGCGCCCGTGGCGAACCGACGCAACGAAGCGTACCGCGTGCACCGGGTTGTTCGCAGGTCTGCTCGAACAGGACGGCGAAGCGATGGTCATCCGGATTGCTGCAACCCTGGTTCTCGCCGCATCCCCCGCCACGGCGCAGACGCGGCCCTCCAGCACGGCGATGACCTGCGAGCAAACCATCCGGCTGATCCAGGCGCAGGGCGCCCTCGTCCTCGGCACCGGTGGCATGACCTACGACCGGTTCGTCCGGGACCGCTCGTTCTGCGAGTCCACCGAGATCGCCAAGCGGGCCTTCCGGCCGACCCGGGATAACCCGAACTGCCTGATCGGCTATACCTGTTACGAGCCCGGGCCCGGTGACTGGCCCGGCGAGGATGACTGACCCGCACTCCGACCGGCGGAGCCCGGCTCCAGGCCGACGATCACCCGGCGGTCCCCCGCCCGCCGGGTGAAGCCCATGGCGTCGAGATGCTCGAGGAGCGGGATCGAGAACTTGCGCGAGATTCCGAGCGTCGCCCCCGCCTCCCGGGCCAGGAAGCCCGTCTCCGGCGTGGTGGCGTTGGGAAAGGCCTCGGCGAGGCGCGTCCGGGCGCTCGCCACCGCCTCCCGGTGGAACAGCACCGCCCGGCGCTGCACGCGGTCAACCGCGCGGATCACCGTACCGGCGCCGACCAAATAGGTCAGAGCCTCCCGGCGGCGCATGTCGCGCCCGACGGCTTCGGTCTCGTCGGGCGGGTTCAGGCCGGCCCGCCGGAAGATCTGCTCCAGCCGGCGCGCGGCCTCGCTCTCGTTGCGGGCGGGATCGAAATCGGCACGCCGCCACAGAGCGCCGGTCTGGGCGACCGCACCGGAGGCGGCGAGCACGCGCAGCACCGTGCCGGTGAGGGCTTCCGACAGCGCCAGGGAGCGGGACAGGCGCTCGAGCGCGATCCCGTGCTCCATCGGGTTGTCCCGGTGGTGCTGTGCGAGGGCCGCCAGCGTGCCGGTGCGGAGCGCATCGAAGGCCGCGGCCCCGACGAAGCGGTCGCCGATCTCGCGCGCCCCGGCCTCGGCGAGCATCTGCCGGACCCTGTTGGGCGCCGTGCCGGCGAGCCGGGCCAGGTCGGTCAGCGAAGCGCCGGCGGCCCCGGCCTGTCCCAGACGCAGCGAGAGCGCCTCGGCCGGCCCGCCCGCCGCGAGCGCGGCGAGGTCGGCCATCACGCGCGGGTCGTTCCGCCGCCGCCGGCGGCTCGCCGGGTCGATCACGCGGCCGCCCGCCACCGTGGCGGCCGGCGAGTCGAGGCGCAGGACGAAGGGCTCCCGGGCCGGCACCGCCACGGGGTCGGCCAGATGCAGCTGCGCCTGCGTGCTCGCGCCGGGTTCCAGGGCGTCGCGATCGAGGAGCCGCAACCGGGCCTCGACCTCGGTGGTTCCGAACAGCAGGCGGCAGGCTGTGCCGCCGGCCAGAGCGCCGTCCGCGCTCGCGGCGGCCGTGATCGTCACGTCGAGCCATTGGCTCGCGCCGAGCAGACCCGGGAGCGCGAGGGCCTGACCCCGGGCGATCTCGTCGAGGCCGATGCCGCGAAGGGCGACGGCGGTGCGGCGCCCAGGCTCGGCGCGCTCCACCGGACGGCCGTGAATCTGGAGGCCGCGCACCACCGCGGTCCGGTCGCCCGGGACGAGCTCCACGGTGTCGCCGACCGCCAGCGGCCCCCGCCGCAGCGTGCCGGTCACCACCGTGCCGAAGCCCGCACGGGTGAAGACGCGGTCGACCGGCAGGTACGGGAAGCCATCGTCGCGCCCGGACTCCGCGTCCGAGAGCAGGGCGGCGAGGGCGGCGGCGAGGTCGGTGAGGCCGGCGCCGGTGAGCGTGGAGGTGGCGATGACCGGGCCCGCCGCGATGCCGGCGCGGGAGGCCGCGGCGGTGATCTCGGCCGCGCGCGCCGCGATCGTCTCGGGCGCGGCGAGATCCGATTTCGTCAGAGCCAGAACGCCGCGGCGCACGCCGATGAGCCGTGCGATCTCCAGATGCTCGACGGTCTGCGGCTTGATGCCCTCATGCGCGTCGACGGCGAGCAGGACGGCCCGCATGCCGGTGGCGCCGGACACCATGGCCCGGACGAAGCGTTCGTGGCCGGGCAGGTCGACGAGGTCGATCTCGCCCGCATCGGAGCCGAGCAGGGCGAAGCCCGGGACGATGGACACGCCACGGGCCTGTTCCTCCTTCAGCCTGTCCGTCTCGATCCCGGTCAGCGCGCGCACCAGCGCGGTCTTGCCGTGATCGACGTGCCCGATCACGCCGACGAGAAGTGTCTTCAACGCAGTCACCGACCGGATCATCTCCACGGTGCTGCCGTCCACGCCGGGCGCACCACTCTCGCAGCAGGGGAATCCGATCCCCCCGGCTCATCGTCGAACCAAGGGCCGCCGGACGGTCGGGACCGGGGCGCAGGGGGTGGATGGATTGTGGACAATTCGTTTTGCCACGCGTTTTCAGTTTGGGAAAGCGTGTTTTTAACGCAGCGCAACATGCGCCGCGTGCAGGGACCGGCCCCGTTGCGACCTGCTTGACGCGGTCGAACCGTCTGATTTCTCTCGGCAGGCTCCGCGCGTGGCCAAGTCCGAGCGCGGCAGCGTGACGGTTCGATGCAACCGGACGGGCGCTTCGCACGGTTAGGCGTGGCAGGTCACAAAGAGGAGAGCATGAGCGACACCGATAGCCACGCTTCCACGGAGCCGCGCGAGATCGAGCTGAAACTCGATTGTGCCGGACCGGATCTCACGGCGCTCGCGGCCCATCCACGGCTCCAGGCGGCCGCCGCAGCCGAGCCCGAGTTGCTGGTGACCACCTACTACGACACGCCGGACCGCGATTTGCAGGCCGCGGGCCTGACCCTGCGGGTGCGCACCAAGGGCGGCCGCCACATCCAGACCGTGAAGGCGGGCAGCGGCGATGTCGGGCTGTTCAACCGGGCCGAGTGGGAAACCGAGATCGCCGGCGAGACGCCCGATCCGGCCGCCTGGGCCGATACGGCCGCCGAGCCGATCCTGCGCAAGGCCGATGCGCCTCTGGAGCGTCTGTTCTCCACCGTCGTGATGCGCCGAGAGATCCCGATCGAGCAGGGCCCGTCGCGCATCCTGGTCACGCTGGACGAGGGACGGGTCGAGGCCGCGAACGGCGATGCGCCGCTCTGCGAGATCGAGCTGGAGCTTCAGGAGGGTGATCAAGCCGACCTGTTCCTGGTCGCCCAGGCCCTGGCCGAGACCGTGCCGTTGCGGCTGAGCGTCAGGGCGAAGAGCGCCGTCGGCTTCGCGCTGCTCGACGGGACGGGCCCCCGCGTCGTCAAGGCCGAATCGGTGGACCTGCCGGAGGGGGTGAGCGCCGGTGACGTATTCCGCCGGGTGGCGCGGGCTTGCCTGCGCCACATGAGGCTGAACGAGACCGCGTTCCTCGAAGGGGGCCGCGCGCCTGAGGCGCTGCACCAGATCCGCGTCTCCCTGCGCCGACTTCGCTCGGCCCTGTCGCTGTTCGCGCCCATGCTGGCGGGCGATCCACGGGCCACGAACTTCAACGACGAGATCAAGCGCGTGACCGAGCCCTTCGGCCACGCCCGGAACCTCGACGTGTTCCTGGGGCACACCCTGCCGGGACTGGCCAAGGCGCGTCCCGACGAGCCGGGCCTCGAGGGTCTGCGCGCCCGGGCCGAGGCGGAGCGGGAGCGCGCCTACGATGCGGTCCTGGCGACCTTGGAGAGCCCGCAATGGCGCGGCCTCATCATCGATTTCGCCGGCTGGATCGAGGCGGGCGCCTGGGCGGAACACCCGGCCGCGGCCGAGGATGGCCGCGCCTTGGCGGCTCGGGTTCTCGATCAGGCCCGGCGCCGGCTGAAGAAGCGCGGCCGCGGTCTGAAGCACCTCGACCCGCATACGCGCCATCGCGCCCGGATCGCCGCCAAGAAGCTGCGCTACGGCGCGGAGTTCTTCGCGGGCCTCTACCACAAGAAGAAGTCACGGCGCCGGCAGGAGAAGTTCGGGGCCGCTCTGTCGGACCTTCAGGACCATCTCGGCGCCCTTAACGACCTGGAAACGGCCCGCACCATGACGGAGAGCCTCTCGGGGCCGCCGATGCCGGGTGCCGACGATCCGGACACGCGGGATCTGCTCGACTCGGCTGCGGATGCCCGCGCCGACCTTCTCGACGTGAAGCCGTTCTGGCGCTGACCGCGTCCCGTCGCCACCACCGCCGGAACTTGGCCGGGGCGGCGGCGTTCGCCGGAGGTCCGCGGACGGTCCGCGGGCAGGGATCGTGCATGGCTCACGGCTACAGGTTCGGCATCGAAGAGGAGTTCTTCCTCGCCGATGCCCGCTCCCGCGGGACGCCGCGGGCCAGGCTCAGAGCCTTTCACGCGGCCGTCCGATCCCGACTCGATGATGCCGAGCGCGAGCAGCTCCAGTGTCAGGTCGAAATCGCCTCGCCGCCGACGGCTGACCCGAACGAGGCGCACGGGCACCTCGCGGAGCTGCGTCGCAGCCTCGCCGAGATCGGCGCGGAGCGGGGGATCCTGACCTTCGCCGCCGGCACCCATCCGACAGCCCGCTGGCGGGACCAGCGTCCCACCGACAAGGCGCGGTACCACGGCATCATGGCCGACCTCAGGATGCTCGGCCAGCGCAACCTCGTCTGCGGTCTCCACGTCCATGTCGAGGTTCCGGAGCCGGAGGCCCGCATCGGCCTGATGAACCGGCTCCTGCCGTTCCTGCCGATCCTGCTCGCGCTCTCGACGGCGTCGCCGTTCTGGCAGGGTCAGCAGACCGGGTTGGCGGGCTACCGGATGCGGGCCTATGCCGAGCTGCCCAGGACCGGCGTGCCGGAACTCTTCGCCGACGAGGCCGACTACGCCCGTTACGTCGACGTGATGACCCGAGCCGGGGCCATCGCGGATGCCAGCTATCTGTGGTGGCACGTGCGCGCGTCTGTGAAATACCCCACCGTCGAATTGCGGGTGGCGGACAGCTGCACGCGCCTCGACGATTCGCTCTGCATCGCCTCGCTGTTCCGGTGCCTCGTCCGCCGGGCCTTCCGGGATCGCGAGCTCAATGCCGGCCTGACCGCGGCGTCCCGGGGCTTCGTGATGGAGAACCTGTGGCGGGCCGAGCGCGACGGCGTGCGGGCGACGCTCATCGACGAGGCGCGGGCCCGCGCGGTGCCGATGGCCGAATCGGTCGAGGATCTTCTCGCGGCGATCGCGGAGGATGCCGAGGCCCTGGGCTGCACCGAGGCCTGCGCGCATGCCCGGCGCATCGTCGCCGAGGGGACGAGCGCGGATCGACAACTGGCGGTGTTCGCGGCGGCGCGCCGGTCGGGGGCCGCGGAGCGCGCGGCGCTCTCGGCCGTGGTGGACCACCTCGCGGCGGAGACCGCCGCCGGCACGAAGGACGGGCCTGGGGGGCGCCCGAAGATCGTTCCGGCGGCGCGTTGACGGGACAGGATCCGGCTGAGGGGGGGTGACAGAGCCTGCGATCCGTCGGCCGTGCTTTGCGGGCGCGGCTGCCGTATGAGTCGCATGCCCATGTTGCCGAAGAGTGTCTGATTGACGGTCAGTCGGCCGATTTATCTGTATTCGTGGAGCGCGTCCGACGGTCCCCGGCGGAGGGCCCGCGTCGCATTGACCGATCGCGCCGGGGTGGGTTCCCTCAGCGCCGTCCTCTGCTATCCCTCACGCGTTTCCGCCTCCAGTCCCGACCCTGCGGCATGAGCCTCCTGCGCGACCTCTTCGGCCATGTCGGCCGCACGGTGACCGCCTATGCGGGCGACAAGGCACTGATGCTCGCCGCCGTCTCGGCGGCCGCCAACGTCATCGTCGCCGACGGCGAGGTCGCCGGCCAGGAATTCGACGCGGCCCTTCACGGCCTTCGCGCCGATCCGGTCCTGATGAAGGGTTACGATGCCTTGATGCTGGAGACCGAACTCTGCGAGGGGATCGCCCGGGCACGCACGCGGCTCGGCCGGGCCGAGAACCTGCGCCACGTGGCGGCGGTGGCGGAGCGGCCCGTGAACCAGCGCGAGAACGTCTTCCTGATCGCCGCGGATGTTGCCGATCAGGACGGGATCAGCAACATCGAGGCGAGCGCGCTCGGCGAGATCGCGGCGGCGCTGCGGGTCGACGGCGTCGGACTCCTGCGCGCCAACCCGGTGCGGCGGCCGCTCGCCTGACGCGCCGGATTGGCATCCGTGTTGCTGTGGGGGCGATGCCGCCGCATGCGCGGCCGTCCCGTCACAAAGAACTTGTCGCACGGCATCCCGCCGTGAAAGGAACCGGCATGGCCGAGAACACCCCGAGCAAGACCCATAACCTGCGCGCCGACGGCGCGCGGCTCTGGTCCACGATCCTGGAGACCGCCGCCTTCGGTGGGACGCCAGCGGGCGGCATCAACCGGCTGACGCTGTCGCGGGAGGACGGGCGCGTGCGCGACTGGTTCCGGGACGCCTGCGAGGCGGCCGGCCTGACCGTCACGGTCGACGCGCTGGGGACCCAGTACGCGCTCCGTCCCGGCCGCGACATGAGCCGGAAGCCGATCGCCTTCGGCTCGCACCTCGACACGCAGCCCACCGGCGGCAAGTTCGACGGGGTCCTCGGGGTGCTGGCCGGGCTGGAGGTGATGCGCAGTCTGAACGATGCCGGCCTCGAGACCGACGCGCCGCTGATGGTGGTCAACTGGACCAACGAGGAGGGCTCGCGCTTCGCCCCCGCCATGATGGCCTCGGCCGCCTATGCCGGTGAGTTCACCACCGACGCGATCCTCGCCAAGCGCGACGCGGCCGGCACCACCGTGGCCGAGGCCCTCGACGCCATCGGCTACCGCGGCGCCGAGGCCGTCGGCGCGCGGGAGATCGGCGCCTTCGTGGAACTGCATATCGAGCAGGGGCCGATCCTGGAGGCCGAGGGCAAGACCATCGGGGTGGTCGAGGGCGGCCAGGGGATCATGTGGTTCGACGGCGTGATCACCGGCTTCGAGAGCCACGCCGGCACGACGCCGATGCCCCGCCGGCGCGACGCGTTGCTGGCGCTGTCGGAATTCGCGCTGGCGGCCGAGCGGATCGCTCTGGCGCACGCGCCCTCCGCCGTGGCCACGATCGGCGAGGCCGCGATCCTGGCGCCGTCCCGCAACGTCGTGCCGGGGCGGGTCGCCTTCACGGTCGACGTCCGCGATCCCCGCGCGGCGACCCTCGACGCCATGGAGGCGGCGCTCAGCGAGGCGGCGGCCGAGATCGCGGGCCGTCGCCGCGTGGAGATCGCGCTGACCCGGATCTGGCGGAAGGAGCCGGTCCCGTTCGATCCCGCCGTGGTGGCGGCGATCGACTCCGCCGCGGAGAGCCTGGGGCATTCCCGCCGCCGGATCATCTCGGGCGCCGGCCACGATGCCTGCAATCTCGCCGCCAAGGTCCCGGCCGCGATGATCTTCGTGCCGTGCAAGGACGGGATCAGCCACAACGAGTCGGAATCCGCCACCCAGGGCGACTGCGCGGCCGGCGCCGACGTGCTGCTGCAGACAGTGCTGCGGCTCGCCAACGCACCGAAGGCCGATCCGGCAGCCTGAGCGACATCCTGGCGCGCCCGGTCCCGATCGCGGCGCGCCGCCGGGGGCCGGATTGCCGCGCCGCCGCGGCAGGTGTGCGAACCCGCAAAATCCCGTAAGGACCACGCCATGAGCGCGCGATCGTACCGCGACGCCAAGGGCCGGCCGCTCGTCGCGGTGACCGGCATCGGCGTCGTTTCCTCCCTCGGTCAGGGGCAGAACGACACCTGGGCGGCCATGACCGAGGGCCGGTCCGGCATCCACGCCATCGCGCGGTTCCCCACCGAGGGTCTGCGCACCCGCATCGCCGGCACGGTCGACTTCCTCGACACCGAGCCGCTGGTCGCGCCGCTCCTGTCCGAGCGCTTCGCCGCGGCGGCCGCCGAAGAGGCGGTGGCGCAGTCCGGGATCGGCGCCAAGGGCGACTTCCCCGGCGCGCTGTTCATCGCCGTGCCGCCGGTGGAGATGGAATGGCCGCAGCGGCAGGCGCTGGCTGAGGCCGCCGGGGGCGACGGACCGGTGGATTATGCCGGCCTGCTCCGGGCGGCGGCGACGCGCCGGTTCGATCCCTGGCACGACCTCTTCATCTTCGGCACCGTCGCCGACCGCATCGCCGACCAATTCGGCACCAAGGGATCCCCGATCTCGCTGTCCACCGCCTGCTCGTCGGGCGCCACCGCGATCCAGCTCGGCGTGGAGGCGATCCGGCGCGGCGAGACCGCGGCGGCGCTCTGCATCGGCACCGACGGATCGGTGAACCCGGAATCGCTGATCCGCTTCTCGCTGCTCTCGGCGCTGTCCACCCGCAACGACGATCCGGAAGCGGCCTCCAAGCCGTTCTCGAAGGACCGGGACGGCTTCGTCATGGGGGAGGGCGCCGCTGCCCTGGTCCTTGAGGACGCCGAGGCCGCGATCGCCCGGGGTGCCGCGATCCTCGGCTACGTCCTCGGTTGCGGCGAGAAGGGCGACGGCTTCCACCGCACCCGCTCCAGCCCGGACGGGGCGCCGATCATCGCGGCGATCCGGGCGAGCCTGGAGGATGCGGGTCTCGAAGCCGATGCGGTCGACACCGTCAACGCCCACGGCACCTCGACGCCGGAGAACGACAAGATGGAGGCCCTGGGGCTCGGGGCGGTGTTCGGCGACCGCGCGGCCGCCCTGCCGGTGACCTCCAACAAGTCGATGATCGGCCACACGCTCACCGCCGCCGGCGCCATCGAGGCGGCGGTCTCGCTGCTGACCATCCGTCACGGCCGCATTCCGCCGACCATCAATCACCGGATGCCGGACCCGACGATCGCCCTCGACATCGTCGAGACCGCCCGCGACCTGCCGGTCCGGACGGTGCTGTCGAACTCCTTCGGCTTCGGCGGACAGAACACCTGTCTGGTCTTCGGCGCGGAGCCCGCGTGAGCGCCGCGGCCGCACCCCGCCGCGTCCTCGTCACCGGCGGCGCCTCCGGGATCGGCGCGGCGATCGTCCGTGCCCTCGCGGATGCCGGACTGAGCGTCGACTTCACCTATCGCGCATCGGCCGAAGGCGCGCAGGCGCTGCTCGCCGCGCTGCGCGCCGCCCATCCGGACCGCGCCTTCGCGGCCCATCCCCTCGACCTCGCCGATCGGGCCGCGCTGGAGCGGTTCTGCGACTCCGCGGAGGCGGCCGGCTATTACGGCCTCGTGCACAATGCCGGCCAGTCCTGCGACGCCTTGGCGGCAATGCTCGACCAGGAGCGGGCCGAGGCGGCCATGCAGGTCAACTTCTTCTCGCTGACCCGGCTGGCCAAATCTCTGGTGCGGGAGATGACCCGGGCGCGGTCCGGCCGCATCGTGGCGATCGGGTCCGTGGCCGCCCTGCGGGCGAATGCCGGCAACGCCGCCTACGCGGCGACCAAGGGGGCGCTGATCGCGTATTGCCGCACCCTCGCGATCGAATCGGCCAAGCGCGGCGTGACCGTCAACGTGATCGCGCCGGGCTTCGTCGACACGGCCATGATGGAGCGTTACGCCGCGTACCGGGACGGGATGGAGCGCCAGATCCCCGCCGGCCGGTTCGCCCGGCCGGAGGATGTCGCGGCGCTCGCGGCCTTCCTGATGGGCGAGGGGGCTTCCTACATCACGGGGGCCGTGCTGCCCGTCGACGGCGGCCTGACCGCGATGATGGGCGTCCACCGGACCTGATCGGTGGCCCCGCCGAACCCGACGATCCTGCCGATGCGCGCCAGCCTCGCCCTCTCCGCCGCCCTCTGCTGCGCGGCCGTCCTCGTCCCGGGCCACGCGCGGGCGGAGCCGGAGCCCTACCGGATCTCGGGCCTGCCGCCGGGCGAGCCCCTGAGCATCCGGGCGGAGCCGGACCCGGCCGCCGAGCAGATCGGCGAGATCCGCGCCCGCGCCCTGGTCTTCGGCTGCACCAACGACACGCCGAGCCGCACCACGTGGTGCCGGGTGAAGGCCGGACGGGTCCTGGGCTGGGCGCGCCGGCGGTATCTGGCGCCGGAGCGATGAGAGACAGGATGCAAGCCCTTCAGCTGTTCGGCGACCGCGACCTGCGCCTGACCGAGATCGAGCCGCCGCCCGCCCCGGGCCCCGGCGAGGTCCGGATCCGGATTCGCGCCGTCGGCCTCAACTTCATCGACGTCTGGGGCTTCCGCGGCATGGCCTTCGCCAAGCGGAAGATGCCGCTGATCGTCGGTGCGGAAGCCGCCGGTACCGTCGAATCGGTGGGGCCGGGCGTCACGGGCCTCGCGGCCGGCGACCGGGTCGTGCCCTACGGCGCGATGACCTGCGGCCAGTGCCGGGCCTGCCGCGAAGGCCGCGACAACCTCTGCGAGGACGTCTCGGGGGTGATGGGCTTCCACCTCGACGGCTTCGCCCGCGAGCTCGTGACGGTGCCGAGCCGCCTCGTCGTGACGGTACCGGACGGTGTCAGCGACACCGACGCGGCCTGCGCGGGCATCGCCTTCGGCACCGTCCAGCACATGCTGTTCGACAATGCCCGGCTGGAACCCGGCGAGAGCGTGCTGGTCCATGCCGGCGGTTCGGGCATCGGCACCGCGGCGATCCGCATGGCCAAGGCGATCGGCTGCACCGTCTACACGACCGTCGGCGACGACGAGAAGGGCCGCAAGGCCGCCGAACTCGGCGCCGA
The DNA here is from genome assembly GCA_963990595.1 of uncultured Methylobacterium sp. GTDB lineage: Bacteria > Pseudomonadota > Alphaproteobacteria > Rhizobiales > Beijerinckiaceae > Methylobacterium. The sequence continues at coordinate 48,710 of CAXDNE010000007.1, forward strand.
CCACGTCATCAATTATCGCACGGAGCGGTTCGAGGGCGAGGTCCGCCGCCTGACGAAGCGAAAGGGCGTCGACGTGGTGTTCGAGCATGTCGGCGCCGACACCTGGAACGGCTCCCTGCTCTGCCTCAAGCGCGGCGGGCGTCTGGTGACGTGCGGATCGACGTCCGGCGTCTCGGCGACCATCAACCTGATGCAGCTGTTCCAGCAGCAATACCGCATCACCGGCTCGTTCGGCTGCTCCCTCGCCAACATCGCCCAGTCGCTCGACAAGATGGCGTCCGGCATCCGTCCGGTGGTGGATACGGTCTACCCACTCGCCGATTTCGCGCAGGGCCTGGAGCGGCTGGAATCGCGCCGGGTCTTCGGGAAGATCCTGGTCAGCCTCTGAAGCTCGGTCCATACCGGGCGGAGCGCGCTCGCGCCCGGGACGGGCCTCGCAAAACGCCGCCTCCAATCCACCTCCTCCTCCCGAGGAGCGTGCAGGGAGAGGCCGCGCGTGGCGGAGGGTGTTCACCCGTGGCAACGGGGAAAAGAATACGCTACGCGGCACGGTCACAAGTCTGACGGGGACGGCAGCGCCCGTTTCGCGCTGCGGAACACTTGGCTAAAGCTTTGCCTTGCGGACGCGTCGGGGGGCCGCCCGTGTCAGGCCCGGGAAACGATCGTGCTGCGTCTCGCCCTCCTCTTGAAACGGTCTTATCCGCGCCTCGCGGGCTTCGCCATGATCCCCGTGATCCGGGTCCTGGTCTGGCTGGCACGCGCCCTCGGCCCCGAACGCTCGACCGCGCTGGGCGCCGCAATCCTCAGGACCGTCGGGCCGCTCCTGCCGGCGCACCGCACGGCCCTGGCCAATCTGCGGGCCGCCTTCCCGGAGATGCCGGAAGCGGAGCGCAGGCGGATCGCCCTGGAGGCCTGGGACAATCTCGGACGGACGGGCGCCGAATACGCCCATCTCGACACCCTGTTCGACTACGATCCCGCGGCCGCCGGCCCGTTGCGCACCGAGGTCTCGGGCATCGAACATTTCTACGCCCTGCGCGATGACGGCGAGCCGGGGCTGATCTTCTCCGCGCATCTGGCCAATTGGGAACTGCCGGCGATCTGCGCGGCCCGGTTCGGGCTCGACGCGACCGCCGTGTTCCGACCGCCCAACAATCCGGCCGCCGCGCGCCTCGTCCGGGAGGTCCGCCGCCGGTCCATGGGTGGGCTCGCCGCCTCGACTCCGGGTGCGGTCTTCGCCATGCGCGACGTGGTCGAGACTGGCGGCCATCTGGGGCAGCTGATCGACCAGCATTTCACCCGGGGCGTCGTCGTCACGTTCCTGGGGCGGCCGTGCCTCGCCAATCCACTGCTCGCCAAGCTGGCGCGGCATTACGACTGCCCGGTACACGGCGTCCGGGTCGTCCGCCTGCCGAAGGGCCGGTTCCGGCTGGAACTGACGCCGCCCCTCGAGCTGCCACGGGCCGCCGACGGGACCATCGACGTGGCCGGCGCCATGCAGGCGATGACCGCCGTCGTCGAGGGCTGGGTGCGCGAGAATCCCGGTCAGTGGCTCTGGATGCATCGACGCTGGCGGCCGGACATGCTGCCCAAGCCCAAGGCGACACCTCAACCGAAGGTAGAAGCGTCTCAAGCCAACGTGATTTCACAGACGGCATCCGACGCGCTCTGATGGCCCGATGACGCCTCGGCACCGCGCCCTCATCCGCGACCGCAGCGCGCTCTGCGCAGCCGTGCTGGTCTGCTCCGCCGCGGCCGCTTCCGCGGCACGGGCCGAGCCGGTCCGGGCCGTCGTGGAGCTGTTTACCAGCCAGGGCTGCGGAGCCTGCCGCACCGCCGACCCGGTCTTGCGCGAGCTGTCCCGGCAACCCGGGGTCATCGCGCTGACCCTACCGGTGACCTACTGGGACTATCTCGGCTGGAAGGACACGCTGGCCCTGCGCCCGCTGACCGAGCGCCAGCGCGCCTACGCGCGCGGCCGCGGCGCTCGGCAGGTCTTTACACCGCAAGTTGTAGTCGACGGCACCGGGTTCGCGGTCGGCTCGGATCGAGCCGCCCTCGACCGGCTCCTGCGCGATGCGTCGCAGCGTGGCGGGCTGCCGGTCCCGGTGCAGGGCGAGCGGCGGGGAGACCGGATCCTGGTGGAGGTCGGCGCGGCGCCGGAGGCGAAGGCCGAGCTTCGGGGTGAGATCTGGCTCGTTCCCGTCCTGCGCAGCCGGGCGATCGCGATCCAGGGCGGCGAGAATGGCGGCCGCACGGCGCATTACGTCAACATCGTGCGGGGCATGCAGCGCCTGGGCGCCTGGACCGGACAGGCGGCGCGGTTCGATGTGCCCTACAGCCAAGCCGCGACCGCCGACGCGGACAGTTGGGTCGTGCTGCTGCAGGGGAGCGCGGAAGGCCGCCCCGGCCGCATCCTCGGAGCCGCCAAGGGGCCGGGGCTGTAGCGGGTCCGGCCTCGCCGCGGAGCCCCGGGCCTATCGGGGGGTGACCGGGTCGACCGGCCGGCGGCCCTGCCGTTCCCGCCGCGCGTTGGACTCGCGGGCCAAGTCCGCCAGCCGCGCGTCCAGACGGTCAGAGAGGCGGCCGACGATCCCGATGGCACCGTCGATCAGGCCGCTGACCAGGGCGACGGCGCCGGTGACGCCGCCGACGATGAGAGCCTCGAGGGCGCGTCCTACCCGGTGAACGATCCGCATGGCGTGTGTCTCGGTTGAGCTGACGCGTGAGGTAGCGCGGATGCGCACCGGCAGGATGAGGCCGAACGCGGCACGGCCTTGAGAGCCGCGCGTGGAACTTTTCCGGGGCGCGGCGTCGACGGGACGACAAGTGCCGCTGCGCCGTCACCCCCGGCGCTCGCGCAGCACGTGCCACGGGGCTAGGTTCATCCCGTACGCACCCGTCGAGGTGCGGCCAGGGAGGAAACAGGATGCGGGTTCCGGCCGACAGGCTGATCGCCTATGTGCGGGACATCTTCGTGCGCGAGGGCTGCGCCGAGGCGGAGGCCGAGCGGATCGGCCGCTTCCTCGTGGCCGCCAATCTCACCGGCCATGACAGCCACGGCGTGGTCCGCGTGACCCGCTACGTGGAGTGGCTGCGATCGGGCGAGGTCGAGGCCGGCCGCACGCCCGAAATCGTCAGCGACGCGCCCTGCTTCGCGCTGGTGGACGCCCATTACGGGTTCGGTCAGACCGCGGGGCCCTTCGCCACCGATCTCGGCATCGAGAAGGCGCGGGCGAACGGCGTGGCCATCGTGGCCCTCCGCCATGCCGGCCATCTCGGCCGCATCGGCGAATGGGCCGAGCGGGCGGCGGCGGCCGGTCTGGTCTCGGTCCACTTCGTCAACGTCTCGGGGAGCCTGCTGGTGGCGCCCTTCGGCTCGGTGGAGCGCCGCTTCTCCACGGCGCCGTTCTCGGCCGGATTCCCGGTGCCGGGGGCCGAGCCGATCATCCTGGACTTCGCCACCTCGGCGGTGGCCGAGGGCAAGGTGCTCGTCGCCTCCCGGGGCGGCAAGCCGCTGCCCGAAGGCGCGCTGATCGAGCCGGACGGGCGGCTCAGCGCCGATCCGGCCACGCTCTTCGGGCCTCTGGAAGGCGTGGAGCGCGACAACCAGCGCGGCGCGGGGGCGATCCGGGCCTTCGGCGAGCACAAGGGGTCGGGCCTCGCGCTGATGTGCGAGCTGCTCGCCGGCGCGCTCACCGGCTCGGGCACCGCGGGGCCGGGCAAGCGGCGGATCTGCAACGGCATGCTGTCGATCTACGTGACGCCCGCGGCGTTCGGGACCGAGGATGCCCTCGCGGCGGAGGCGCGGACCTATCTCGACTTCTTCAAGAGCGCCCGGCCGATGCCCGGCGCCGAGGTGCTGCTGCCCGGCGAGCCGGAGCGCCGGATGCGGGCTCAGCGCCTCGCCGAGGGCGTCCCGCTGCCCGAACCCGTCTGGGAGACCCTGCTCGCCGCCGGACGCCCGCACGGGCTCGACGGCGACACCTACCGCGACTGACCCGGGGCGGCCCCGGATCCGACGCGACGCGCCCGCGGCGGCCCTGCGCGAACGGGGCCGCCACGCAGCCCGGGGACGCCATCCCCGGAACCCGGGAGGAACACGATGTCCAGACTGCGCTGGCTCATGATCGGCCTCTGCATGGCTGCCAACGCCATCAACTACATCGACCGCGCCAATCTCGCGGTGGCCGCGCCGACCATGTCGAAGGAGCTCGGCCTCAGCGCCACCGATATGGGCCTGATCCTGTCGGGCTTCTTCTGGACCTACGCGGTGATGCAGCTGCCCTTCGGCTACGTGGCCGACCGGATCGGGGCGCGGCTGTCGCTCCTCGTCGCCGTCGTCTGGTGGTCGGCCTTCACGGCGCTGACCGCCGCCGGCCGGGGCTTCCTGTCGCTGCTGGGCCTGCGCATGCTTCTGGGCGTCGGCGAGGCCGGGGCCTACCCGTCCTTCGCCAAGGTCGCGGCCTCGTGGTTCCCCCGCTCCGAGCGCAGCTTCGCCAGCAGCATCTTCGACAGCGGCTCCCGGGTCGGGTCGGCGCTCGCGATCCCGCTGGTCTCCTGGGTGATCGCGACGCTCGGCTGGCGGGAATCCTTCATCGTGACCGGCGTGCTCGGCTTCGTCTGGGCCGCGTTCTGGATGTGGCTCTACCGTGAGCCCGAGGATCATCCGGCGGTCTCGCCCGAGGAACTCGCGGCGCTCCGGGCCGCGCAGGAGCGGTCGAAGGCGGTCGATGCCGCCGACGCCCAGGCCAAAGTGCCGTGGCTGTCCCTGTTCCGCTACCGCACGGTCTGGGGGATGATGGCCGGGTTCTTCTGCCTGAACTTCGTGATCTACTTCTTCATCACGTGGTTCCCGACCTACCTGGTCAAGGCGCGCGGCTTCTCGCTCGCCGAACTCGGAACGCTGGGCAGCCTGCCGGCGCTGGCCTCGATCCCGGCCGGCTGGCTCGGCGGCTTCGCGTCGGACGCGCTCTACCGCCGGGGCTGGAGCCTCACCGCCGCCCGCAAGACCTGCTTGGTCGGCGGCATGCTGATGTCGTCGGTGATCACGCTCTCGATCATCGCGCCCAACATCTACGTGGCGCTGCTGTGCTTCGCGGTGGCCTATGGCAGCCTCGCCTTCACGGCCGCCTCGATCTGGGCCCTGCCCGGCGAGGTGGCGCCGACCCCGGCCCATGTCGCCTCGATCGGCGGCATCCAGAATTTCGCCTCGAACGTCGCCGGGATCGTGACGACCACGTTCACGGGGTTCATGCTGACCGTCACCCAGGGCTCGTTCGCGATCCCGCTGATGGTGGCCGGCGGCTTCTGCCTTCTGGGCGCCTTCATCTACCTCTTCGTCGTCGGCGAGATCGCGCCGCTGCCGGTCCGGGACGCCCAAGCCCCGGCCCTCCGCACCGAGGCGGCCCGATGAGCGAAGCCCGCACGACGGATTGTCAGGAGAGATCGATGTCCGCCTATCCCGTCATCACCCTGCGGCCGGACGACGGCGTCGTCGTCGCCCGCGCCGCCATCGAGCCGGGCACGCCGGTCGCGGACGGCGTGACGGCGGCCGAGCGGATCCCGGCCGGCCACAAGGTCGCGGTACGCCCGCACCGGAGCGGCGAGGCGGTGACCAAGTACGGCCAGATCATCGGCTTCGCCAAGGAGGACATCGCGGCCGGCCGGCACGTCCACGTCCACAATCTCGGGATGGGCGAGTTCGCCCGCGACTACGCGTTCGGCGTCGATGCCAGGCCGACGCGGCTCGTCACGCCGCCGGCGACCTTCCAGGGCATCCGCCGCCCCGACGGCCGGGTTGCAACCCGCAACTATGTCGGCATCCTCACCTCGGTGAATTGCAGCGCCCACGTCGCCGACCTGATCGCCGACGCGTTCCGGCGGCACCCGATCCTCGGCCTCGATCCGCTGGCCGACTACCCGAACGTCGACGGCGTGGTGGCGCTCACCCACAAGACCGGCTGCGGGATGGCGATGGGCGAGCCGCTGCGGCTCCTGCGCCGGACGCTCGCGGGCTACGCCCGGCACGTCAACTTCTCGCACATCGTGATGATCGGGCTCGGGTGCGAGGTGAACCAGATCGGCGCCTTCCTCGAGGAGCAGGGTCTGGCCGACCGGATCCGCAGCATGAACATCCAGAGCCTGGGCGGGACCCGGAAGACCGTCGAGGCCGGCATCGACTTCGTGAAGGGCATCCTGGCCGAGGCCAACATCGTCCATCGCGAGCCGGTCCCGGCGAGCGAGCTGATCGTCGCCCTGCAATGCGGCGGCTCGGACGGCTATTCCGGCGTCTCGGCGAACCCGGCTCTGGGCATCGCCAGCGACCTCGTGGTGCAGAACGGCGGCACCGTGATCCTGTCGGAGACCACCGAGACCTACGGGGCCGAGCACCTGTTCACCCGCCGCGCGGTGAGCCCGGAGGTCGGCCAGAAGCTCGTCGATCTGATGCACTGGTGGGAGGCGTACACCCGCAAGGAAGGATCGGAGATCGACGCCAACCCGTCGCCGGGCAACAAGGCGGGCGGGCTGACCACGATCCTGGAGAAATCCCTCGGCGCCATGGCGAAGGCCGGGAGCACCAACCTCGTCGAGGTGCTGCGCTACGCCGACCCGGTCACCGCCAAGGGCTTCGTGTTCATGGACACGCCCGGCTACGACCCGGTCTCGGCGACCGGCCAGGTAGCGGGCGGGGCGAACCTCGTCTGCTTCACCACGGGCCGGGGCAGCGTGTTCGGCTGCAAGCCGGCTCCGTCGATCAAGATCGCCACCAACTCGGCCATGTACCGGCGGCTCGAGGAGGACATGGACGTCAATTGCGGCACGATCCTCGACGGGGAGGAGACCGTGGAGCAGGCCGGGCGGCGGATCTTCGATCGCATCCTGAAGGTCGCCGGCGGCGAGCGGACGAAGAGCGAGCAGTTCGATTTCGGCTCCTCGGAATTCGCCCCCTGGCAGATCGGCGCGACCGTGTGATCCCGCGGCGTTTCGCCGGCTCCGCGCGCGGCGACGGCCGCGCCGGCGCGTCCGGCGGGCGTCGTCTTACAGATCCGTCCGCACCACGTCCGGGAAACCCAGGATGAAATCGGGGCCGAAGGCGGTCACCGGCGTGTGGAATCCCGCAGGGACCGCACCGGCGGCGAGGCGGCGGGCGACCTCCAGGGCCGTCCAGGCGGTCAGCGTGTAGCCCTCGGGGGTCTCCATGCGGCTCGCCACCCGGTGACCCGCGCCGTCCCACGCCTCGGCCAGGAACGTGCTGCGCGCCCGCGCCCGCGCCGCCGCGGACGGGCCGGCGGGCAGCCGGTCGATGCCGCGGTTGATCAGGCGCTGCGCGGCGCCGCCGGCGATGATCCTGCGGATGCCGGCCGGCAGGCCCGCGGCCGCCGCCATGGCGGGGAAGGCCTCGAAATACACGTCGATGTTCGGGACGCCGGTCGAGTACCACGCGCTCGACACGTCGCCCCAGCCGAGCCCCACGGTGCGCCGCGGGCCGCGGCCGAAATCGGCGCTGCCGCGGGGCGGGCTCGGCAGCTCGACGATGCGGCCGTCCCGCCGCACCCGCGTGCCCCAGGCGATGCCCTCGACCATGGTGCGGGCCGTGCCGCGGCTGAACCCGCCGAATCCGCCGATCGAGATCCGCAGATGCGTCGCCCCCGGGAGCCGGCGCGCCACGTGGGCCGCGAGACAATCGCTCGGCACGACGTCGAAGCCGGCGGCCGGGAGCAGGACGATCCCCGCCGCCTTGGCCTCCGCGTCGCGCGCCGCGAGGGATTCGAGAACCGCGATCTCGCCGGTGATGTCGACGTAGTGCGCGCCCGCAGCGAGACAGGCGTCGGCCATGGGCTGCGCCGTCCTGGAGAACGGGCCGGCCGCATGGATCAATGCCGCGACGCCCGCCAGCGCGGCGCGCAGGCGCTCCGGGTCGTCGAGGCGCGCGGCCCGCATCTCGAGGCCGAGGGCGGCGGCGAGGGGGCGAAGCGTCTCCGCATCGCGACCCGCCAGAATCGGGCGCAGGCCCTGGGCGACGGCGTGCTCGGCGAGGAGCCGCCCGGTATAGCCGGTGGCGCCGTAGATCAGGATCGCGGTCATGCCGGAGCTTCTGCCACCGCTCCGGCGGGTGTCAAAGCGCGCGGCGCGGTACGCGGGTCGATGGCATGGCCGGTGAACCTTTCAGGAGCGGCATCGCGATGAACCGGACCTTCGAAACGCGGGCAGCCCGCTCGGGCGGGGCCGCGCGATGCTCGGCCGGGGCGGCCGCGCTCGCTCTGGCCCTGTGCGGACCGGCATGGGCCGCGGACCGGCCGGTGACCCTGACGGGGCAGCCGGACCTGAAGCCCGGCATCGCGGCGATGCCGCAGATCGCGGCGCCGGCCGACGATGCGGAGCGGCGGATCAACGCCGCGCTCCGGCGCCTCGACGGCAACGTGCGCAAGGCGGCGCAGGCCTGCAGGGCCGAAGGCGGTCCGAACAGCAGCTGGGAGCGGACGATCCGGACCCCGATGCGCGGCCCGGGCTTCCTCAGCGTCGTGATCGTCGACAATGCGTTCTGCGGCGGCGCGCATCCGAACGTCAGCACGATGGCCATCGTCTACGATCTGGCCACGGGTGCGCCCGTCGACTGGACGGCGCTGTTGCCGGCGACCCTGACCGGCACCGTCAGCCTCGCCGCCGGCGCCGACGGGACCAGGATGGTGACGCTCGCCGCCAAGGCCCTGCACGCGCTCTACCTGATGTTCTACCGGCGTGGCGCCGCAGCCGCGAAGGCCGAGGGGGACGACGCCGCCTGCCGGGAGACCGTGGCCGACACGACCTCCGGCGGGCCGCCGGCCATGATGGCGTGGCTCGACGCCCGGGCCGGCGGCCTCGCCGTGCAGTTCGATCTGGCGCATGTGGTCCAGGCCTGCGCCGACCCTGTGGTGATCCCGACCGCCACGCTGCGGCGCGAGGGGGCACAGCCGATTCTGATCAAGGCCCTGGAGGCCGCCCACCAAGCCCCGTGATGGCACGCCGTGCCGGTTTCCGGCGACAGGCGCTTAAACGGCGGCCCGAGAGGGCGTAGCCTACAGCCGGGACGGCGTCAGAGTCAGGCCGCCGCTCTCGGGGGTGAACCATGCCCGCGTCTCACGCCTACGAATGTGCGACCGATCCGTTCGGCACCTTCGCGGCCGCGCTGCCCAACCTGTCTCCGTTCCGCGCGGCCGTGGTCGCGGCCTGCCGCCGGCCCGAGCCGGACTGCGTGGCCGCCCTCCTCGACGCGGCGCGCCTGCCGCCCGAGGCGGCCCTGCGCGTCGCCGCGCTCGCCCGGTCCCTCGTCGAGGCCCTGCGGCGCCAGACCCGCCGCGGCGGCGTCGAGGGGCTGATCCACGAATACGACCTGTCGAGCCAGGAGGGCGTCGCCCTCATGTGCCTCGCCGAGGCGCTGCTGCGCATCCCCGACGCGGCGACCCGCGACGCGCTGATCCGCGACAAGATCGCCGGCGGCGACTGGGCCGCCCATCTCGGCCACAGCCCGTCGCCCTTCGTGAACGCGGCGACCTGGGGCCTTCTGGTCACCGGGCATCTCGCCGCGACGCGGGATGAGGCCGGCCTCTCCGCGGCGCTGACCCGGCTCATCGCCCGCGGCGGCGAGCCGGTGATCCGCGGCGGCGTCGATCTCGCGATGCGGATGATGGGCGAGCAGTTCGTGACCGGGCGGACCATCGCGGAAGCCCTGCACAACGCCGCCCGCATGGAGGCCAAGGGCTTCACCCACTCGTACGACATGCTCGGGGAGGCCGCCGCCACCGCCGAGGACGCGGAGCGCTACCTCCGGTCCTACGCGGACGCGATCCGGGCGATCGGGGAAGCCTCGGCCGGGCGGGGCGTGCTGCGCGGGCCCGGCATCTCGATCAAGCTGTCGGCGCTGCATCCGCGCTATGTCCGGGCGCAGCGCGAACGGGTCCTGGCGGAGCTGGCGCCGCGGGTCCGGCACTTGGCCCGTCTGGCCAAGGGCTACGAGATCGGCCTCAACATCGACGCCGAGGAAGCCGACCGACTCGATCTGTCCCTCGACATCCTGGAGGATCTGGCGGCGGATCCGGCGCTCGCCGGCTGGGACGGGCTCGGCTTCGTCGTGCAGGCCTACGGCAAGCGCTGCCCCTTCGTCATCGACCTGCTGATCGACCTCGCCCGCCGCAGCCGGCGCCGCCTGATGGTGCGCCTCGTGAAGGGCGCCTACTGGGACAGCGAGATCAAGCGCGCGCAGGTTGACGGGCTGCCGGATTTCCCGGTCTTCACCCGCAAGATCCACACCGACGTGTCGTATCTCGCTTGCGCGCGCCGGCTCCTGGCCGCGCCCGACGCGGTCTTCCCGCAATTCGCCACGCACAATGCGCAGACGCTGGCCAGCATCGTGGAGATGGCGGGTCCCGATTTCCGGCTCGGCCAGTACGAGTTCCAATGCCTGCACGGCATGGGCGAGCCGCTCTACGAGGCCGTCACCGCCGGAACGCGGCTGCGGCGGCCGTGCCGGATCTACGCGCCGGTGGGCACGCACGAGACGCTCCTCGCCTATCTGGTCCGGCGTCTCCTGGAGAACGGGGCCAACACCTCCTTCGTGAACCGGGTCGCCGACGAGACCGTCGCGGTCGAGACCCTGATCGCCGATCCGGTCGCGCTGGTGGAGGCCATGCCGGCTCCCGGTGCCCCCCACCCGGGCATCGCGCGTCCGCGCAACCTCTACGGTGCGGTGCGCGCCAACGCGGCCGGCCTCGATCTCGCCGACGAGGCCGCGCTCGCCCGCCTCGCGGAGGGTCTGGCGGAGAGCGGCCGGATTCCCTGGCGGGCGGTGCCGACCGGTGCGGATCCGGGATCCGCGGAGACCCCGGTCCGCAACCCGGCCGATCACCGCGACCGCGTCGGGCTGTGCCGCGCCGCGACGATTGCCGAGCTGGAGCGGGCCCTCGCCCGCGCCGAACGGGCGGCCGAGGCCTGGGGCTCGACCCCGCCGGCCGCCCGGGCGGCCTGCCTGCGCCGTGCGGCCGACGCGTTCGAGGCGCGGATGCCGGTGCTGATCGGGCTGATCGTGCGCGAGGCCGGGAAGTCCTACGCGAATGCGGTGGCGGAGATCCGCGAGGCCGTGGACTTCCTGCGCTACTATGCGGCCGAGGCCGAGCGGACGCTGGACGGCAGGCAGGCACCCCTGGGGCCGGTGGCCTGCATCGCGCCCTGGAATTTCCCGCTGGCGATCTTCGCCGGTCAGGTCGCCGCCGGTCTGGCGGCGGGCAATCCGGTCCTGGCCAAGCCCGCCGAGGAGACGCCGCTGATCGCCGCCGAGGCCGTCCGCCTCCTGCACGGGGCCGGTATCCCGGAGCACGTGCTCCAGCTCCTGCCCGGTGCCGGCGATGTCGGCGCTGCCCTCGTGGGCGATCGACGGGTTCAGGCCGTGATGTTCACGGGCTCGACGGCGGTCGCCAAGGGCATTCAGCGCTGCCTCGCCGAGCGCCTGGGCCGCGACGGCGAGCCCGTGCCGCTCGTCGCCGAGACCGGCGGCCAGAACGCGATGGTGGTCGATTCCTCGGCCCTCGCCGAGCAGGTGGTGGCGGACGTGATCGCCTCCGCGTTCGATTCCGCCGGCCAGCGCTGTTCCGCGCTGCGGATCCTGTGCCTGCAGGAGGAGATCGCCGACCGGACGCTGCATATGTTGAAGGGCGCGATGCGCGAACTGGAGGTCGGGGATCCGCGCCGCCTGTCCGCCGATGTCGGACCCGTCATCACCCCCGAGGCCGCCGACGCGATCGCCGGACACGTGGCGCGGATGCGCGCCCGCGGGTTCGCCGTGGAGCAGGATCGGCTGCCGCCGGAAACGGCGGCCGGGACCTTCGTGCCGCCGACCCTGATCGAGATCGGCCGCGTGGCGGATGTGGAGCGCGAGGTGTTCGGTCCGGTGCTGCACGTGCTGCGCTACCGCCGCGCCGAGCTCGACCGGCTCCTCGTCACGATCGACGCGACCGGCTACGGCCTGACTTTCGGTCTGCACAGCCGCATCGACGAGACGATCGCCCGGATCCTCGGGCGCATCCGGGCCGGCAACCGCTACGTGAACCGGACCCTGATCGGCGCCGTGGTGGGGGTGCAGCCCTTCGGCGGGTCTGGGCTGTCGGGCACGGGACCGAAAGCCGGCGGCCCCCTGTATCTCGGCCGCCTGGTCCGCCGGCCGCCGGCCGCTCCCCTCGACGGGCTGGTCGCCGACGGCGCGCCGATCCCTGCCTATGCCGCCTGGCTGCGGTCGCGAGGGCACGCCCGTTTGGCGGATTTCCTCGCAGTCGCCCGCTATCCCGCCCGCGCCGAGATCGCGCTGACCGGGCCGGTCGGCGAGCGCAACCTGTACGCTCTCCGGCCCCGCGGCCGCGTCGCCGCGATCGCCGCGACGGAGCCCGGCCTTCTCCTCCAGCTCGGCGCGATCCTGGCCTGCGGCAACCGCGCGGTCGTCATCGCGCCGGAGCGGAGCCGGTCGTGGCTGCAGGATCTCCCGGATGCCTGTGCGGCGCGGATCGACGGGGCCGCGACCCTCGATGCCGCGGGGGATCTGCGGGCGATCCTGTTCGAAGGGTCTGCGGAGGCCTTGCAGGTCGTGAACGCCGCGATCGCCGCGCGGCCCGGACCGATCCTGCCGGTCCAGGCCCGCACGCCGGAATCGCTGGCGGCGGGAGACCTCTACGCCGCGTCCGGCCTCGTCGAGGAGATCGCGACGGCGATCAACACGGCGGCCGCCGGGGGCAACGCCAGCCTGATGACCATCGGGTGAGCGCCGCGTCCCGGTCAGGCCGACCGGCGCAGGTTCCAGAACAGCGGCAAGCCGGTGAGCATGCCCTCGAGGTCCCGCCTGTAGGCGGTCGGCTGGAAGTACTGCCCGCACGGGATGTAGGCGCCGACGTCGAGCGCCCGGGCCTGAATCCGCGCCGCGATCGCCTTCTGGGCCGCGAGGTCGGGGGCCGCGAACCAGGCGGCGCGCAGCTCTTCCAGCGGCGCGTCGGTCAGCCAGCTCGGGATTCCGGCGCGGCCGTTGCCGCGGATCGCCAGGTGGTAGGCCGGCGAGAGATGGTCGAGCCCGCCGGAGAAGATCCCGAACATGGACCAGCCGCCCTGGTCCAGGGGTTTGGGGCTCAGGATCCGCTGGTTCACCGTGCCCCAGTCGGTGGCCACGACATCGAGATTCATCCCGAGCTTGCGGCAGAGATCGGCCATGACCTCGCAGATCGCGTTGATCCGCGGCACGTCCGTCCCGGAGAGCAGGACGACCCGCTCTCCCCTGTAGCCCGCGTCCGCCAGCGCGCGCTTCGCCGCCGAGAGGTCGCGGGGGCCGGTCAGGGCCTCCATGCCGGCCTGCGAGGCCATCGGGCCGCCCGGCGTGAAGACCCCCGCCGGGCCGCGCCGGATCGCGGCATCGCTGCCGGCGACGGCATCCATCATCTCGGTCTGGTCGACGGCCGAGAGCAGGGCGCGGCTGATGGCCGGATTGTCGAAGGGCGGCAGCGTGTGGTTGAGGCGGATCTGGCCGATCAGCCCGGCTGTTTCCACGAGATCGACGCGCACCGGACTCTGACGCATCAGGTCGGGCACGAGATCGACCAGAGGCTGCTCCCACCAGTCGATCTCGCCCGATCGGAGGGCGCCGGCCGCGGTGGCGCCGTCCGGGATCGTGCGCCACTCGACCCGGTCGAAATGGGCGATCCGGGGCCCGGCCGTGAAGCTCGGGGCGCCGTCCGCGCGGGGGCGGTAGGATTCGAACCGCCGGTAGACGTTGAGCGAGCCCGGCACGCGCTCCGCGGCGACGTAGCGGTAGGGCCCGCTGCCGACGATCTCCGACACCGCTTGGTTCGCGGGCGTCGTGCTCAGCCGCTCGGGCATGATCACCGGGATGTAGGAAGTCGGCTTCGCGAGCGCGTCCGGCAGGAGCGGAAACGGTCGCTTGAGGCGGAACTGCACCACCGTGTCGGTGGAGGCGGACAGCTCGTCCACCGTCGCGAACAGCGCGCCGCCATAGGCGTCACGGGTCGACCAGCGGTTCAGGCTCGCGACGACATCGCGGGCGAGCACCGGTGTGTCGTCGTGGAAGCGCAGGCCGTCGCGCAGGGTGAGGTGCCACGTCAGTCCGTCCTCCGCCACGCGATGGCCGGCGACCATCTGCGGCTGCGCCCGATACGCGGCGTCCAGGCTGTAGAGGGTGTCGAACACCATCAGCGCGTGGGTGCGCGTGACGTAGTTGGTGGTGATGATCGGATCGAGCAGGGCGAGATCGGCGTAGGGCACGAACCGCAGCGTGGTCGCGGAGGCTGCCCGGACCAGCGCCGGCCGGGCGAACGTCCCGGCCACCAGGGCCCCGGCGCCGCGCAACAGGCTGCGTCGCTTCATGATCTCAGTCCCGATCGCCCCGACGAATTGCCGCGTGTCCGGGCGTTCGCAAATGGCACGCCACGGCCGACCTTCCATCCGCCCTCAAGCGCATGAACCCGCCCGGCTGCCAGCCGGGCGGGTTCATGCGCGCCCCATCTCGGGGAGCATCTCCGGACCAGCCGATCGGACCGGCCGACGCGCACGCTCAGGCGGCGCGGGACCAGCGGATATCGCCGAGGCTCTCGCGGAACGCGAAGCGAGCGAGGTGGTCGGCCACCACGTTCTCCAGCCGGGTGAGGTTCACCGGGTCGGCGCTGTCGATGCGCATCACGAGTGCGTCCGGCTCGGCGTCGAAGGTGCACACCCGGTCCTCGCCGAACGGCACCGTGCCGTGCTCAGGCGTCGCCTCGACCTTGAACTTGTGGCTCCAGTGCCGGCAGAGCTGCTGCAGATAGCGGCTCGCTTCCATGGTCTGCACTCGGGCCTGTGAGGTAGGCATTCCGTCGGTCTCCAGAAGGATGTGAAACAGTCTGTCGTTGACGGGTCGTCGATCGATCTCGCACCTGCGAGATAGGGAGGCCAATGAGCAAATGCCATGCCGGCTGATGACAAACACGTCTCCGCCGTCTGCGATGAGGGTCGGTCCGAAGCGTTAGCAGGCGCTTAACACCCCAGGCCTCCGCAGCGGATCGCGACGGCGCGTGACTGTCCTGCACCCGCCTGCGCGCCGAATTATGGCGCGGCGCACAAAATTCCTCAGGGCTCGGACGGCGCCGCGCCATCGCGCACCACCAGAATCTTGCCGGGGTTGAGAAGGTCCCGCGGATCGAGGACGGCCTTGAGCCGGCGCATCAGTTCCAGCCCGACCGGATCGCCGTAGCGTTCCAACTCGTCGCGCTTGATCAGGCCGACGCCGTGCTCGGCCGCGATCGACCCGTCCAGCGCGTGCACGATGTCGTGAACGATGCGGTTGAACCGGCCCCATTCGGCCAGGAACTCCGCGGCCGGCATGCCGGCCGGCTGGGTCAGGTTGAAGTGGATGTTGCCGTCGCCGAAATGCCCGAAGCCGCAGGGCCGCAGACCGGGCATCTCGGCGATGCAGGCGGCCCCGGCCCGCTCCAGGAACTCGGGCAGGCGCGACAGCGGCACCGAAATGTCGTGCTTGATCGAGGCGCCCTCGCGGGTCTGCGCTTCGGGCACGCCCTCGCGCAGGCTCCACAGCGCGGCGTTCTGGCTGCCGCTGGCACCGATCGTGGCATCCGCGATCAGCCCGTCCTCGAGGGCTCGGCCCAGCGCCGATTCCAGTTCGGCACGCGTGTCGGCGTCCGGTCGCGCCGAGGCCACCTCGATCAGCGCGTAGGCACCGTGCGCGCCGGCCAGCGGGCGCACCGTGCCCGGAACGTGCCGGAGCACGATCTCCAGGGCGAAGGGCGGCAGGTACTCGAACGCCGTCAGGTCCCGGTCCATCCGCGCCCGCAGGAACACGAACAGGTCGAGGGCGGCACAGGCCGAATCCAGACCGACGAAGGCGACGCTGGTCGAGCGGGGCTTCGGGAACAGCTTGAGCACCGCCGCCGTGACGATCCCCAGCGTGCCCTCGGACCCGATGAAGAGCTGCTTCAGGTCGTAGCCGGCATTGTCCTTGCGCAGGGCCTTGAGCCCGTTCCAGATCCGCCCGTCGGCCAGGACCACCTCCAGCCCGAGGACGAGGTCCCGGGCGTTACCGTAGGCCAGGACCGCGATCCCGCCCGCATTCGTGCTGATCCCGCCGCCGATCCGGGCTGAGCCGCGCGACGCGTAGGAGAGCGGGAAGAGCATGCCGGCCGCGTCGGCGGCCACCTGAACGTCCTGCAGGATCATCCCGGCCTCGACCGTGATGGTGGCGTCGACCGGGTCGACCGCACGCAGGCGCATCATCCGCTCAAGGGAGAGCACCACGCCGCCGCCCGGCACCCCACCCCCGGTGAGCCCGGTATTGCCGCCGAGCGGCACCACGGCGACCCCGGCCTGCGTGCAGGCGCGCACCGCGAACGCAACCTCTTCGGTGCTCGCCGGCCGCAGCACCGCCAGCGCCGAGCCGGTGAACAGCCGGCGGCTCTCGGTCAGATAGGGCGCCAGATCCCCCGGATCGGTCAGGACGTGCCGCGCACCGAGCCCGTCTCGCAGCGCCGTGAGCAGAGTGTCGTGGGAGGCCGCATTCGGAGTCATCGATGAAATTTTGTAGGCCAGGGCGCTCTCTTGGCAAGCGCCAGTATGGCGCCCGTCGGCGCGCACCTTACAACGGGTCCGTAACCCCCGGGCGGCTCCGCGCCCGGTCATCCGGACGATCCACCGCAGAGGCAGAGATGCTCTCCGTCATTCAGAACCCGCCCCGCGTCGCGCTTCCCATCGTGGGCAGCACCGACCTGTTCCCCGTCCGCCGCGTCTACTGCGTGGGCCGCAACTACGCCGCCCATGCCCGCGAGATGGGAGCCGATCCGGACCGCGAGCCGCCGTTCTTCTTCATGAAACCTGCCGACGCGCTGCAGATCGTCGGCTCCGAGCCTGCCCGGCACGTCTATCCCCCCAAGACCCGCAGCTACCATTTCGAGGTCGAGATGGTGGCCGCGCTGGCCGGCGGCGGCAGCGACATCCCGGTCGAGAGCGCCCTCGACCACGTCTACGGCTACGCGATCGGCCTCGACATGACCCGGCGTGATCTGCAGGAGGAGGCCAAGAAGATGTCCCGGCCGTGGGATACCGGGAAGGCCGCGGACGGGTCCGGGCCGATCGGGGCGCTCCACCCGGTCTCGCTGGTCGGCCACCCGGCGCGCGGCGCGATCACGCTGTCGGTGGATGGCGAGACGCGGCAGAAGGGCGACCTCGCCGACATGATCTGGTCGGTGGCCGAGCAGATCGCCTACCTGTCGGGCTACTTCACGCTTCAGCCGGGCGACCTGATCTTCACCGGAACCCCGTCCGGGGTCGGTCCGGTCGAGCGCGGCCAGCGCATGGTGGCGGCGGTCGCGGGCCTGGGCGAGATCACCCTCGACGTCGTCTGATCCGGTCCCCCGACATGCTCCTGGACCGGCGTCTGCTCCGGCATCTGTTCCACCTCGGGGCGCTCGCGTCCCGGGGGATGACCCTCGGCGTGCGCGGGGTCGCCATCGATCCCGAAGGGCGCGTGGCGCTCGTGCGCCACACCTACATCAGCGGTTGGCATCTGCCGGGCGGCGCCTCGGGGACGATCTCCGCCTCCTCGCGGAACTCGCGCACCATCGCGT
>CAXDNE010000008.1:0-66165 GCA_963990595.1 uncultured Methylobacterium sp.
AGATTGCCTCTTGTCTCGTGGGCTCGGAGATGTGTATAAGAGACAGGTGTCCTACGCCGTGCGTCGGCAATCCCTGGATCCCGAGAGCGAGCTCGGGCGGGCGATCGTCAAGGCCGCGTCCGCCAAGCTCCGCGAATGGAGCAAGCGGTCCGTGGATCTCGGTGGAGAGGCCCTCGACGACAGGGCCATCGTGCGGGCGGTCTGCTCCCGTATTTTCCACGTTTCCGTTACCTCGTCGACGCCGGCGTTTGGTACAGACGAGTAATGTCGTTGCAGAGGATCGGAGTAACGGGGGGAGCGCCTACGACCTCCTGGCCAACCCATCGTCACCGTGACGGCCCCGAGGTGTGTTGTCCGACGCACCGTCCCGGGATCTCCTGATCGCGTGATCCAGCTCCGCGTCACCGTAGACACCGCCGCGTTCCGACTGCAGGCCCAGGCCAAGTTCGCCGACGTCCGCAGCGCGCTCGACGACGCGGTCCTCTACCTGGCGCGCTCGGCCCGGACGCGATTGGCCCAGGCCACGGCCGAGGCCTTCGACCGCCCGACGCCCTTCGCGGTGAACGCCTTCTCGGCTCGCCTGAGAAAGGGCACGACGATGAAGCCTGCGGTTAGGGCTCGGGGTCGGTATCGCGGGCGTAGGTCGTTTGCGTCGTGGACTTGCTCATGTCTGCCATCGTCGCGAGGCAGCTGGGCGCATCCGCGCGCCAGTCAGGCCTCGGGGGGTGTCGTGTCGATGGTGTGGGATGGCGCGCGGTGCACGGACGCGATCGGGATCGCCACCAATAGGCGGAATCGCCGAGGAGTCCGTTCTCAGGTTGAGGACAGGATCGTCATGGAATGGCCGTTAGGCTGGGCCCGAGCCGTCGTCGCTTAAGGGCAAGGTTCAATCCGGCAATGGCCGGAGGCGTCGTCCCGATCAGCGGGGCGACGCGGAACAGATAAGGAACAATTCCGTCCGGGGTCAACGCCCTTCGTCGACTATTCGACAGGTCATCTCGCCCGCTGTGGAGAACTTTGCTCCGAGGCGTTTGGAGGAGTTAATCGTCGCCGGGCGCGATGGTGGGCGTCGTGCCCGGCGAGGCTGCATCGATCAGCCGGCGCACCTGACGAACAAACCGCTCGGCATCGGATTTGTCGTCCTCAGGGACACGGTCGTTCGCAAGGTGCTCAGCGACGGCATCGGCCAGCGCCGACGCATCGAACACATCCCGGTCCGGTAGCCTATCGAGATCCCGGTAGTTGTAGGGCGGCGCGCTTGAAGTGACGCGTCCCATCTGGGCGAAGGCGAGATCCACCGCGGCGATCGCATCGGGCAAACGCGTCGCTGCCCAGGACGAGGGGCCGGTCGCTCCGGCGAAGGTTGCCCAGACCTTGAGGGTCAGCCCGATCATCGGTTTGGTTTCGAGCGTACCCGTCTCGGCGGCCCGATTGATGCGTTCGGCCACGGCAGTCCCGAGGAGGTCGATTTCGGAACGGGTCAGCAGCGGCGGATCCCTCGGCTCATGGCTGCCCCAGACGACTTGGTGGTCGCGACCGATGACAGCCACGAGCAGCGCCGAGGCATGGACCCCCGTCGTTGGCTGGGCAGCGATCTCAAGGAGCGCTTCCAGGCGCTGGGTTTCCGGGATGCGTTCGACGGCGAGGATGATGAAGCTGTCGAGCCGGTCCGCGTTGCCGACCTTGAAAAAGTCGGAGACCTCGTCGCGCACCCTCATCATGTCTTCCGCGAACTCCAGGACGACGCCGATCAGGCACGGTTCGGCCGCGGCACCGTCCGCCAGCATCCCGGAGATCTCTTCGAGCAGCGGTGCGGCAAACGATATGTCGTCCGATCGCCGTCGCGCGAACGCATCACGGAACGCGTTCCGGATGAGCTCGGGGTCCCCCAATCCCTCGCGGATGCGCCGCAACTCGCTGGCGAGGATCTCGTCGAGGGGCGCCGAGAAGCGGAAGTAGGCGTCGAAGCCGTGAGGCGATCCGATGCGTCGGCCCGAGGTCGCGGGGACCCGCGAGCGATATACGAGGTGGCGGGGTCTCAGGCGCTCTTGGATGGCGGGGAGCATGCGGCAGAGCAGATCCACGACCTCGTCGCGGCCATTCGGCGATATGCTCTCGGTGATCAATCGTCCGAGTGCCTTCTCCGCCTCCTCGCCCATGAACGTGGCCTCGCCCGTGACGAAGCTCCGATTGTCCCGGATGAGGGCGTAGGTGCGAGGCTCGAAGTGCCGAAGCATCTCGACCGCCACGAGATCCGGCACGTACGCCTCACCGGCTACGGCCGGCCAGGCGACCGAGAGGGCGTTGCAGAGGCGGGTCACGTCGCGCGGTGAGATGAGGTAGCGTTTGAACGCGAGGCGAGCCACGGCGCCCCAGTCCTCCTGCTCCATCGGCGGGTTCGGCCCGACGATCGCCGTCAGCCGGTCGAAGGTCAGTTTGCGTAGGCCGGTAGGCCCGGGGGGCGGGAGGTCGAGTTCGACCTGCACGATCTTTTCGAGATAGGTCGGCAGGCGGCGCTCTTGGTCGCCTTGCGAGGGGGCCGCGCCGAGGGCCCTGTCGACGATCGTCCGGTCGTAGACGAGCAGGTGGATGACGTTCGGCAGGTTGCCGAAGGTCTTCACCAGCGTGAGGACTTGGCGCACTTCCTCGGGCTGCAGCCGATCGAGGTCGTCGATGATGACGAGGATCTTCGTCTCGATCCGGCCGAGTTGCGTCCGCAGATCGCCGATCCTGTCGTCCAGCGAGCGGGCCTGGAGACGATCCGCCCCGTAGTTGAGGGCGCCGGTCACGACCGATTTGAGGGCCGCGGCTCCCGGCGCCGCCGCCCCACCGCTCAACGCCACAGCGCCGACCGCGACGGCCCCGCCGACCATCTCCGCGCCCCCACGGATCAGGCCTTCGAGGAAGCGCCGTGTACCTTCCGGTGCGCCCTCTCCCAACGTCTCGTCGATGACCCGCGCCAATTCGGAGACGTAGGCGGCTGCGAGGGTTTCCAGTCCTGAGAAGAGCCAAGGATTGAAGGGGCGGATCTTGAGCCGTCGCTCATCGGGAACGTCGGCTTCAAGCTCCCGGATCGCCTCCAGCGTCAGGTTGATGGCGCTGCTCTTACCCATGCCCCACTGCGCCTGCACGCCGATGACGAAGCCGTCGATCGGTGCGCGCTGGACGATGCTTCGTGCCAACGCCTCGGCGAAGGCCTGGTAGTGCAGGCGATCCTCCCCCTTCGTCGAGATCGGCCGGTCTGCGGCGAGCTGAGCCGTGGCAACGTGATCGGTCATGTCGTCTCGCTTCGGCTTCACATTGCGGTCGAAAGGAGTAGGGGAGCAGGCTCTCCGCCGGCCGTGTTAGGGTCGGATCACGACGTCTTGCGCCCCACGGGGCGATAGGATCGAGGGAGGCCCGGCTCCCATCGACCCTCGCCGGTCGAATGGCCCGATCACGGATCTCGCGATCAGCACCAGTCGACCTTGCCCCTGCGGAGCCAGAAATGGCTTTTGCAACCAACCTTGCGCCAGACGCTTGGCGCAAGGGATGCGGTGCCATCCCAGTGCTCTTTCAATCTCCAGCCCGGTCGGTCTCCAGGGATGAGAGAGAGTTTGATGGTCTCACCGCACCCGCAGGGGCAATCGAAGGCGGCGAACCACCGATGGCCGTCCTCGCCCACGACGTAGACGGTGCGAGGCGTGAGGGCGTCGGGCTCCTCCTCGACGAAGGCGGCGGTGTGTCGCCCGCGGCGGCGGGAGACCCAACGCAGGGCCCCCCGCAGTTTCATGAGGATGGGCCCCGTCATCACGCGGCCCTCGCGAGCATGTCGAGATGGGGCCGATTGAGGAACGGGACCATGTCGCCCCGACCGACGTACCGGGCCAGCGCCTCGTCGACGCCCACGTCTGGCAAGTTCTCCCAGTATCCGGCCGTCAGGCTGAACGTCTGTGTCGCGAACCCGCCGTTCGGTTCGAGCCGCGACGGATGCAGCCTGAGCAGGAACTCCATGACGGCAAGGCTGGAGAAGAGCCCATTCAACGCCCCCACGGCCGGCCGGTCCTCCGGAACCCCGCGGATGTAGCCGCGGGCGAGCCTGTCCTCGTAGGCCGCCGGATCCTGCCGGCGGAGGCTCTCGGCCTCCAGCATGCCATCCGTGTAAAGACCGCGCCCACGCAAGCTGGAACGACCGGGCTGGAGGTAGTGGACCGAGCCGCAGATCTGCTTGACCCCGCCGTGCCCGTCGGCGTCGAGCATCACGCCGACATCGAAGTAGGCCAAGCCGTAGAAGGCAGTGAGCCGCCCCAGAAGATCACGGCCTTCGACGCCGTCCATGCAGCCGAAGACGATGTCGCAGGTCGAGACCGACTGCAGAGCTGCGGGGTGGGAGAGGTCGTGCGGGAACGCCTCCACGCGTGAGCCGAGGCCGAGCCGGTCCACGAAATCGGCGAGCACCTCGACCTTGGGCCGTCCAATATCGGCCCACGTGGTGTTCACGATACGGTTGAGGTTCTTCTCCTCGACCTTGTCCGGGTCGACGAGCACGATTTGGCCTACACCGAGGCGGGCAACCTGGTCGACGAGGGGGCCCCCGGTGCCGGAGCAGCCGACGATTCCGACCCGCAGCCCGCGGACGGTCTCGAAGGTCCCGCGTCCGAAGGCTTGGGCGTGCCGCTTGGCGAATTCGGGGACCTGCTGATCCTCGCTTGTCGGCGGCCTCCAGAGCCGGATGTCGTCGCCGACCAGGCAGACGTGGTGCAGTTCGCCGTGCTTCCCGTCGGCATGATGGGCGCGGGCCAGCACGGCGCCGGATGGCACCATGATGGCGCTGAGGTGCGGGGCGCCGTCGTCGACCCAGGCGTGGATGCTGCCGAACAAGGCGTCGTCGGCCGCGTCATCGACCTCGCTGAACTGGAGGTTCCCGCCGGGGTGGGAGTGGATCTTCGCCACCGCCATCCCACGCCGCGCCGCCTTTTCCAGCAGGGGTTCAAGGAAGGAGGTCGGCCAGGTCACGCGCCGATCGGTCCGCTGGCAGGCGTCGTGGGGGACCGGCACGATCTCGTGGACGACGAGCTTGGCGCAGCCTGGCGACGCGGCCCGGCCGCACAGCATCAGGGCGACGGCCTCGCGGCCGTCACCCGGGAACAGATGGGAGTGGATCGCAGCGTGCTGGGCTGCGGTAAGGGCGAGCGTGACGCGCATCAGGCGGCCCCCACTTCCTTGGCGAGGTTGTGCTCGACCACGGCGAGGTGCGTGCCGATGTCGTCGATGTCGGGCCGCCACGGGTTCAGGCCGGTGCGGTGCCGCGACCAGCCCTGCCAGTGCTTGCCCTCGAAGTTGTCGCCGACGAGCGCCCGGATCTGCGCGCCGTCCGTCCGGGCCAGGGGCGGGTGGAAGTACCACATGTCGATCTGCGAGGTCGGATACCCCGGCAGGAGCCGCATCATCAGGTCGGTCCGTTCCGGCGCGTAGCCGGCCCGGACGGGGTAGCCGCGGATGACGACGCGGGGGACGCCCGACTCCTGGACGGTCTCCCAGCGCAGGCCCAAGGCGTCGAGGGTCTCGCGGTCGCCCTCCGGCAGGACGAAGTCCCGGCGCGGGGGGAGCGCCTGCTCCCCCTCGGTCTGGTCCAGCGGCAGGGTGATGAAGCGCTCCTCGCCCTGGTCGCTGACATGGACCACCTCGTCGAGGCCGATCGGCTTCATCGTGGCGCCGATCTTCTGGAGGAGCTTGTAGCGCTCCGGGTACTCCTTGCCGGCGATGACGAGGAGGTCGCGGCCGGTCAGGTCCGGCAGCGCGTTCTCGTACTCCGTCTTGTCGATGCGGAAGCGGTAGACCCGGATCTTGCGGGTGCCGTCCTCGTCGTCGTGGTCGTTGGTGTGGCCGTTGGTCGTCATGACCGCTCCTTTCGTTCTCTCGTTGGATCCGGTGCTTCCCGCACCGTCGAGAGGTTGATCGAAAGGGACCGGCGCACCCGGAAACGGTCGCGCTCACTTTTTTTACAGGATCGATCTCGGCCTTCCCGCGGGCTTGCCGAACCTCAACGCTCCCTGGACAGCGGGTGCCGCACGAAGGCGCCGCCTGCCGGCAGACCGGGGCAAGCGAAGAGGTGTGGGCAGCGAAGGCAGCCACGGCCAGGATTGGGAGCGAAGTGGCCGCCGCCGATGTCGGCCATGTGCTGGGCGACGGCGGCGACAAGCTCGGCCCGCTTGTCAGCCGCGACCGCCCGGCGGGTCGAGCCAGTCAGGTGGATCGCCTCGACGGTCACGGGCTCGCCGAAAGCCTGTTCTGCGGCGGCATCGAGGATCGCGTACTCGAATTCCTTTTCCAGAGAGGCCATGGCTCTGCGCGTGGCGATCCGCCTCACGATCAACCGGCCGTCTCGGGTGCGCACCACGTCGTGCGCCCGGGAGAGAATGTGTCCGCCGCCGGCAGCCAGACGCAAGGCCCTGGGCGCCTGCCGGCCTTCCTCGTCGCGCGTGCCTACGAGAAATCTCAACATCTCCTCGGCGATCCGCCTGTATGCGTTGGCGTGGCCGTGGTCGGCCGGCCCGTGCTTTTCCCAGGCACCCTCGAACGCCGCCGCAAAACCCGCCGGCTCCGCCTGGGCGGCGTCGAAGTTCCGATCGAGCCAATCGATCATCGCCCGGACTGCGTTGTGCATCCGGATGTACGGGTTCTCGTCGCGGCGGCCGCCGAGGCTGAGGACGTAGGTGTATAGGAAGCGTAATCCGCACTTCCCGTAGGCATCGAGATGCTGGTGGTCGAGCTCGACCGGAACGCTCCAGGCGACCGGCACCGGCACGGGGGCAGCCGCCATGGGTGGTGCCGGGAGTGGGGGGATCGGACGTGTCGGGCCCAGCGTGGCGGCGATGCGTGCGTTGTAAGCGGAAGGGTTCCGCCGCCGCGCGCCACCCTTTTGCATCGTGGAGCGGTACAGGCGCAGGCCGTCTCGCGCGCGGGAAAGAAGCACGAAGAACAGACAGGCTTCCTGCTCGTCGTGGCCTGCCATGCACGCCTGGAGACCGGTCATGCCCACGCTGCCGGCGATGAGGCCGTCCGGCGGTGGGCAATCCGGCGCCTTCGCGCTACGGGGCAGTCCCGTGGCGATCATGCCCGGGGCATGCACGAGGTCGAATTCGAGCCCCTTGCTTCCATGGATCGTCATCAGCCGGACGGCATCGAGTTCCAGGGCTGCGTCCGGGAATTGCCGCAGCGAGCGCTCTTCGTTCAGCCGGATCAACCTCCTGATCTGACGAGTGACCTCGAAGGTCGGGAATTGCCCTTCAATCGGCAGGGACCGAAGGAAGTTGAGGAATTGCCAGACCGCGACGCCGGCCATCCGGTCGCCCAGCGTGGCGGCCCCCCCGATGCGTCTGGCGATCCCGAGCCTGTCGAGCACCAGGGCGCTCGCGATATTCCAGGGATGGGCGCGGGGCTCGAAGCCAGCGCAGGCTTCTCGGAGCCGCCGCAGGGATTCCTGCCCTTGCCGGCTCAGGCCGGGGATCTCGTCCGCCCCCTCCAGCCATGCCAGCGGATCGGTGGCCGCATCCCTGAGATGGGCCGCGACCAAGGCAACGTCGCCGAGCCCCATCCCGACTTCCGGGATCATGGCGACCCGTACCAGCGTCGCGGCGCGAGGGTCGTGGAACAGGGCGAGCAGGCTGAGCAGATCCTTGATCTCGGGCCGCTCGAAGAGGGGCCCGAGGTAGAGGACGGGGATGTTCCGAGCCGCCAGGCCGCCGGCGAAGGCAGCGAGCCGGTCGTTGGCCGTGCAGAGGACAGCTTGGTCGCGAAAGGCGATCCCCTCGGCGTTTGCCTCGGCGATTGAAGCGGCGACCAGAGCGATCTCGTCGTCGGGCGTTCCCGCCTCGTGAAGGACCGGTCGTTCGCCGCACCTCCCTCGATCGGGGGTAAGACGGAGGTCGCCAATGCGCCTAAAGGCCTCGACGCTCGAAGCGAAGGCCGAGAAGGTGTCGATGATCTCGCCGCGCGAACGATAGTTGACGGTCAGCGCGCCGTCCGTCGCGGTGGGGTAATCTTCCTTGAAAGCCCCCATACTTGCCGAGGTCGCGCCCCGGAAGCGGTAGATCGACTGGCGGGCATCGCCCACGACCCAGAGACGTTCACCGCCGTCCGCGGCGAGCGCACCGATCAGGCGGACGGTGGCGAAATTCACATCCTGGTATTCGTCGACGAGGATGTGACGGTGCCGGAGCGCCAGCGCCTTGGCCACCTCGGGATGGTCCGCCATCAAGCGCACCGGCTTCATGATGAGATCGCCGAAGTCCAGGGTGTCATTGTCCGCGAGGAGCCGTTCGTAGGCTGCGTAGACCATCGCCTCCTCCGTCGCGCGCTTCGCCCGTAGGCGCGTCGCCTCGTCGGTCGCGGCACGGCCCATAGCCTCCGCGAGTTCGGCGTAACGAACGTGGTCGACGAGTTCGTCCTTCGCCCGCGAGATGGCAGCGAGGATGTCCGCGAGGTTGTCCTCGGGATCCCAGAGATCCCGGTAGTGATCCAATGGGAGGGCCGGGATGATCTCCTCAAGCATCGTGATGGCCGTGGCCTTGTCGACGAGGCGCGGGCTCGGGGGAAGCTTGAGACGGTCATGGAAGCGACGGACGATATCCAGGCCGAAGGCGTGGAAGGTACCGATCCAGACGGAAGCGGCCGCCTCGGGGTGTGAAAGGGCGAGCCGGTCCATCAGCTCGCCTGCCGCCTTGTTCGAGAATGTCAGGACGAGAATGCCGTTCGGGTCCACGCCCTCGTCGATGAGGCTCGTGACCCGGCGGATCAGGGTCCTGGTCTTACCAGTGCCGGGGCCGGCCTGGAGGAGATAGGGGCTGCCGCGGTGCGCGACGGCGACGTCCTGGCTTGGATCGGGTCGAAGCGCCCCGCCGGCGGGAGCGGCGACCGCCTCAGGAACCGGCGGCAGCAGGAGGGCATCGAGCAGTTGTTGCGTGACGACGTCCTCCCGGATCCCGAGCCGGGCGGCGATATCCGCTACGCTCATGCCCGCGGCATGGTGCTCGCGCACGACGAAGCGTGGCAACACGAGCTCGCGGGCGAAGAGATCCGCTTGGACTTCCCGCCGTTCGCCTCGCCCGTAATCGACGAGTCTCTCGACGGCGGAACCGCTCTCCGCCGAACGGCTGGGATCAGTGTGGTAGGTGAGAACCGGCACCGCGCACCCGTGCATCGCCACGTGGCCGAGTTCGTGCCCGATCAGGAGGGCGTCTTCTCCAGCCGATCCCGTCTCGCCGTAGAGGATACCTTTCGTCTCGGGGTCGATGATCGCCTTGCACCCGCGCAGCGAGACGTCGCCCGCCTGTGCAGGTTGATGCCAGAGGTCGTAGGTCGGGAGGGCCCGCACGACGACGTCGTAAGGCTGCCAAGGGTCGCCGCCGCTGGCGACGACCTCCCGGTGGATACGTTCAGCCCTCTTTCTTGCGGCCTCAATCGGATCCACGTTCGGCCTCTGCCATATCGAGCAGCCGTTTCTGCTGCTCGGCGGTCAGGCCCGACGTAGCAACCGCTTCCTCGAAGGTCTGCTTTTTCCCCGCCGCGGGTTTGCCGTCCGACTTCGCCATCATACCGAGCGGCATCGAGGCGGACCGCGCAAGACTTGCATGCACCGCACTTACTTCATGCCCAAGCTCGTCGGCAATTATCTTGGATAGTTTTCTAGGAAACGCGGATGCCTCGATAAGACCATCTTTTATTTTAATCAAAAAAAGCGGACTTAAATCAAGACGTGCAGCTAATCGTGGAAAGGCTGCTCCGCTAACCCCCGAAAAAACGTTAGCCATTCTGGCTGCGTTAGGTACGGGTGTCGTCGCGGGCTCGGACTTTATCCCGGCCTGGAAACGGGCCCATGCGGAAGACACCGTCTTCCTCGTCGACGCATCAGCAGCCGGCAATGTGCGAGCGGGTTCCAGGACCATCTCGACCGCAAGTTCCGTCAGCTCCCGACGCAACTCAGGGTGTTCCTTCGCGTAGGTTTCGAGGCGTCTTGGGGTCGGCTCCCCTTCCGTTGCAAACTCCATCAGTACGTCGCGCATGCCGCGCATGGTGCTGGTCGTTGTCATCGTCCCTCTCCGAGTTCACGACGCAGCTTTTCGTACGCCTTCTGAAGGCGATACCGTATCGCCCGGTCGGAGACGTCGCAAAGCTTCGCAATGTTTTCCGCGTCGTCGCCCTCGATGGGGTGCCCCTTGAGGACGAGCGTGACAGCCACCCTTTCGTGGTCTGGCAAACGGTCGATCGCGCGAAGAAGCTCGTTCCGGAAACGTTCTCTTTCCTGTTCGGCGCCCTCCGCCTGGAAAAATTCCCGCAGCTGCTTGGCTAGGACTGGTAGGGGCTGCCCTTCCTCGTCGTGCATGTCCTCGACGTGATCCTCCTTGGCGGACATCCGTCCGGAGGCGCGCAGCACGTCGATGCGCAAGGCCGCGAGCGCGCTGGCGAAACGCACCTCGAAGTAGTCGAGACGCTCGCCCGATTGGTTGCGGTCCTCCACCAGGAGATCCACGAACCTATCGGCCACCTCCTGACGCAACTCCTCCACGTCATAGAGCGAGCTTGGCCGAACAGACCCCTTCAACGATCGGACGACGCGGTCGAGGAGGATCTCGAATAACTGCGCGAAGCGGTCGTCGGAATTGTCTAGACGGGTCGAGCGGATGAGGTGGAGCAGGCATTCGGGCTCGATGAAGCCCGGTGCTCGCGGATCATCGAGGCGTGCCTCGCGGATGACGGTGTCGAGATCGAGCCCCGTTGCACGATCTATGGCGGCGTCGACAGAAGCTGTCCTGGCATAGAGTTCGCCCGTTTTTTTACGTTTCGTGAGGGGAGGCGGCATGCCGAATCCGTGTGGCGTTCCAGCGACGCTACCTCAAGATGATTTGTCGCCAAGTTCAAGGTGCGGGCCCCGTCCTTCCGTCCAATCTGAGCCTCAACGATTCTTCTGTTCGGCACCCTGTCCCTAACGGGCCGGAGATAGGTTGACCGCGCGCCCGCCTTCGAACCCGCTGGCCTCCTCGACGTGCCCGCGCGGGTTGCAGGCGACCCGGGTGGGCCCGACGCGGTAATCGGCGGCGTGGTGGAGGTGGCCGTGGATCCAGAGGTCCGGCCCCCTCGCGTGGACCAGGTCGCGCAGGTCCGAGGCGTAGCACCAGCGCAGGTTGACGTGCGGATCTGGCAGGCTCTCGGGGAGCGGCGCGTGGTGGGTCACGACGACCGTGGGGCCGGGATGCGGCTCCGATAGGACGCGGTCTAGGAACGCGCGGGTGCGCCGGTGCATGGCGAGCACCTCGCCGGGCTCGATCCGGTGCCGCGAGCTCGGGCCGGTGCGGATCCGGCGGTAGTCGACCATGCCGAACCGCCCTTGCGCTGACCGCGTAGCCTGCGTCAGGGTCACGGATCCGAGCCGGAAATCGGTCCAGAGCGTGCCGCCGGCGAACCGGGTTCCGCCGATGGTGACGGCGTCGTCCATCAGCAGGTGAATGCCGTGACGGGCGGCGAGATCGCGGCCCCGGGCGACTTGGTCTTGGATCGTGTAGCGGTCCTCGCCCCGATCCCACAGAAGTCGTGGTTGCCGGGCACGTAGACGACCGGCACCCGGGGCAGGCGCTCGGCGAGCCAGCCGAGGGCGCGGGTCCGGGGCGTGTGTACGTCGCCGGCGACGATGGCCGCGTCGAACCCGCCCGTCGGCGCGTGCGCGGCTGGGTCCCAGGTGTTCTCCGGCTATTCCTGGTGCAGGTCGGAGAAGATCCTGAGGCGCTGAGGGCGGCCGGTCACGGGTCGCCTCCGTTTCGGCCCGCATTCTCGGCGAGGCGGGTGAGGATCTCGTCGATGGCGACGGGGCGGAAATCGAAGCAGTCCACGCCGACGTTTGTGCTGGCCGCGGTGCCGGGCAGCCGGCCGTGGGAATGGCCGTAGAGGTGGATGTCGCCCCGGTGCTGGCCGGGCCAGACGCGGTGGGCGTAGTGCGAGCACCACACGCCCAGGGTCGTGCCGTCGGGGCGCGGGACGACGACCCGGGCGACGTCGACGACGCCGTCCCAGGGCAGGCGGGCCGCGATGCGGTCGTGGTTGCCGCGGACGAGGAAGCGTCGGCGGCCGTTGAGCCGGCCGAAGATCGCGCGTGCTCTGTCCTTCGGGCAGCGGTGACAGAAGTCGCCGAGGTGCCAGACGGTGTCGCCGGGGCGGACGGCCGCGTTCCAGCGGGCGATCAGCGCCTCGTCGTGCTCCTCGATGGTGGCGAAGGGGCGGTTCAGGCCGAACCGTGCGCCGAGTGCGGCCCGGTGCCCGAAATGACTGTCGGCGGTAAGCAGAATTCGGGATGGCATGGGAGCCTCGCGCGGGTCGCGGAGGCTCGACGCAGGGGGCCGCCATGGTGCCCGCCATGGTGGCAATAGACGGCCTCCCATGACGCTGTCCATGGTGGCGTATCGCTGTCGCCCATAAGGGTCTCCATGGCAGGGATCGTCAGAATGCGGCGCCCATCCTTCGCCACAAGCGGTGCCGATGTCCGATCAATCAATCTCCGCCGACATGCAGAGTGCTTACAACGAGGATGCGGAGTTCTTACACTGCGCCTAGGGAAAGCCAACGCAAAACGAGCGCTTCGGCGCGCGCAATACTGTAAGGCAAAGACATAGAGCGGGTTGCGGAGCTGTCTTACCGGGGGATTGGCTGCCTGGTAAGCCTTCCCTGGCCATCCCAGCGCCTTCCACGGCCAGTCTCGCGTTACCTAGAGAGCTGTTTCCTAGAAACAGTATTGTCGGACCTCGCCGCCCCGTTTCCCTTGTGGAATTGCTCCGCTTGCTGTAAGAACGTTACACGTCCTTCAGCCTGCCTCGGAGCCAGGCATGGCCTTCGTCCCCCATTCTAGGAACATGCATGGCGCGCGTTACCGCCGGGCGGCGTTCACGCCCGGGCGCCGGGGGGACCTGGCGGCTGCGCTGGCGGATCCGGCGGCGCTCGCCGCCATCGCGCCCGGCCTTCCCCGTCCCGCATCGTGGCTTCTGGACGGACACGTCGCGCGTATGAGGGGGACGTACGCCCGGGACATGGCGCTATTCGAGTGTTTGGTCGAATGCGCCCGCGACGCCGACCCTTCTCTGGGCCGCCAGGACCTCGTCGAGATCCCGGTGCGCTGCGCTCTCACCGTTCTGTCGGCGGGCGGACGCTCCGCCGCGCCGCGGGAGCTTGCACAGGCCCTGTCGCGGCTTTTCGACGTCCCGGCGCCCCGGCTGACGATCGACGGCCACTTCACCTTTCGCCTGCCCACGTGGACGCGGCACGTCATGCCGAAGGCCATCGGAGGCCGGTACGCACACTTGGACCTCGCCGCCTTGGCGAGGTTCAGAAAGAGGGCGAGCGCCCTCCTTTACCGGCAGATTCTCGGGCGTTTGGCCCAGCTTAAGGCGAGATACGCGCCGGATGCCGAACCTGTGCGCGTGACGTTCGATCCGCTCGAACTCTCCGACCTTCTTGGGCAGCCAGTCCCGCACATCCCCCAACTCAGGACGGGTTACCTTCAGCCGGCCCTCGACGAGATCCGCGAGCAGGTGAAGGATTTCGCCATCGACGCTGTTGAGGAGACGAGATCCTCCGGGGCGGTGTCATCCTTTACGTTCGTGGTTCGACCGCTCCCCCCCAGGAACCTTCGCGCCGTCCGGGCCCGCGTTCTCGACGACGGCGATTTCGATGCCCTGTCGGCGCTCCTCGACGTCCCCGCCTATCGCGTTTCCGTGGCGGCGATGATCCGCGTCGGATCTGTCCTACCGTCCAAAGTCCTCCGGCCGAAGGGGAAGCCGGCCCCCTCGCTCGTGAGCGAGGTTCTGTATCTCTACGAATGCTGGCTGGCTGCCCTGGACGAGGCCCTATCGGCGCGGCGGCTCTCCCCCGGCGTCGAGACGCGCCGATACCGGGGTGAGCGTCTGTTGCGGGCGATCGATGCGGAGACGCCTGACCAAGCCTTCTATGGCTTTGTCCTAGAGGAGTCGGAGAGCCCCGACCTCACCGCGATGCTGCGTGATGACTACTTCATCCGTCGGGAGGCACAGCGCGTTCGCCGGGGTCGTGTCAGGGAGCATAAGGTCAATGCCGCCCGCGCGACCCGCGCGGAACTCCGGGCAGCGCGCGCCGAGGGGACCGCCCCGGCGGCGAAGCCCCGAAAGGCCGTAGCCCCGGCCGAGCCCGTCCAGGCCGTCCCGCCCGTGCCGACCGCGGAACCCTGGCGCGCGGAGCATGCGTCGGCCCTCCAATCCGATCAGGCCAAGTCGGAGGCCAAGGCGCTCTATGCCCTTTGGCAACTCGCGCGAGATCTGCCATTCGCCCACGTCGGGGATACATGCGCGTTGGTTCTGCGCGATTTCGAGACGCGGTTCCCGCTCCTGGCTCGCCTCGATACGGAGCGAGGGGGGCCCTATCGCCAAAACCTCAAATACCTGAAGCCGCTCAAACGCACGCCGTGGCTAAACTCAGACTCTGCGACCGAGTACGTAATTTGGCTGGCCATTGCGAGTTTAATCGGCATCGAGAATGGCGTGACCGACGATTGGGCCGCCAAAGTCCTCGCCGATCGCGCCCACTGCAAGACGGTCATCCTCCGTGACAAGGAGGCCTACGCCAAGGCGCAGGAGCGAAACCGGGGACGCTACGTGCGCGGGCAACGATCGAGCTACGAGGAGGAGAAGCGGCTCAACGAGTCGACCCCAATCTTCCTCCCGCCAGCGGAGATGGATGAGCTGATTGCCTTCAACGAACGCATGCGCGAAGTAAGAGAGGATTAAGCCGGAAAATAATCCGAACGGCCTGCATTTTTCCCTGGACGCATTCAACTTTCCACGATCGGGCGTAGCCTCTTCTCGTTTCCGAGCGGGCAGCAGTTCGGGGCGGTCTACGGTCGATGATCGAGTTCCATGCCTACTTCTGTGTCGGGGAGGACCCCGCCGGCGAGAAGCGTCCGATCCTGCTGCGGCCCGGCTTGCGAACGTGATGTCGGCTGTGCAGGCCGACGGATGTTGCGCCACTGCGAGATATCCACAGCCATCCACATCCGAACTCCACCGGGATGCCTGAAATTTCTTAGGCCACGCTCCGCCACTTGGCGGGAACCCACCGCGTATGTTCATCTTTTGTTCCGTAGGTTTCGGAGCGAGCGCATGCAGGCCCATACTGTCACGATCGGGCTGCCCACCCCCGTCCCCATCCTCGCCAAGGCAGTGCGTGCCGGCTTCCCAAGCCCGGCCGACGACTTCATCGAGGACGAGATCGACCTTCAGCGGCTGCTGATCGCAAACCGCCCGGCGACCTTCCTGGTGCGGGTGGCCGGCGACAGCATGATGCTCGCCAAGCTGTTCGACGGCGATATCGCGGTGGTCGACCGCTCGCTCAAGCCTCGCAATGGCGACGTGGTGGTGGTCGACGTCGACGGGGAGCGGTCGTTCAAAGTCTGGCGCCGCCAGGGCCCCCGGGTGACCCTGCATTTCGCCAACCCCCGCTTTCCCGAGTTCCAGCTGTCCCCGGACGCGGTCATCGAGGTCTGGGGCGTCGTGTCCGGCTCGGTGAACCCGAGGCGACGGAGCGAATGAGCGACCGGGCCTACGCGCTCTCGGATGGCAACAGCTTCTACTGTTCGTGCGAGCGAGTTTTCGATGCCCGGCTCGCGCGGATGCCGGTGATCGTGCTGTCCAACAACGACGGCTGCGCGATCGCGCGGACCGCCGAGGCCAAGGCGCTGGGGATCGGCATGGGCGATCCCTGGTTCAAGATCCGGGCACTGTGCAAGGCCCGGAGCGTACGGGTCTACTCGTCGAACTACGCCCTCTACGGCGACATGTCGGCCCGGGTGAACGCGGTTTACCGGGACTTCTCCCCGCGCATCGAGATCTACTCGATCGACGAGAGCTTTCTGGACATCTCGGACGTGCGCGAGCGGGAGCGCGTGACGCTCGCCCGCGACATGCGCGAGACGGTGCGGGCCTGGACGGGTATCCCGACTTGCGTCGGGATCGGCGCCACGAAGACGCTGGCCAAGCTCGCCAACCACGTCGCCAAGAAGAACCCCGATCTCGGCGGAGTCTGCGACCTGACCGACCCGGCCGCCTACGACCACTGGATGGTGCGGATCCCGCCCGAGGACATCTGGGGCGTCGGGCCGGCGAACGCCCGCAAGCTCGGTGCGCTCGGTTGCGAGAGCGCCGCCGACGTGCGCGACCTCGACACCCGAGTGGTTCGCAAGGCCATGACGGTCGTAGGCGAGCGCCTGGTGCGGGAGCTGCGCGGCGAGGCCTGCCTCGACCTGGAGGAGGTCGCCGCGACACGGAAGGGCTGCGCGGTCACTCGCAGCTTCTCCGACCGGGTCGAGGATCGCGCGACGATGGAGCAGGCTGTGGCGGCCCACGCGACCCGGCTCGGGGAAAAGCTGCGGCGGGAGGGGCTCGGGACCAACCACGTCACCGTCTTCTTTCACACCTCCGAGCACGACCGGACCCGACCGCAGCGATCGGTCTCGACGGTGGTGACCCTGCCCGAGGCGTCGAACGACAGCCTCGTGCTGGTGAAGGTCGCCCTGCATGGCGTTCAAAAACCTGGCGGGACGGCTTTCGCTACTCGAAGGCCGGGGTCGTCACAACCGACCTGCTGCCGCTCCACACCTCGCAGCGGGCGATGCCCGGCCTCGGCCAGCTCGACCGCGAGCACGGCGCCGCGCTGATGGCGGCGCTCGACGCCTGCAACCGCCGCTTCGGGCGCGGGGCGGTCGTGCCGGCCGCGGCCGGGTTCGCTCAGCAGCGGGGATGGTCGACGAAGTTCGAGATGCGCTCGCCGCGCTACACGACTCGGCTTGAGGAGATCCCGGTCGTGGCGGCCTGAGAAGGGCGGCGTTGTCCGCGAGGCTGGGTGGCCGGCGTGCCGCGGACCCGTGGCCGCCGACGGTAAGCGAGGGGCCGGGCCCCGGCTCCGGCTCCGGCTCGTCCGAGACTACATCGATCCCATGCTACGATACCGCCGGGTACTATTCCTGCGCCTGCGACGCGGCGCTCAAGCGTGAGGCGACGACCGTCGCGGACGGCTCGAACGCATCCCTGGAGGTCCGGCGCCGGGCCTTGAGCGTGGTGGAAGCGACCGCCGCTATGGACTGCCGCGCCCCGTAGCCGCGCGCGCCGGGTTCTTCAGTTCGGATAGCTCGGCGCACCCGCGACCCGGGCTGCCGCCTCGCGGGCCTTGGCATCGGCCGCGGCCTCCGTATGGTCCGACGCCTCCACGATGGCGTCGGGGTGCACGTCGCTATGCATCGCATTGTATGTGGCGCGACGGCACTGAGTTCCGCTGGAGTCGTGGCGCGACGGCGGCCTGAGTGGCTGCCCGCGCACCGATCCCGCGCCTGAGATCCCGTCGCGGGGACGAGGCTGGACGAGACCGCAACAGCGCCGGTGCCGACCGCGGTCGAGCCCGCTTCTTAGATTGGTCCGTCCTGCCTGCCTGGCCGTATCCTGTGGCAGCATCACGCCGACCACGAACAGAAGAGCGGCCCCCGCGACGTGGCATCAAAGCCGGTCATTGACCAACCCGATTATAGAAGAAACTCTTAGACAAACCGATCGCCTTGTCGAAAATACAGGGCTAACCCTTGAGGCCCTCTTCCTCGCGAGCTTCGTTGCTCCATCCAATCTAATCAAATCGACACAGTTCGGCAACAAATTCGGAAGCGTCGGCTCCGCTAAAAGCCTATAGTCTCGGACTGCGCGCGCCTTGATGGCAGACAATCTAAGGCGGAGACAGTTTATTTCTATTTCAATTACAGAGAGATCCGAACTAATAACTTCGGCAACTTTGTCTGTCAGATCCTCTAATGCACGCCGTTCACGCTCAAAATTCATGCATCCATATGACCAAGGAAGTGGGTCTACAATGACTGAGTCTTTTGCAAGTAAAAATCGAAGATATATCAGATATTCTTGCATATGTCTCACCTATCGAAATGAAGATATGCGGAAATTTGTTCAAAGATGTATATAAAGATTTACCGGTGATGCGCAATTATCCGATTGGCCTAACAAAATTCGTCGCGGAAAGCTTAGTAGATGTCGACGGCCTAATTCTCTATTCTCCGCCGCCATATATTTACTGACGCTACTCGTAGGGGCCATAGAGATATCCTAAGTAAAATGTCCTTGTAAATGCCTTTAATCCTGAAATGATGGCCTCAACGGTCCATCTAAATTCATCGTCCAAACGGACTAATCCATCGCAATCGGCCATACCGAGTATGCGTATTCTATACGGAATAGGATCGAGATTTCGATCACAGCACTCGCATCACCGCCCCCTCGTTGAGCGGCTTTTCGAAGCCCTTCGCCTACGTACCGCGCGAGCCGAACAGCCGCTCCAGGGCATTATTGGTCCGTGACAAGTCGGGCCGGTCGGCGGCGCTGTCCGGCCCCGACGGAAGCTTGGCTTTCGCTTAAAGGTTGTAATCGCGATGGTGATTGCAACGGTCGCCGTGGCGCTGGCGTCCCTAAAGCCCGTGCCGAGAACGCCGCCGCGAGCGCATGCTCGACCCTGCGGAGGAGGATGGTGACCTGACTGGCTGGCTTTGGACCGGCCAACTCATGCTGCTCAACCATGGCGCCCGCCATGGCGGTATCGACAGCTCTCCATGGGACGATCCACGGGCCGCAAGCTGCCATCTCCATGGCGCCGGCTATCGCGCCCCATGGCGCGATCCATGAAGAGACAGAAGCAACTTTCATGGCGATCGCCATGGTGGTGATAGACAGCCATCCATGTACAGTCGGCATGGCAGGATTGATCGTCATCCAATGGCTCCGTCCATGGTGGCGTATCGCTGTCGCCCATGGCGGATCTCCATGACTGAGATCGTCAGAATGCGGCGCCCATCCCTCGCCGGAAGCGGCACAGATGACCGGTTCAGCCTCTCCTGCGACGTGCAGAGTCCTTACAGAGAGAGTGCGGAATTCTTACACGCGGCACTGCCGGAAGCGCAGTGAAACGGGTACTTCGTCGCGCACAATACTATTAAGCGAAGACAAAGGTGCGGTGAAAAGGGCTGCCTTGCCGGGGTATTGGCTGCCTGGCCAGCCCCTCCCGGTCATTTGAGCGCATTCCAGGGCCAGTCCCGCGTTACCCGCTAAGCGCCTCCGAGAGATAGTATTAGCAGGCCTGCCATCCCCTTTTCCTTTGTGTAATTATCGCGCTTTCTGTAAGAACTTTACACGCCCTTTAGCCCGCTCGGCGTCGTCGAGTCCATCGACGGCGCCGTGATGCGGCGGGGATTCCTGGACATAGACGGAACCACGACCCCGTGGACGGCCGTCGAGATCCTCCATGTGACGTAGGACGACATCGACGGGGTAGCCCACGTCCCGGCCACGCCTGGGAACCACCGATGCATCATCGTGGCGGAGTGCGGATTCCGACGGAAGCCGGCCACCCATTCCGACGCGAAGTCGGCCAGCGTTCCGATTTGATGTCGGCCACCCTTCCGAGATGAAGCCGGCCACCCGGTAGCCGATATCGGCGACGGATCATCCCCGCGGGTCAGCAACCGCGGCATCCCTGTCCTCGACCACGAGGAGAGCGGGATGCCGGCCAGGAGAGAGCTGACCATGCGACAGATCAAACAGATGCTGCGACTCGCCCACGAGGGGGTGAGTGCGCGAGAGATCGGACGAACGCTGAGCATCGCCCGCTCGACCGTGCAGGACAACCTCGCCCGGGCGAGCGCCGCCGGCCTGACCTGGCCGCTCGGCCCCGAGGTCAGCGACGCGGTGCTGGAACAGCGCCTGTTCGCCCGGGCCGGGGTGAAGCAGGGCATGCGCCGGCTGCCAGAACCGGACTGGCCCTCCGTGATCCGGGAGATGCGCCGACCCGGGGTCAATCTCACCGTGCTCTGGGAGGAGTACCGGGAGACCCATCCGGACGGCTACGGCTACTCCCGGTTCTGCGATCTCTACCGGGAGTTCGAGCGCCGGCTCACTCCAGTGATGCGCCAGCACCATGCCGCCGGCGACAAGGTCTTCGTCGACTACTCGGGCAAGAGGGTCGGGATCGTCGATCCTACCACCGGTATCGTGCGCAAGGCCGAGATCTTCGTGGCCGTGCTCGGCGCGTCGAGCCTGACCTACGCGGAGGCGACCTGGACCCAGACGCTGCCCGACTGGATCGGCGCGCATTTCCGCCTGTTCCGCTTCCTCGGCGGCGTCCCCCGCCTCGTCGTGCCCGACAACCTCAAGAGCGGGGTCCACAAGGCGTCGTTCTACGACCCCGAACTCAACCGTTCCTACGGGATGATGGCCGGGCATTACGGCATCGGCGTCCTGCCGGCCCGGCCCCGCAAGCCGCGCGACAAGGCCAAGGTCGAGGCCGGCGTGCGCTTCGCCCAGAGCCACATCCTGGGACGGCTGCGTCGCCAGACGTTCTTCTCCCTGACCGAGTGCAACGCCGCCATCGCCGCGATGGTCGAGCGCATCAACGCTCACCGCATGCGCCGGCTCGGCACGACGCGCCGCGCCCTGTTCGAGGCGGTCGAGCGCGCGGCGCTGCGGCCCCTGCCGGAGCAGGACTACACCTTCGCCGAGTGGCGGCTGGCCCGGGTCAACCTCAACTACCACGTCGAGGCGGGCGGCTTCCTGTACTCGGTACCCCACGCCCTGATCCGCGAGCAGGTCGACGTCCGCCTGACAGTACGCACCGTCGAGGTGTTCCATCACGGACAGCGCGTCGCCGCCCACGAACGCCGCCACACCGGCCGGCGGCACGGCACCGATCCCGACCACATGCCCAGCGCCCATCGCCGCTACGCCGAGTGGAGCCCCGAGCGCTTCCGGCGCTGGGCGCGCGGCATCGGGCCGGAGACGGAGGGGCTGGTCATCGCCATCCTCCGCGACCGGCCCCATCCCGAGCAGGGCTTCCGCACCTGCCTGGGTATCCTGCGCCCCTACCGCGGGCTCGACCCCGCCCGGGCGGAGGCGGCCTCGGCTCGGGCCGTAGCGCTCGGCGCGCTCACCTACAAGAGCATCGCCTCGATCCTGGCCAACGGCCTCGACCGCGCGACGCCGCCGGCCGAGGCCGTCCCGGTCATGCTCCATCTCAACATGCGCGGCCCGCGCTACTTCCACTGAGGGAGACGCCGATGCTCACCCACCCCACCCTAGATCTCCTGCACGAACTCGGCCTGAGCGGCATGGCCTCGGGCTTCAAGGCGCTGGACGCCAACCCGGAGGCCCGCGCCCTCGACCACGCCGAGTGGCTCGGATTGCTCCTCGACCACGAGGCCACGGCCCGGCGGCAGAAGCGCTTCGAGGCCCGCGCCCGCGCGGCTCGGCTACGCCATCCCGCCAGCATCCAGGACGTTGACTACCGCAGCCATCGCGGTCTGGACCGAGGACTGTTCCTGAAGCTCGCCACCGGCGACTGGATCCGGACCCGGCGCAACCTCGTGATCACCGGCCCCTCCGGCGTAGGCAAGAGCTGGCTGGCCTGCGCGCTCGGGCACAAAGCCTGCCGGGACGACCTCTGGTCCTGTACTATCGGGTCCAGCGCTTGTTTGCGGCGCTGAGCCTCGCGCGTGGCGATGGCCGCTACGGCCGGCTGCTGCGCCAGATCGCCAAGGTGAACCTGCTGATCCTCGACGATTGGGGTCCAGAGCCGCTCCTGCCCGAACAGGCGCGCGATCTTCTGGAGGTCGTCGAGGACCGCTACGACGCCGGCTCGACCCTGATCACCAGCCAGGTCCCGGTGGATCGCTGGTACGAGATCATCGGCATCCCCACGCTCGCCGATGCCGTCCTCGACCGGCTGCTGCAAAAACGCCCACCGCATCGAACTCGCCGGTGAGAGCCTCCGCAAACGCAAGGCGGCCGAACCCGCCGCTTGACCTGTCGGACCGACCTCGTGATCTTCACCCCAGACCCGCGGGAGCGCCCCGTCACCGGCCGGCTTCAGATCGGACCGGTGGCCGGCTTCGCCTCGGAATGACGGCCGGCTTCAAATCGGAATCCCCGGCCGGCTTCGTCGGAATACGCAGCGGAGCGAGCCGCCTACGGTCTGCTGGTCCCGGACTGGATCAAACTCGTCCTCGTCGAGGTCGATGAGGCGCTCGGACCCGGGCCGTCCATCGCCTGATCGGACCGGGGCCGGGCGTTCCCCGGCCCCTCGCGCGAAATGATACCGAACCGGCATTCGCTTCCGTGAACACGGATTCAGCCATCGACGACGTCACCTCGCGCCACAACGCCGAGCGCAAGCGGCGGATTGCTCGGGCCCGGGTGGAGGCTCAGCCATCGGCCATCGAGATCGCCCTGGCGGATACGGGCGGCAACGGAGCGCCTCCAGAGCTCGATCCCATGGACACGATCCGGACGATCGGCGAAATTTTTCTCGGGACGCGATGGCAATCCGATGTGGCGGCCGACCTCGGTATTGCCCCGAGGCAGGTACGCAGGTGGGTCTCCGGAGAGGCCAAACCCACCCGAGCGGCACGCGGACTGGATGCGCGTCAGGGCCCGCAAAAGGGCACAGGACATCATGCGTCTAGTCGACCGGATCTAGCGGGTCCGGACGATCAGATCTGGCTCGGCCATCCCCGGACATCCGGCGAGCCAACCGGCCCAAAGCGCCCTGCCCCTCAGGGCCAACGTGAAATGCCCGCCCCCCTCGACGGCCCCCATAACCCATTCCTTTTCGTCGGGGGCGACGCCGTCGTAGACGTGGGCATCGGCCCGGCCGCCCCGCGTGTCGTAGCACCGAAGCTGCCACCGCGTGCCGGCCGCAGTCCTCTCGAAAACCAGGCGGGCGAGGACGGCCCCGTCCGCCTGAACATCTCGGATTATCGCCAACCACCGGCCGGGCCCCACCCCCGGAGAGGGGGCGAGCCCGGCCGCGGCGAGCGCTAGGGCGAACGCCGCGGCCTTCACAGCGACACCACGAGCGTCGGATCGAAGGCGGGGTTCTCACCAGGATGGCCCTTCGGGTTCGCGACGATCCGCGTCCGGCCGACCGTGTAATCCCGGGACGCGTGGATGTGCCCGTGGACCCACAGGTCGGGGGCGTGCGGCCCCTCCAGATCGCGCGTCAGGTCGCTGGCGTACGCTGCGTCGATCGTCACCGTCGGATACCCGTGGAGGAGCGACCGCGGATGCGGGGCGTGGTGCGTGACGACGAGCGTCGGCCCCTCGTACGGCACCTCCAGGGCGCGCCGGATTCGGGCGAGGTGGTCGTGATGCAGCGCGGCTGCGTCCGACGGCCGGAAGGCATTCGTGCCCCCGTCCGCCAAGCGCTTCTTGATCTTGCGATGATCGCGCATCCCGCCCACGCGGTCACCCGCGACGGCCATGGCCACGGACCGCCACGCCTCGCCCTGGACCGCGTAGTCCGTCCATAGCGTGGCCCCGACGATCCGCACGCCTCCTCTCGTGACGGTCTCCCCGAGCGCGAGCAGGGAGAACCCGGCGGCCGCGGCGGCGTCCCGGCCCCGGGCGAGCTCGGACTGGAGCCTGTGCCCGTAATAGTCGTGGTTGCCCGGGACGTAGATCAGGCTCCGCGTCTGGGGGACGAGGTGCTCGGCCATCCACGCGATCGAGCGGACCAGGCCATCGCGCGTGTCCCCGGCCACGATGCAGACATCGTGCTCGGGAACAGTCTCAGGCCTCCAGTCCGAGACGTCCGTATGTAGGTCGCTCAGTATCCAAAATCGGGGCATCCTCGCCTCCTGCTGCCCATGCCGTGCCGTCCGTCTCGAAGCGTACGAGGCGCGCTTTTCGGACGGGCATGCCGTCGGCGTGGAAGCCGGCCGCGAGGGCTGGCCGGTAGTGGAGGCGGACCGCGTCCGCGGGGCGAGCGGCGTCGACCAGGCAGCCGCGCGCCCATGCGTGAACCGTGCGGTGCCCGGTCCGCAGGTACCGGAGGCGAGCCGGCTCGGAGGCGTGCAGGGTGACGTCGGCAAGCGCGGCCGAGGCGGCATGCGCGACGACGCGGCCGCCCTGCCGGAGGCTCCAGCAGCGACGTGACAGGTTCCTGTAGATGTCAGTCGCCATAGGAGACGGCCTTCTTGCCTTGCGCATGGGCGTCGCACGTGACCTTGGCCCATCCGCCCTTGCGTAGTCGACCCGTTGCACCACAGTATTCACAAGTATATCCCGAAATGATTTCCACGGCACTAATGACGTTGTAGTGCCTACGCGTCAGAGATCCGTAGACGTACCATCGCAGCGTGCCGAACTTTTCCTTGGTCTGGCCGCACGACCAGTCCTTCGGCCGACCCAGGTCCTCGATCCACTCGGCTCCGGCGGCCCACAGGAACCGCCAGCCTGCCCACGACGCGGGGCCGCCCTCGTCGAACATGCCCGGGAAGGCTCGCGCGATCGGCTCGCGCCAGGTCGCGTCGTCGAACTTGACCGGCGTCGGCGGGCCGCCTCGCCACCGGACTTGCATCACCCGCATCACCCCTTCGAGGATCACTTCGGCTGGCGGCTCGCCCGTCGGAGCGCCGAAGGCCGTGTCCGGAGGCGGGCCGATCGGCGCGTGCTCGTAGGCGACGACCGGGCCGAGCCTAGACGGCCGGATGGCCGTGACACGGATCGTGTCCACGCCCTGCCGCTGCCGCA
This sequence comes from uncultured Methylobacterium sp., assembly GCA_963990595.1. Taxonomy (GTDB): domain Bacteria; phylum Pseudomonadota; class Alphaproteobacteria; order Rhizobiales; family Beijerinckiaceae; genus Methylobacterium. Next base: position 24,618 of record CAXDNE010000008.1, read on the forward strand.
GGGCGTGCTTGGAGGTCCAAAGGAACTCGTCTTCGATGCGTGACATGACGAGGCTCCTCAGTGGCGGGCGGTGTAGACGTCGCGGGCGGCGAAGATCGTCTCGACGGCGCGGCGGAGGGGGCGGAGCGACCCGCCCTTCCACCAATCGAGGTGGTCCAGCTCGTCGCCGTCGAGCTCGGGGACCCATGAAGCGTCGAGGCCTCGCTCGCTGCGGATCTCCCGGACGATCGCCTGCGCGACGAACGGCAGGTGCTCCCGGCGCGGCCCCTGCCAGCGGAGGACTTGGCACCGGTCCCGCATGGGCGGCGACAGGCCGTCCAAGCTGTTGGCCGTCAGGATGAAGCTCACCGCGGACAGGTTCACGTTGGCCTCCAAGGAGGGGTCGAAGATCACCCGGGCGGTATGGCGCTCCAGGAACGGCAAGACGGTCTCGTCGAGCCGCCCCCACCGGCGCGAGGGCCCGGCCTTCTCGACCTCGTCGACGACGATCCCGACCGAGGCCGTGCGGGCCCGGAGGATCGCCTGCGCCGGGACGGACAGGCGCCATGAGCCCCATTGCCTGGACGTGCCGGCGAAGCTGCCGCCATCCATCTGGCCCGCCGCCGAGTAGACGGTGCAGTCCAGGCCGGCGAGCTGCACCAGGGAACGCGCCGCGGCGGTCTTACCCTCGCCCGGCGGGCCGACGAGGATGCGCGGGCGGAACAAGGCGAATGGCGCGCCGACGAGGTCCATGGCGAAGACCTCGGCGGCCTCCTCGGCCCATGGGCACGCGGCGAGGAAGGCCTGCCGGAACGCCGCAGGGTCCGGCGTACGGACGAGTGGCAGCGGCTTCTCCGCGACGTCCTCCACGAGGGCGCGGGGGCTATCGCCGCGGTCGCGGGCCGACTTGGTTGGCTCCGGCAGATGACGCAAGTTTGGGAACACGACGAGCGTCGGGCCCGCCGGCGGCGACGCGACCGGCCGGTCGCCGAGGTCCGATGGATCCCAGTCGGCCGGGAGCTCGGGCGGTAGGTCGGACCCGCCCTGAACGCCGGCGCCACCGCGCAGGATGTCATCCTCCACCTCGACCATAATCTGCCCCGCGCGCACATCGGCGAGGAGCTCCGCGAGCGGCTTGAGGAGCTCGTCCTCGCTGATGATGTCGGCGTACCGAGGCGACGGCTTGTATTCGATGTCCCACGTGTCGGCCTTGCCCCGGTAGGCCCACCAAAGTGCCGCCCTGATGAAAAACCACAGGCCAAGGTCGTCCCGCACGATGGACGCGCGCGCCTCCGCGATCGCGTAGCCGGCTGCGGTCGCGCAGGCCTGCGCGTCGCCGCACTCGGCCCGAACGAGGACCAGGACCTTCGCCAGCTCCTGACATCCAACTTGCCGCCACAGCGGGATCTTGGAGCTCTCAGCCTCGACGGCGAGCGCGGCCTCGGCGGTCCGAAGGCGTTGGACGTTGATCGCATCCAGCAGGGCGTTGAGGCTATGCTGCGTGCGGCGGGACAGCTGCGGCCCTTCGAGGAACTCGGGGATGCGGACAGCCAGGTCGCGGCGCACGTCCCAGTCCATCCACTCGCCGCCGGCGAGCAGGATGCGGAGATACGACGGCCGATCGGGCTGCTGGGGGCCGGTGACGCGGTCGGGATTGAGCAGGAGGGCGCGCGCGATCGTGGCGCGGTGATTGGACGACGCGGACATGGGGGAGGCTCGCAGATCGGAGATCAGGACGCGCGAAGGGCGCCGAGCGCGTGGGCTCAGCGGGCGGTCGGTATCCGTTTCGGGCGAGCGGTCTTGGTCATGAGGGCACCATGCCGGGGGGCGGCCTCCGGCGCAACGCGATCCTCACCGAGTGGTTAGGTTTTCCCTGGCCCCCAATACGAAAATAGCCTCCGGGGGTCGCCGGGGGCCAAGGGTCTCGCAGGGAGGGAACATCCCCCCGAAGGAGGCATCCCCGCGCAAGGGGCGGGGTCTGGGGTGACGGTGCGACACCCACTTCTCGATGGGCCATCCCGCCCGGGGGGCGAGGGGTAACGCGTCCCCACGGGACGTAGGGATTTTTGGGTCATCCCCGCGCAAGGGCGAGCTCGATGACTTGGTCCCGGGTCCCGCCTTCGTTCGGGTGATCTTCCCCACATGGGGCGGGGGGCGTCCGCTTGTTCAGCGGTCGAGGCCCCAATGTAGACCCCGGCTTGGCCTTCGGGAAGGGGCAGACCTCGCGACCGGTCCGCATGGTAAACCTCGGTAGTCGCTACTGAGGTCGCCCATGCCAGCCATCCTCCTGATCATCGCGGTCGTCTGGGCCGCGTCCCTGGCGATCTCGATGGATGGGATTTACTGCCTTGCAACGGCAGCCAGTACCCTCCCGCAGGATGGAGGTGACCATGTCGCGACCAGAATGGATGACGTCTAGGACCGTCACGCACGCCGAGGCCGAGGAGGCTTCCAGGCGGCTGATCAACTTGCACTTCCGGAACCCGGACGGGGCCCGCGTCTCGATCCCGGCGGACGCGGACCGGGACGACGACCTCGTCCTGACTGCCTACATCGCGCAGCGGAAGGTCGCCTGTTACGAGGCCGCCCAGCGGGCCCGAGATGCCATCGAGCGGGTGGAGCGGATCGCTCGACAGGTCGACAACTCCGACATCCGCAGGATCCGGCCCGATCTCTACCGGATCCTCGACCACGTCACCGGAAAGGACCGCTCCGGCTGATTGGGCCAGCCCCCGTCCAAGCGGCGGCCCCAGGTTGAGGAGCGAACCTACAGGGCCGATGGAACCGTGCGAATCTGGATAGGCGGCGAGCCCAGCCTGCCCGCCGTCGGATCGTTCGGTTGAGGAGGTGGCCATGTCGGACGGCTTCGAGGACCTCGGTCTGGATGTCTACGCCTTGCGGAAGGCCGCCGACGGACTGCTCCGGCCCCGTCGCTCAGTCCAAGTAGCCATCAGCCAGACGGATAGCCTCCGCGAGAAGCGGGCGCTGGCCAAGCTCGCCGAGGACATTAAGGGCGTCCGATTGCGGTGCCGGGCGGCCAAGAACCGGATGGCGGCCCGGCGCCGCGCGAAGCAGGTGGCCTAACCGTGCGGATCGTAGGCTGGGCCGAGTTCCGGACGATGCTCCAGGGCACGGTGTTCCGAGTGAAGGACGATCGACATCCGGACCGGGGCGCTCTCCGGGTGCTTGATAAAATCTGGTTCTGGCCGAAAGCTGCTGGTCCGCTTCGGAGCGGTGCGGCCGAAAAAGCGGACGAGCTCCTACCGACCCGATGCGGTCGCCAAAGAGCCGTTCGATGGACCTTGAAAGCGGACCTCCTTGATCGCCTCGCCGGCGAAGCCGTCGACGTCCGCTATCGCCGAGGATGCGGTCTGCATGCTGACGACCTTGGGCTTCGATCTCATGGCGGGCAGCCGGACATCGCGTCGTTCCACCCGGACCTTTCCATGAGGCGCGGCATTGAGGGGGGATGACCCATGCCCCCTCGAACGCTTCGCCCTGTGCTCTCGTCGTCGATGACGACGAAATGGTCCGAATGGCCGCGGTCGACATCCTGGAGGACGCGGGGTTCACGACCTTCGAGGCCGCCTCCGGCGACAAGGCGTTGCTCGTGCTCGAAGAACACCATGCGTGCATCACGCTGCTGTTCACCGACGTGCAGATGCCGGGCGTGCACGATGGCTTCGCCCTCGCTCGCAAGGTCGCGAGCGCCTATCCTCACATCTCGATCGTCGTTGCGTCGGGGCAGGCCAAGCCCGGACCGAGCGATCTGCCGGACGGAGCACGCTTCATCGGAAAGCCGTTCAGCGCGGACATCGTGCATCACCACCTGCGCGAGGTTCTGCCGGACGAGCAGAAGCCCGAGCCCTTGCGCAAAAAGAACCCCGCCTGAGAGTTGCGGTCATATCCGCCGTCAGCACTCGCAGCTACGCAAGCATTTGGAATGACTGTCAGCACCTCATAGCGGAAACGGCGGCGACTTCCGCTTCGATGCATCTGCCATCCAGAAGCGGACAAGCGGGAAACCACCCGACCCAGTCGTTTAGGGGCGCCTGCCAATGCGACCGGAGCTGGCCGAAAGCGGAATGGCTGCTGTTAGGCTCAGATTGCGGGCAAGCGGACGTTCAGCGCGGCTAATTTAATGGGCTCAGAGTGCCGTCCTCAGGACCATCCACATCATACCACTGAAGGTCTGCATCAAGTTGCGAATCGGGCGTGACGCTGCTGATGCTGGCGCAAGCTGACGCCCAGTTTTTGCGCTCCGGACCAATGATATGTTTTGCAACTCAAAGTTATTCTTAAAGCAGATCCAACTTAACCGGAGGATACGATCGTCAACCTGAGGCTGATTTAGGTCTTGCGTGCGCTGGATTTGATCGCCTTGACCTCCCCAAGGGCATCCTTGGCGAAGTCCCGCCCTGTGGCGGTAACCACCAAGCCGGCCCTAGCCGCGCGTGCCGTCAGATGGCGAACTCGACGTCCGGCACCACCGCGAGCCGCTCGGGCAACGGCGCCTCGAGCGTGAACCGCACCCAGCCGGGCGGTAGTCGATCCCGGCCTTGCCGCCCATCTCGGACGCGAGCGCCCGCTCGATCAGGCGTAAGCCCAACCCGGCGGTCGTCTCTCTGATCGAGGCCTCGGCCGGAAGTCTGTGACGCGCAGGGTCGCCGATCCGCATCGCGCCCGGCAGACGCACCCGTACCCGCATCATGCGCCGTTGCACAAAGGGCCCGAATTCCGCTCCTTGGTCATCCGGACGACCAAGCTTCGACCTTCCGCGGCAGGATCCCGTGCACGTCCGTCCCGCAGCCTTTTGAAGCTTGCAACTTGCGCGGACCTATATATGTACGTGTGAGCATATATGGGGACGGTGACGATGCTGGCTGAGGGGTCAATCGGCGCTCGACGGACGTCGCGGCAGGCATTCCTGTTCCCCGGGGCGGCGCTGTTCCTCGGCCAGGCCACCGATCAGCGGCTGCATCGCCACAGGGCGTTCGAGGTCGCCATCCCGCTGGAAGGCCATCTGCGCATCGAGACGGCGCGCGCCCCGGGCATCGGTCCCGAGGCAGGCGTCCTCGCGCCACTCGAACATCATCGCGTCATCGCGACCGGCAGGACCGCCTTCCTGTGGGTGGATCCTGAAACCCGTGCGGCCCGCGCCTTGGCGCAGGTCCGCCCCTCCGTGGACGGCAAGGGGCACGAGCGGTTGGTGTCACTGCTGCGCGAGATGGACCGTTCGGAGCCGACCCATGACGAGGCATGGGCGCTGCTCGACCTCTGGCGTTCGATCTGGCTCGACGGACTGCCGCAGTTGCCGCGGCTGGACCGCCGCGTGTCAGAGGTTGTCGATCTCATCGATTCCGCGCCGGTACCGCTGGCCAACCGCTACGAGGCTGCCGACCAGGTCGCCCTCTCTCCGAGTCGGTTCTCGGCGCTCTTCACCCAACAGGTCGGCATGCCGCTCAGGAAGTACCTCCTCTGGCGGCGCCTGCTCTTTGGCATTCGCCGCCTCGGCAACGGGGCTTCGGTGACGTCGGCCGCGGTCGAGGCCGGCTTCGCCGACGGCGCGCATTTCAGCCGGGTTTTCCGGGCGACCTTCGGATGCAAGCCCTCGTCGCTCGCGAACATGAGGGTCGTCGCGAGCGAAGCCCACCCGATCTCGCCGCGACCCCGACCGAGCTAGGACGCGGCCCCGTCTCGCGGGACCGTCGTATCGTTCAAGGAATTCCCGTCGCCCGGCCCAGATGTAGGTGCAACCAGCGCAAGACCGGGTCGAGGGCGAAAGCCCCCACGTCAGGTATCCGCATTTGCGCGGAGCTCTTGCAGAAACATGGAGATCATCGATGAGAGCCGTAGGCCCCCGTAAAAAGCACCTTCCCACCGCGCTCGTCGGACTGGTGCTGACGTGCCTCGTCGGATCGGTCATGCAGGTCGAGGCACAGGAGTTTCACGACACCCCGTCGGAGACGATCCGCGACCGCCAGGCATGCACCTCTGACGTCATGAATCTCTGCCGGGCCTTCATCCCGAACCGGACCGCCATCACCAACTGCCTGGTCGAGAACATCGACCATCTCAGTCCGGCCTGCCGCACCGTGATCGCGAGCCGTCGATGACCGCGGCACCACTCGACCAGCCCCTGGCCGGCGACGGGGTGGGCGGCGAGGCCGGTCACGGTCATCCGCCCTCGGTGGGCCGCCGCGTCTGCTTGCAGCGTCGACGCCCGACGTTATATGTACGAAAGGACACTTATTCGGCGGGTGGGATGGTTTCTCGACCCAGAGGGCCGGCCGAGGCGGGAACCCGTCCGCGCGGCCGCAGGACCAAAGACATGCCGGACGGTCGGCAGGCCCTTCTCCGTGCGGCGACCCTCGCGTTCTCCAACGACGGCTTCGACGGAGCCGACATCCGGAGCATTTCCATCGCTGCGGGGGTCAGCCCGAACCTGGTTCGCATCCATTTCGGCAGCAAGGCGGAGCTCTGGGAAGCCTGCCTCGACTTAATCGTGACGGCGACGACGCCTGTCATCGACGAGGTCGGAAAGCTTTCCAGGCAATCGGATAGGCCCCTTTACGAACGTCTGAGCAATCTCATCACCACGGTCGCGAACTTCTACGCGGTCCATCCGGAGGTAAGGGATTTCGTCTTCCACCACGGGTCGGACGCCCCCGAGCGAGCGGTGATGGTGACGGAGCGCCTCCTCAGGCCGGCCTACGAGGCCTGCCGTTCGTTGTTCGCAGCCGGCATCGAGGCCGGGATCGTGCGCAGCAGCCATCCGGCCCTGTTCTTCTCGCTGCTCAACGGTGCCGTGGGCCAGCCGCCCGCCTTCCCGGCGATGCTGAATCGGCTCGCGCCCGACATCGACGTCGAAGAGGCGCGCAGGCGCATGGCCAAGACCGTGGTCGCATCGCTGCTTCACCGGGCCGCCTGACCCGACCAGCCTTCTCCCGACGTCGATGGCGCCGGACCGAGCGACGGGACGCCGGCATCACCAGCCGGGTCCCGGCTGGCCAGCGGTCCCGGGCACGATGGTGAAGATTGAGAGAGCCGCCATGCCGCTCACCTTCGTTCGACGTCCATCCTCTCACGGAGGCCGACCACGCCTCCGCATAGGACGCTGGGCCTTCGGCTTCGCCCCCTCGCCGGAAGTCCAGCCAGCAGGCCGCGCGGGCAATAAGCCCGATCCCCGCGCGGCCTCCGACCTCGCCGACTTCCGGGGGGCGGTCCGCGGCAAGGAAAGCCTTCGCCGGTGCCGGTGGACCGAAATCCAGCCGCGGCAGGATCATCGGCTACCCCCGTGCCGAAGCCATCACTTGTTCGAAGAACTTCGAACCCATCGCCTTAAGCCGCGGTGGAGAACTTCGTCTCGGCTGCCGCCAGCGACGGCAAGTCAGTCGTATCGTTCAAGCGTTCAGGGCCGCCTGCCCGTAGCGTCCCTGCTCCGGCCCGAGGGCCGAAGCACCATCGGCCGGGGGGCTCAGTGAATGTGCCGGCTTCCCGGACGATGGCAGTGATGCAAGCCGCGGCACCGACCTTCAGCCTCTTCGGGGCCTTCTTCCCTGCGTGGCTCGTCTGCGCGGTCGCGGGGATCGTCGGCGCGTTGTCGCTCAGGGTGGCATTCTCCGTCATCCAACTCGACGACGGCATCCCGTTCAAGCTGCTGACCTACACCTGTGCGGCCTTGGCCATCGACTGTGGCCTCTGGCTGCTGCTGTTCGGCCCGTGAGCGATATGCGGCCGCATGGTTAAGGCACTCCTCGGCAGGCTCGTCGCCCTCGCGATCATCCTCACGGCGGTCGGCGTAGGCTGGAGCTACTACCGCGCGACGCAGCACAACCCGACCTCCGACGATGCGTCCATCGATGCGGACGTGGTCCACATGGCCGCCTCGGTCGGGGGACGGATCGTCGAGTTGCCGGTGCAGGAGAACCAACTGGTCCGGAAGGACGAGGTGGTGTTCCGCATCGACCCGGAGCCCTACCGCCTGCGCCTGGAGGCGGCCCTGGCCGAGGTGAAGGCCGGCGAGGGCCTGCTCGCGAGCCAGACCCGGGCCGTCGCCACCGAGCGGGCGAACGTGGAGATCGCCGATCAGCAGGTCGTGCGCGCCCGTTCAAACCTCGAACTGGCCACGAACACCCTGGCGCGGATCAAGCCGCTGCATCCGAAGGGGTACGTGTCGGATCAGCAGGTGGACGATGCCGCCACGGCCAAACGCAACGCCGAGACAAGCCTGACCCAGGCGATGCAGCAGGCCGCCGCCGCCCGCGGCGCGGTCGGTGACACGGAATCGGCGAAGGCCAACCTGGAGACCCGCAAGGCCACGGCGGCCCTGGCGGCGCGTGACCTCGCGAACACGGTCGTCAAGGCGCCCCACGAAGGCCGCGTCACCGGCCTCACCGTCAAGTCGGGGGAATTCGTCGCCCCCGGCCAGTCGCTCTTCACCCTGATCGTCACCGACGAGTGGTTCGCCGTCGCCAACTTCCGCGAGACCGAACTCAACCGCATCCGGGGCGGCGGGTGCGCGGTCGTGTACTCGATGATCGACCGGACTGTGCCCATCAAGGGACGCGTCGACAGCATCGGCTACGGCGTCTCGGGACAGGACCGGGTGAACCTGCCGCGTTCGGTCCCCATCGTCGTCCGTTCCGTCGACTGGGTCCACGTCGCCCAGCGGTTCCCCGTGCGCGTGAAGCTGGAGAACCCGCCGGAGGATCTCGCCCGGCTGGGCGCCAGCGCCATCGTCAGGATACCCCGCGATGGCGACTGCTGAAGCACGCGGCCCGTCGCCCCTCCTCGCCGAGTTGGCGCCTTTCCCAGGCCGCACCGGGATGGCCCTGCGGGTGACCGCGGTGTCCGTGCTCGTCGTCCTGGCATCGATGACCTTCAAGGTCCCCGAGACCGCGGTCAGCGTCTTCCTCGTCCTCTTCCTGCAGAAGCCCGACAGCGCGACCACCGTCCTGATGTGCATCGCCCTCTCGGTGCTGCTGCCCATCATCGTGGGGATCATCTTCGCCGTCGCGATCCTGACCCTGGACTTCCCCCAGGCGCGGGTCGCCGCGATGGTCCTGCTGTCGTTCGGCATCCTTTGGTTAGCCTCGGCGAGCAAGCTCGGCGCCCTGGGCAACACGATAGGCCTCGTCCTCGCCTACGGCATCGACCTGCTCGGCAAGGGCGCCAACGGCGAGCTCGTGACCCGGGGCCTGCTTTATGCCCTGCAGTTCTCGATGATGCCGCTCGCGGTGTTGATCGCCTTCAACCTGCCCTTCGGCCGGCATCCGGAGCGGCTCGCGAGGGAGGCGCTGGCGGAACGCCTCAGGCTCGCTGCCGCGTGCTTCGAGGACCCGGGCCGCGCGGATGCCATTCGCGTCGTGGACCTGGACGATGGCGCGATCCGGAAGCTGGTACGTCTGGCCGGTCTCCTGGGCCGTCTGAAGCGGACGTCGGCGGCGCGGCTGGGCGCCCTGATGCCCGTCAGTCGGGCGCTCCTGATCAGGCTTGCCGCCGGTGGGGGCGCCGGACAGCCCACGGACCGTCCCGACCTCGGCGCCCGGTGCCGGGACCTGGCGCAGACGGTCGAACACGGGCGACCGACGACAGGGGGCGCAAGGCCGGCCGTCCAGCCGGGAGACGCCCTCGGGGATCTGGTCACGGAAGCGGAGGAGGCTTTCGCGAGCGGCCGGGCCGCAGCGAAGCCGAAGGTCGCGAAATCGGGATTCCTCAAACCCGACGCGTTCTCGAACCCCGACCACGTCCGCTACGCGCTGAAGACGACGTTGGCGGCGATGGCCTGCTACCTCACCTACGCCATCCTCGACTGGCCGGGCATCCACACCTGCATGATCACGTGCTTCGTGGGGTCGCTGCTCACGGTCGGCGAGACCAACCGGAAGCTGGTCCTGCGCCTATCCGGCTGCCTGATCGGCGCGACGCTCGGCCTCGCGACCCTCGTGTACGTCCTGCCGCACATCGACGGCATCACCGGCCTGCTCGTCGTCGTCGCCGCCGTCGTCCTGCCGAGCGCGTGGGTCGTCGTCGGCAGCGAGCGGATTTCGTACATGGGCATCCAGATCGCCTTCGCGTTCTGCCTGTGCGTGCTGCAGGGCTTCGCGCTGAAGACGGATCTGACCGTCGCCCGCGACAGGATCATCGGCATCGTCTTCGGCGACCTCGTGATCTTCCTGGTGGCGACCCGGCTCTACCCCGTTTCGATCCTGCCGGAGGTGGAGGCGACGGTGCGCCGCTTCCTCGCCGGCATCCGCGGCCTCGTGGCGAGGGAGGAGACCGGTCCCGTCGGCCAGCGTTCCGACCCCGGCGCGCTGGAAGCCCTGGAGCGCCTGCGGGACCAGATCGACGCCCTGGCCTACGAGCCGGGCGACGGCCCCGAACGGGCGCGGCCCGCCACCGACATGCTCGACGCCGGGGAGCGTCTCTACGAGCGCGCGGCCCGCATCGGATCGCTCGCCGCGGAGCACCGCCCCCCCGCCATGGCCGGTGCCCGAGCCATGGCGGCTGCCGTGGACGGGGCGATGCACGAGGCGGACGACCCCGAAGCGCCCGCAAGGGGCGCCCCGGACGTGGCCGGGTTCGCCGAGGCGTGGCGGACGCTCCGTTCGGACGCAGCGAGGCGTCACGCACATGCTTAGGATACTCCGTCGCGCCTTCGGTCTGGCGACCGTCCTCCTCACGGCGGGATGCGCGACGTCGTCCCTGGACCTCGCCCCGGCGACGCCCGGCACGCCCTTCGTGCCGCCGGGCGCACCGGCGCCCATCGAGATGAGCGAGGTCGATTTCGGTCTCCCGGCCAGGCCTGCGCTCGCGGTCGTTCAACCGCCGCCGGCCACAGACCCCGTCCGGGTCCACACCTTGCCGGAACTCATCGACATCGCGCAGACCACGAACCCGACGACCCGCATCGCATGGGAGCAGGCCCGGCAGGCGGCTTTGGCGGTCGGCATCGTCAAGGCGAGCTACCTGCCGGTCGTCACCGCCACGGTCCTCGGCGGGTATCAGTATACCTCGTCGAGCCAGACGCTGCCGCTCACCGGCCGGACCGGCAACCTCGGGACCGAGGCTACCGGCACGGTCTCGACGGCAGCCTTGCAGTGGCTCCTGTTCGATTTCGGGCAGCGTGACGCGCTGGCGAAGGCGGCCGGCAAGCTGTCGCTCGCCTCGAACATCTCGTTCAACGCCGTCCACCAGAAGATCATCTATGACGTCGGGCGGCAGTTCTACGAGTTCGGCGCCGCCCGCGAGCGCGTCCGCATCGCGGGTGCGTCGCAGCGTGACGCGCGGGCCGTCCTCGACGCCGCCGAGAGCCGCCTGCACCAGGGCGTCGGGACCACCGTCGAGGTCGCGCAGGCCAAGCAGATGCTCGCCCAGGCCGACTTCGACCTGGTCCAGGGCCGGAACGCCGAGCGGGATTCCTACAACGGCCTCATCGGCGCGATGGGCGTGTCGCCGGTCACGCGGATCCGCGTCGAGGACGCTTCCGTCCATCCTCTGCCCCCATTGGTCGGTGCCCCCCTGGAAACGCTCGTCGGAACGGCCCTGCGCCACAGGCCGGACCTGCAGGTCGCGGTCGCGACCGCACAGGCCAGCCGCGCCGGCGTCGCCGCGGCGGAAGCCGACTTCCTGCCGAAGGTCTTCACGTCGGTCTCGGGGAACTCCGTGAACGGCCGGCTGAGCGTGACGTCGTTGCCCATCGTGGGGAACGTCGGGAGCTCCGCCCTTGGCACGTCGCCAGGAAGCAGCAACGTCACCGTGCTCGGCGGCGTTTCCGTGCCGATCTTCGACGGAGGCGTGCGGGCCGCGCGCCTCGAAGAGGCGAGGTCCCGGACCGCGCAGGCCGAGGACACGTTCATCCGCCTACAGCAGGACGCGGCGCGGGAAGTGGTCGTGTCGGTCGACGCGCTGAAGAGCGCGCTCGCCGCGTTCCGCGCCGCTACCACGCTCGTGGCAGCGTCCGCGGTCAGTTACGACGCGACCCTGTCTGCCTATCGCAGCGGCGCGGGGACGATCACGGCGGCGCTGGAGGCGCAGAGGGCTCTCTTGGCGGCCCGGAATGCGCGGGGCCAGGCCCATGGAACGGCGCAGATCGCCGCCGCCACGCTGGCTTTCGCCATGGGTAGCGCGACCAACGCCCGGGCTTTCTCACGATGACCGCGGCGCCGCCGTCCCGACGACGATCTGCACTTGGCGTGCCGCCGGGACCTGCTTACTGAATGAGCCTCTAGCTTTAAGCTTTAGCGATCTCGGATCGCAGCTCCGGGACGACCTGGAACAGATCGCCAACGAGGCCGTAATCGGCAACTTGGAAGATTGGCGCGTCCTCATCCTTGTTGATCGCGACGATGATCTTCGAGTCCTTCATGCCGGCCAGATGCTGGATCGCGCCGGAGATGCCGACCGCTACGTAGAGGTCCGGGGCCACGACCTTGCCGGTCTGGCCGACCTGCCAGTCGTTCGGCGCGTAGCCGGCATCCACGGCTGCGCGCGAGGCACCCACCGCCGCGCCGAGGCTGTCAGCTAGGGGCTCGATCAACTCATGGAACTTGTCCGACGATCCTAGCGAGCGGCCACCCGATACGATGATCCGCGCGGAGGCCAGCTCCGGGCGGTCGGACTTGGCGATCTCCTCGCCCTTGAAGCTCGAACGGGCCGCGTCAGGCGCGGCGGCGGAGACCGGCTCGATCGGGGCCGCGGCTCCACTTTCCTCGGCGGCCTTGAAGGCCGCGGTGCGCACCGTGATCACACGCTTGCCGGTCGGCGTCTGCACGGTCTGGATCGCATTGCCGGCGTAGATCGGCCGCTCGAAGGTGTCGGGTGCGATGACCTTGATGATGTCCGACACCTGCGCCACGTCGAGCAGGGCGGCCACGCGCGGCAGCACGTTCTTGCCCGTGGTCGAGGCCGAGGCGATGACCGTCTCGTAGGGGTCGGCGATCGACGCTATCAAAGCCCCGACCGGCTCGGCGAGATCGTGATCGTAGACCGCATCCTCGGCAACGAGCACCTTCTCGACGCCGTCGAGCTTGGCGGCCGCTTCCGCCACGGATTTCGATCCGGAACCGAGCACGAGGGCGTGGATCGGTGCGCCGATAGTCTTGGCGGCGGTCAGCGCCTTGAGCGTGCCGTCCTTGATCCGGCCGTTGCCGTGCTCGACGAAGAGAAGTGTGGTCATGTGCGTGCGAACCCCTGTGTGTGCGGGCCGCGCTCGACCGTAGCGGGAGCGCGGCCACGGTTGCGTAGACTTATATGACGCCGGCCTCGACCTTGAGTTTCTGTACCAGCTCGGCCGCGGAGCTGACTTTGACGCCGGCTGACCGGCCCGGCGGCTCAGCAGTCTTGAGCACCGTGAGCTTCGGCGTCACATCGACACCGAGCGCGTCGGGCGCGAGTTCTTCGAGCGGCTTCTTCTTCGCCTTCATGATGTTTGGCAGGGAGGCGTAGCGCGGCTCGTTCAGGCGTAGATCCGTCGTGACGATCGCCGGAAGCGTCAGTGTCACGGTCTGCAGGCCGCCATCGACCTCGCGGGTCACGTCGAGGCTGCCCTCGCCGAACTCGATCTTGTACGCGAAGGTGCCCTGCGGCCAGCCGAGCAGGGCGCCGAGCATCTGCCCGGTTTGGTTTGAATCGTCGTCGATCGCCTGTTTGCCGAGGATGACGAGTTCGGGATTCTCCTTTTCCACGACCCCCTTCAGGAGCTTGGCGACCGCGAGCGGCTCGCAGTTGACGTCGGTCTTCACCAGAATAGCCCGGTCGGCGCCCATGGCGAGCGCGGTGCGCAGAGTCTCCTGCGCAGCCTGCGGGCCGATCGAGATGGCCACGATCTCGGTGACCTGGCCTTTCTCCTTGAGCCGGATCGCCTCCTCGACGGCGATCTCGTCGAAGGGGTTCATCGACATCTTGACGTTAGCGAGTTCGACCCCGGAGCCGTCGGCCTTTACGCGGATCTTGACGTTGTAGTCTACAACCCGCTTGACGGGCACAAGAACCTTCATCCTGTCTCTCCTGAAGATCTTCGATGGCTGCACGCGCAGACCGGCGTCACCTCCAGCGCACGCATCACTGATCGAGAAGACCGGCGAGCTTCATCGCCACGCCCTGCGAGCCCTGGACCTTGAGGCGGCCGGTAGAGAATGCGATCGTCGGGCTCAGCTTGCCCCGCACCAGCTTAAGAAGGTTGTCGGAACTCAGCTTCATCACCGTATCGGCCTCGCCGCCCTCGCCGGTGGAGACGTTCACGCCGCCGCCGGTCGCGTCCACGAGGATGCTGCCGCCATCGGTGAGATCGAACCGGACCCGGTAGCCGAGGGCACTGAGCGCCTCCGACCGTTGCTCGATGCAATCGACCAGTTGCCCGAGATCCGCCATTGCTCTTCTCCGCATCGCCTCGAATGAATGCCCCCGCCCGGTTTTCGGCCGAGGAAGCTTCCCGTCAGAACATCGCCTCGTCGAGCGCCATCATCGCGCCCTTGCCGGACTTCACCGCCGCCAGCAGGCCCGCGACCTGGGGCAGGATGCGCTCCATGTAGAAGCGGGCCGTCGCGAGCTTAGCCTCGTAGAAGTCGCGCTCGTCCGTCCCGGCCTCGAGCGCGGTGTGGGAGACCTTGGCCGTGCGCAGCCACATGTAGCCCAACGCCACCAACCCGAAGAGACGCAGGTACTCGGTGGCGGCGGCACCCGCCTCCTCCGGATCCTTGAGGCCCCGCTGGGCGATGTGAGCGGTGGCGAGTTGTAGGGCGCCGAAGGCCTTCGACAGGGGCTGGGCGAGGGGGGCGAGGTCGTCGTCCTCGATCGCCTCGTCCAGGGCAGCGAGCACCGGGTGGAAGAAGCTGCGCAGGTAGCGGCCGGCATGGGCCGGGAGTTTGCGGCCGACGAGGTCGAGGGCCTGGATGCCGTTTGTGCCCTCGTAGATCATCGAGATCCGGGCGTCGCGGACGTACTGCTCCATGCCGTGGTCGCGGATGAAGCCGTGGCCGCCGTAGACCTGCATGCCGATGCTCGCCGATTCGAAGCCGAGATCGGTGAACAGCGCCTTCACGATGGGGGTCATCAGGGCGGAGAAATCCTCAGCCCGCCGCCGCTCGGCCGGATCGGGATGGTGCTCCATCACGTCGAGGCTTCGGGCGACCCAGGCGCCGAGCGCCCGGCAGCCCTCGTTGTACGCGCGGATCGTCATCAGCATCCGCCGCACGTCCGGGTGGACGAGGATCGGGTCGGCGGGCAGGTCCGGCCGCTTGGCGCCCGAGAGCGCGCGGCCCTGGAGGCGCTCCTTCGCGTAGGCGATGGCGCCCTGGTAGGCGGCCTCGCCCGCGCCGAGCCCCTGGATGCCGACCGACAGGCGCTCGCTGTTCATCATCGTGAACATCGCGCGCATGCCCTTGTGCGGCTCGCCCACGAGCCAACCCGTGGCGTCGTCGAACGACATCTGGCAGGTGGCCGAGGCCTTGATGCCCATCTTGTGCTCAAGGGCGCTACAGGTCACGCCATTGCGCTCGCCCGGCGAACCGTCCGCCCGCGGCAGGAATTTCGGCACGAGGAACAGGCTGATACCCTTCACGCCCTTGGGCGCGTCGGGGATCTTGGCCAGCACCAAGTGGATGATGTTCTCGGTGAGGTCGTGGTCGCCCGCCGAGATGAAGATCTTCGAGCCGGTGACGCGAAAGGACCCGTCGTCCTGCCGCACGGCCTTGGTCCGCAGGAGGCCGAGATCGGTGCCGCAATGGGGTTCGGTCAGGCACATCGTGCCGGACCACGTGCCGTCCACGAGCTTCGGCAGGTAGGCCGCCTTCAGCTCCTCCGAGGCGTGGCCCTCGATCGCCTGATAGGCCCCGTGGCTGAGGCCGGGATAGAGGCCGAAGGACAGGTTCGTGGAGCAGATCATCTCCTCGACGAGCTTGTTGATGCCCGCCGGCAGGCCCTGGCCGCCATAGGCGGGGTCCGCGCCCATGGCGGTCCAGCCGCCCTCCCGGAACGCCTTGTACGCCTCGGGAAAGCCCTTCGGCGTACGGACGACGCCGTTCTCCAGGCAGCAGCCCTCCTCGTCGCCGGAGGCGTTCAGCGGCAGCAGGCGCTCCGTGCAGAACTTGCCGGCCTCCTCCAGGATGGCGTCGGCGACGTCGGGGGTGAAGTCTTCCAGGCCCGGCAGGGGCTGGGCGTCGGCGTGCAACTCGTGCAGCACGAAGCGCATGTCGCGCAAGGGAGCCTTGTAGGTCTGCATCGGGTCAGTTCCTCACCGGCCGGCCGGTTTCGATGACGCTCTCGAAGCGGTCGAGGGTCGCCTCCGTCCGCACGAGGCGCATGAAGCTGTCACGTTCGAGTTCGAGGATTGCATCCTCGTCCAGCGCATCCAGGATGTCGGCCTCGCCCCCGGAGAGCACTGAGGCCAGTTCCCCCGCCACGACGAGGTCGTGCTTGGTGGCGATGCCGCGACGGGCGAAGCCCTCCGCCGCCATGCGCATGGCGACCCCGCCCGCGGGGCCGGGCAGCGTCACAGTGACGGGCTTGGGTGCCTCGTAGCCCTCGATGAGCGACAGGGCCTTGGCCTTGGCGTCGGCGAGCAGCCGGTCGCGGTTCATGGTGATCCCGTCGCTCTCGCGCAGGAACAGGAGGTCGCGGGCCTCCTCCGCCGACTTGGCGACCGTGGCGGTCGAGATCGTCTCGAACACCTTGGCGGCGGCGGGCATCGGCCCCCTCGGCAGCTTCGGCGACGATTGCCAGCGGGCCAGCATCTCCTTGCAGCCGCCCCAGGCCGGCACGAGCCCGACGCCCGCCTCCACGAGGCCGATATAGCTCTCGGCATGGGCCTGCACGGCATCGCTGTGCAGAAGGATCTCGCAGCCGCCGCCAAGCGCCATGCCGGCGGGGGCGCTCACCACCGGGAAGGGCGCGTATTTCAGCTGACCGTAGGTCTGCTGACCGAGGCTGACCAGCTTCTCGATCTCGCCCCAGGCGGCGATGTTGGCGGCGAACAGGGCCAGCCCGAGATTCGCGCCGACCGAGAAGTTCGAGCCTTCGTTGTAGACGACGAGCGCCTTGTACTTATCCTTGATCAGCTTGATGGTCTTGCCGAGCAAGACCATGATCTGCTCGTCCAGCGCGTTCGACTGCGAGATGAACTCGAAGCAGACCACGCCGTCGCCGATATCCCACAGGGCGGCGGAGCCGTTCTTGAGGAGTGGCTTGGCGGACAGTTTGATGTCCTCCAACCGCAGAACGCCCTCGGGGCGGACGACATCCTTGTAGCCGCCCTCGGCCTGCAGCACCTGCCGACGGCCGTTCTCGACCCGGTAGAAGGTCTGGCCGTTGAGCCCGGCGAGGATCGGCGGGACGGCATGGCCGTCCTTCGCCAGCCGCTCGGCCACGTAGGCACCGCCGATCCTGTCGGTCAGCTCGAACGGCCCCCACTTCCAGTTGTAGCCCAGGCGCATGGCCTCATCGATGGCGGCGACCTCGTCGCTCGCCTCGCCGACGAGCCCGGCGGCATAGGCCAACGTCGGGCCGATCACCTTCCAGGCGTAGTCGCCGGCGCGGCCCTTCAGGTCGAGCACCGCGCGCGGGCCCTTGGCCTCCTTCAGCGCCGGCAAGTCGGCCTTCGCGGAGGGCCTGTACTCACCGGTCTTTAGGTCGATGGCTTCCTTGGTCTTCTGCCCGTCCTTCCGGTTCAGGCGGTAGAAGCCGCCCTTGCCCTTGCGGCCGGTGAAGCCCTCCGCGATCAGCTTCGTGACCACCGGCATCTCGCGATAGGTGGCGTGGAATGCGTCCTCCGGCGGCAGGGCCGCCCGCAGGCTCTTCGTGGTGTGCGGGATCAGGTCGAGCCCGACGAGATCGACGAGGCCGAACACGCCGGTCTTCGGGATGCCGAAGGGGCGGCCCATCACCGCGTCCGCCTCCTCCACCGGCACGTCGAGGTCGTCGGCCGCCGCGATGGCGTTCTGGATCCAGAAGATCCCGAGCCGGTTGGCGATGAAACCCGGCCGGTCCTTGCAGCGGACGATGCTCTTGCCGAGCTTGCGGTCGGCGAAGTCCGCCACGGTCTGGGCGAGCGCCGGATCGGTCTTCGGCCCCGTCACGATCTCCAGAAGCCGCATGTAGCGCGGCGGGTTGAAGAAGTGGGTGATGAGGAAGTCTCGCTGGAATGCCTCGGGCATCCCTTCGACCAGCGCGTCCAGCGGAATGGTCGAGGTGTTCGACGAGACCGCCGTGCCGGGCCGGCGCACGGCGTCGATCCGCTTGTAGAGCGCCTGTTTCGCGTCAAGCCGCTCGATCACCACCTCGATGATCCAATCGACCTCGCCGAGGCGGTCGAGATGGTCCTCGACGTTGAGCGTCTCCACGAGCTTGGCGGCCCGCGGGGACATGAAGGCGGCGGGCTCGGTCTTGAGCAGCTTCGCGATGGCGCCCTCGGCCAGCGCGTTCCGGCCGGCGGCGCCCTCGGGGACGATGTCCATGAGGAGCACCGGCATGCCGGCATTGGCGACATGGGCGGCGATGCCGGCGCCCATGACTCCGGCGCCGATGACGGCGACTTTGCGGATCCCGGTCATCAGATGCGCTCCAGAACGGTGGCGATGCCCTGGCCGCCGCCGATGCACTGGGTGGCCAGCGCGAAGCGACCGCCCTCGCGGGACAGGAGCGAGGCCGCCTTGCCGACGATGCGGGCCCCTGTGGCGCCGAGCGGATGGCCGAGCGCGATGGCGCCGCCGTCGATGTTGACGATCTTTTCGTCGAGGCCGAGGTCGCGCATGCAGGCGAGCGCCTGGGAGGCGAAGGCCTCGTTCAGCTCGACCACGCTTAGGGCGTCGGCGGCGATGCCCGCCCGGGCCAAGGCCTTGCGCGAGGCGACGACGGGACCCATGCCCATGATCTCCGGCTCGCAGCCCGCGACCGCGACCGAGGCGACCCGCGCCAGCGGCTTCAGCCCGTGACGGTTCGCGAAGCCTGCGCTGCACACCAGCACCGCCGAGGCGCCATCGGTCAGCGGCGAGGACGTGCCGGCGGTGACTGAGCCGTCCTGCTGGAAGGCGGGCTTGAGGCTGGCGAGACCTTCGGCGCTGGCATCCGCCCGGATGCAGCCGTCCGTCTCGACCGTGCCGCCCTTGGTGGCGATCGGGACGATCTCGGCGGCAAGCCGCCCTTCTCCCTGCGCCTTGGCCGCCTTGTGGTGGCTCGCCACCGCGAAGGCCTCCTGATCCGCACGGGAGATCTCCCAGCGGCGGGCGACGTTCTCGGCGGTGTCGCCCATGCCCATGTAGGCGCCGGGGCGCTTCTCATGGAGAGCCGGGTTCGGCATCGGGTTGAAGCCCATCATCGGCACGCGGCTCATGCTCTCCACACCCGCGCAGACGAAGGCCACGCCCGCGCCGAGGGCGATCTGCCCCGCCGCCATGTGGACCGACTGCATCGACGAGCCGCAGAAGCGGTTCACCGTGACGCCGCCGACGCCGAGGTCGAGATCGGCCATCAGGCCGATCAGGCGGGCGATGTTGAAGCCCTGCTCGCCCTCGGGGAAGGCGCAGCCGACGATCAGGTCCTCGATGTCCTTCGAGGGGATCCCGATGTCGGCGACCAGCTTGCGCACCACCTGCGCGGCGAGGTCGTCGGGACGGACCCGGGCGAGCGCTCCCTTCTTCGCGGGTGTGAAGGGCGAGCGGGCATAGCCCGCGATGACGATGTCGGTCATGTTTACCTCCCGGAAAGACTACGATGAGAGAGCGCCGGCGACGTCGCGGCTGCGGGCAGCCGCATCGCCTCCGCGAAGCCCTGGGCGCATGGGCTTGTGAAGTGCGGCCCGACCCACGCCTCCAGGGCGGGATGCAGTCCCGGGGATGCGGCCGGAAAGCCTGCCGGCGCCCGGCGGTGGCATCCCGCGGGCAGGCCGGCGCTGCGTCCGACTGAATCCTCGGTGCGCAGCAGTTCTTCGTCGCGAGACCGGCGACGGTTCTTGCGAGCCCTTGCTAGCGCGCGCGCCGCGTCTTGTCGGGCTCCGCGTCGTCGAGGCCGGCCAGAGCGTAAAGCCTGAGCTTCTCCAGTTCGCCGAGCGTCTCGATGAGCGCCTTCTGCTGATCGACGAGTTGATCGATCCGGCCCTGAACCTTCTTCAGAAGGTCGCGCCACTGCTCTCTCTGGGTCGGATCGGCCGCGTAGAGGTCGAGATATTCCTTGATCTCGCGGAGCGAGAAGCCCAACCGCTTGCCCCGTAGGATGAGGATCAACCGGACCTTGTCGCGATGGGCGAAGATGCGGGTATTCCCGGCGCGCTGCGGGGTCAGCAGCCCCTTGTCCTCGTAGAAGCGCACCGTCCTCGCCGTAACCCCCAATTCCGTGGCGAGTTGGGTCACGGTGTACAGCGTTTCGGACACAGACGGCCTTTTCGTGAAGAACGTCATCGTATGCCCCGAGGGTCCTTAGGGTCAACATCATGCCGAAGCCCGCCTGTTCATGGCCGCCAGCCCGGCCCGTTCGCGCTCCTCCGCGATCAGTTCCTTCTTCGACAGCTTGCCGACCGCGGTCTTCGGCAGGCTTGTCCGGATCTCGATTTCCCTGGGCATCTCGATCTTCGAGATACGCTCGGAGAGGAAGGCGCGAAGCTCATCGGGCGTCGTCGGGAACCCGGCGCGCAGCTTCACGAACGCCTTGGGACTTTCGCCGCGGTACGCATCCGGGATGCCGATCGCGACCACCTCTTCGACGGCCTCGTGCTCGTACAGTGCATCCTCGATCTGGCGCGGATAGACGTTGTATCCGCCACAGATGATGAGATCCTTGATCCTATCGACGAGGAACAGGAATCCCTCCGGATCGCGGTAGCCCACGTCCCCGGTCCTGAGCGCCCCGTCGACCAGAACCTCAGAGGAGTCGGCCGGACGGCGCCAGTAACCCGCCATGATCTGCGGGCCCCGGATGTAGACTTCGCCCTTTGCGCCAGCCGGCATCAGCCGATCGGAGCAGTTCGGATCCCGGATCTCGATGGTCGTGTCCACCAGTGGCAGGCCGACCGAACCCGCGCGACGCCGGGCGTCGAACGGATTGACGCTGACGACGGGCGAACTCTCCGTCAGCCCATAGCCTTCCGACAGCCGGCATCCCGTCAGCGCCTCGAAACGGGCCCCGACCTCGGCGGGCAGCGGCGCGCCGCCCGAGATGCACAGACGGATGGAGCGGAGATCGACGTCGGCCGTTTCCGCCGCCTTGTTGATCGCCGCGAAGATCGTCGGGACGGCCGGGAAGAACGTGGGCTTTGTTCGTGCGATCGTGGCGAGGAGTTCCTCGATCTTGAATTGCGGAACGAGGACGATCTGGGCGCCCATATCGAGGGCCAGATTCATCGCGACGGTCATCGCGAAGACGTGGAACAGCGGGATCACGGCGAGCACTCGCTCTTGTCCGTCGCGCAGCCCTCCGCCCTGCATCAGGGGCGACAACTGACGAACGTTTCCGGCGAGATTGGCGTGGGTCAGCATCGCACCTTTGGGCACGCCGGTCGTCCCGCCGGTGTACTGCAGCAGCGCGACATCGTCCGGACGCGGTGCGGGACGTCGCTGGGTAGCGCTGCGGCCGGACAGCAGCTTCGAGAAGGAAACGTGCCGCGCATCGTCATGAACGCGGGCCTTTTCCGTCCGCTTGAACAGCCGATAGAGAACGCCGCGGCCGAAGGGCAAAGCATCCGCAAACGGACAGACGACCAGATGGCGAAGACCGGCCTCATCCGCCACGGCGGCGACGGGGCCATAGACCCGTTCTATGTCGGGCAAGACCATGATCGTCGTGTCCGAATCGAGGATCTGCGCTAGGCACTCCCGCGGGGTATAGAGTGGATTGTAGTTGACGACGGTTCCGCCGGACTTGAGAATGGCGAAGTAGAACACCACCGAATACGGCGAGTTCGGCAAGCACAGACCGACCTTAACGCCGTGTCCGACGCCGAGGCGGATGAGGCCCTCGGCCACGCGATCGGTCAGCTCGCCGACGTCACGATAGGTCCACTTCCGCCCGAAAAAATCGAGCGCCGGCCTGTCCGCGAAACGACGCACGGCCCGGTCGAATACCTCCGGCAACGTGTTCGGCTCACTGGCGGACAGACGTGGTGCCGAGGGTGCGGCTGCTTGCCTGCAACCGCCATCATCGTGGGTGGCCGACATGTTCCCCCCTTCCTGCGTCGCTCTCTTCGGAAGCGCTTCGTTCGAGCAGGTCTGGATTGACGTATACGTTAGTCTATATCCGCATAGGTAAACCAAACGCAAGCCCCCACCCCGGCATTCGATCGCGGCGGTGTCCGGTCGAACTTGGGTTCTGCCGCGCCCGACGGATGACGGGACGCCGGTGGTCGACCTTCGAGATCTCGCTGCCGACGAGGATCCGAGGCGCGGCCCGCCGTTCCGTGCCGAGATCGGCGGCCCTCACACCGCGCGCGCGAATATTTGCGCAACACGTCGTTGTGCGCTGCAGCGAGAGCGCCGTTGGTGCCCAAAGGCCACATCCATTGGCGATTACATTCGGCCGATCGAATTTCGGTGAGAAAGGGGCAATCCGTGCTTGCAACTTTTTGCAGCATTAGTCAGCATCATGACGTATAGGTTATGTTAGTGCCACAAGCCGGCGCGATGAGTCGGTCTCGGCACCTCGGCATCCGATCTTGCCAGCCGCCGTTTCTCCCGCCCGTGCCTGCTAAGCCTGGGCGCTCCGGAACGGACTCAAAATTCGAAATCCGCATCGGCTCAATCAGCGGATTCGTGTGGGGGAAACCATGAATTCACGCCTTCGCATCGGCTCGATTGCCGTCCTCACCGCGCTCTGCGCCGTTACGGAAGCATCTGCGGGCGCATTCGGCCTGCGGGAGCAGAGCACGCAGGCCCAGGGCCTGGGATTCGCGGGTGCGGCGGCCGGCTCCGGCGGCGTGTCGTCGATGTTCTGGAACCCGGCCGTCATCACGATGCGGCCTGGCTTCGTCACCGAGCAGAACCTCACGTATCTCGGTCCCTCTGCGACCATCACCCCGTCCACCGGCACCAACCCGGCCTTCGGGGGCCTCGGCGGCTCGGGCGATATCGGCCAGGGCGCGGTGCTCCCGGCGGGTGCAAGCTCTTACCAAATCAACGACCGCCTCTGGCTCGGCATCTCCACCGGCGCGCCGTTCGGCCTGACTACCAAGCCGAACGAGGTCTGGGCCGGCGAGGTCTACGGTCGCTCTTCGCGAATCTTCTCGCTGGTCTTCAACCCGGTCGTCGGCTTCAAGGTGAACGAGTGGCTCTCGGTCGCCGCCGGTCCGAACATCGAGTATTTCCGCCTAACCCTGCGCCAGGCCCTGCCGCTTCCCGGCCTGCCCCCGACGGCCTATCCCAGCTCCTTCCTGAAGGGTGAGTCCTGGGGTGCGGGCTTCACCGCGGGCGTGAACATCACGCCCTGGGAAGGGACGGCGCTCGGCATCGGCTACCGCTCCTCGGTGCATCACGACATCGACGGCTCGATCGGCGTGCCGATCCTCGCCCTGGCGCCGCTGGCCGGACAGGTGCGCGCAAACTTCAACACGCCGGAGAAGCTCAGCGTGGGCCTGACCCAGGCGGTGAGCCCGATCGCCCGCGTGTCCCTCGGCTTCGAGTGGGACAACTGGTCGAGGCTCGGCACCGTCGGCATCGTGTCGAAGACGCTGGGCGTACCGGTGAACTCCCTGCCGCTGAACTACAAGGACGGGTATTACTACTCGATCGGCGGTGAGTACGACGTGAACGCCGCCCTGACGGTGCGCGCCGGCTTCGGCTACGAGACTTCGCCGATCGACTTCAGCAACCGCTCGGTCCGCCTGCCGGACGGCGACCGCTACAGCCTGAACGTCGGTGCGAGCTACCGCTGGAACAATCAGCTGACGCTGAACGCCGCCTATTCTCACCTCTTCCTGGACCGCTCGCGTATCCTCGCGGGCATCGGGCGGGACTACAACGTTGGCAACATCGCCTTCGCGGGTGTGGTCGATTCGAGCGTCGACATCGTCTCGGTCGGCTTCCGCTACGCCTTCGGCGCCCCGCCGCCGCCGGCGCCCGTCCCGCTGGTCCGGAAGAACTGATCAGGTTTCCGCCCAGCATTTGTCTTGACGGTAAATCGCAGCCTTCCAGGCAGATCGTACGGGATTGTCCGCCGCAACGACCAGGATCTCGTCCAGCCGGGTCGTGTAGCGCGGCGAGCGCATCTCGAACTTGGTCGACCATGCCCGCGCCGGGGTGAACCCGGCCGCGGCTGGGACGACCGCCCCGCGCCCGAAGCGCCGGTTGCAGGCATCGAGCGCCGCCATCAGCGCGGCCCCCGCTCGCGGTCGAGCTGGCCGAGGCCGGGTATCGCTCGCTGGGAGGCGTGGAGAGGCAGGAGGTCCGTCGTGACCACTCCGGCCTTCGAATAACAAAAGCCGTCCCGCCAGGTCTTGCGGACGCCATGCAGTGCGGCCTTCACCAGCACCAAAGTGTCGTTCGACGATTCCGGCAGGGTCACCACCGTCGAGACCGACCGCTGCAGCCGAGTCCGGTCGTGCTCGGAGGTGCGGAAGAAGACCGTGACGTGGTCGGTTCCGAACCCCTCCCGGCGGAGCTTTTCCCCGAGCCGGGTCGCGTTGGCGGCGACCGCCTGCTCCATCGTTGCGTGATCCTCGACCCGGTCGGAGAAGCTCCGGTTCACGGCGCAGCCCTTCCGAGTCGCGGCGACCTCCTCCAGGTCGAGACAGGCCTCGCCGCGTAGCTGCCGCAACAGCCGCTCGCCGACCACTGTCATGGCCTTGCGCACCGCCCGGGGGTCGAGATCGCGCACGTCGGCGGCGCTCTCGCACCCCAGCGCCCCAAGCTTGCGGGCGTTCACCGGGCCAACGCCCCAGATGTCCTGCGTCAAGTTCTGGGCCATCCAGTGGTCGTGGGCGGGTCGGTCCGGTCGTAGCCCGAACGGCTCTGTCAACAAGTGGAGCGGGAATACGGGTATCGGCACCCGCCATGTCTGCTTTGGAGATGCCATCGAACCCCTGCGAACGACTGGCTTGGGCGCAAAGTCGAATGTCCGCTCGCGATGGCGATCCGGCGTGACGGGGTTTGGCCGAAAGCTGTCGGTCCGCTTCGGAGCAGTACGACCGGAAAAGCGGACGGCCTCCTATCGACCCTGGTAAGACACAACAACGCAATATCTGCCGAGCTGAAAGCAGACGCGCTCTGCCGGTCCCGTTGGAGCTGTGTCGCTCGTAGCTGGCCGCTTCCACCGCCGTGCCATAATGGGCCTACTACGCAGGATATTTTCGCCGATCACAGTCCCGTCGGTTAGCGGGCATGGACGATGGCTTCAACGATTTCCTTCGTGCCGTAGGGTTTGGCCACGAACAGGCCGTGGTCTGGCACCTCTTCGTTGGCGAGACGCTGCCGCCCGGAGGTCAGAATAAGTTGGATATCGGGCCACAACGCGTGAACGCGTGCGGCTAGGGTTTTGCCGCACATGGACCCGGGCATGTCGATGTCAGTGAACAGCACGCCGATGTTCGTATGGCGCTTCAGGATGGCCCAGGCCTCGTCAGCATCGCAGGCCTCGACCACCGCCAAGCCAGCATCTTCCAGCATCTCGACAGCGTACAGGCGCACGAATTCGTTGTCCTCGACGACGAGGACCATCGAGGTATTCAAAGGGGGCTTTGCGGACATCACGCATCAACTTGGATCCCGCAGGTTGGTTTCCGCCGCTCCATCCAAGACCGGAAGCGGCGCGTAGTCCCGTTCACTGCGGGGAATGACGGCGGGCAGAAGCTAGACCGGAGCCGGAACGTCGTCTGCGAGTTATGTCCCGGCGTCGTACCGGGCGTGTTGTCCCGATAGGCATGCACCCGAGGAGCGCATGAACGAGATTCCCGAATTGACGAGCGACGGCTGGACGCTGGCAAATTTCACCGGCGCGATCCACCGGGGCGGCGTCGGCCTCTGGGCGTGGTCGCCGACCCAGCGGAAGGCTCAGCTCGACAGCCTATGCTGTGAGTTCTGGGGGGTCTCGGAAACCGTCATCGACATCGACGCGCTATTCGCGCGCGTCAGCGCCGACGACCGCACAGCGATGGTGGAGGAATGGGCGGCCAGCGAGCGGAACCCACATCCCTACAGTTTCGACTTCCGCATCGGCGATGGTGCGGACGCACGCTGGATCTCGGCGCGAGGCGTCGGCGGGGATGCCGGTCGGGTCGGGGAATGGATCCAGGCCATTTTCCTCGACGTCACTGACCGCAAGAGGGCCGAAGAAGCCGAGCGGCTTCTAACTGCCGAGCTCGCTCACCGCGTCTCGAACATGTTTGCGGTGGCCCGGGCGCTGACGTCCATCGTCGCCCGAGACGCCAAGTCGGCGCCACTATTCGCTGAAGACCTGTCGCGGCGGTTCGGCGTGCTTCACGAGGCGACGGCCCTAGCGACGCGCGCGCAGCGTAACGACCACGGAAACGTCCCGATGGTCGTCCTCGCAGAGCGCATTTTGGCACCGTACCGGAACGGCGCCAATATCGAGATCGACATTGACGACACGGTGGTCGTTCCCCCAAACAAGATCAATGACTTCGCGATGATCTTCCACGAACTCGCCACTAACTCCGCTAAGTACGGTGCCCTGTCGGGAGGCGGGTCACTGAGAGTTCAGGGACAGATGGGCGGCGATGGGTTGCGCGTGACGTGGCACGAAGGTCCAGCGGATGCCGACGTGCCCAAGGCCGATGGGACTGGGTTCGGCTCGCGGCTACTCAAGCAGACTATCGAGCGCAGCTTGAGCGGTCGCTTCGAGCGCACCATCGACGGGAGTGGCCTACGCTTCGAGATGACCGTCCCAAAGGCCTGACGCACGGACCGCTTAAGGTGCGATGTCAGCAGCTCTATCGGATGGTACGTACGCCCACGCCAGGTGCCCTATGGCCGACTTAGCCAATTGGCGGGCATCCGCTCTTCCGATCTATTTCTCAAGAATCCGACGGACCGAAATCCACCCGAAGCTGCCTCGGCATCAAGTTCGCCTCAGCATGTCGGAATGCGCTGCGACCATGGCTGCCACGATGCTCGCGTAGACGCGCCAGCGAAGGATCGGTGGATGGTCTTAAAGGCAGATTACCCCGGGCAATACCAAACGGCCTACGACGTCACAGGGGGGCATAACAGGGCAGCTATAACTCTCCTCACGCGTTGCGGCATGAGTTTGCTGCAGCGCATGATCAGGTGATTCAATGACTGAAACGAAACCGCGGGTCGCGCTGGGGCTCCAGGGGGGAGGCTCCTACGGTGCCTACGGATGGGGGGTGATCGACCGACTCCTAGAGGAGCATGTCGAAATCGTCGCCGTCAGCGGCGCGAGCGCGGGTGCGCTCAACGGCTCCGCCTTGGTGTCGGGACTCGCCGTCGGTGGCGACGACGGAGCCAGGGATGCGCTGACCCGCCTTTGGCAGACTACGGCCGATCGATCGCCGCTGCGGAGCTTCGATGATTTCGGTGCCTTCGCACCGATGCTGAACCCATTCCTCACGCACTCGTTGGCCGCTTTCCGTGAGGTCTCGCCCTACTTCGCGCCGTTCCTGCCATCCATACGTGACATGCACCTGCTGCGCTCGGTGGCGCGCGCGAGCCTTGATCTGGATCTGGTCGCCCGGCAGACGCGGGTGCCGTTCTTCGTGTCGGCAACCGATATCCTGTCTGGCGCGGCGCGGGTGTTCACAGGGAACGAGGTGACGCTGGATGCGCTGATGGCTTCGTGTTGCCTACCGGAACTGTTCGCACCGGTGGAGATCGCCGGGCGGCGGTACTGGGACGGCGGCTACTCAGCCAATCCCGCGCTGGAGCCGCTGGTGTACGGCGGGCATGGTGCCACCGACCTCATCGTCGTACAGCTGACGCCGTTCGTCACGGAGGACGTCGGCGTATTGCCGTCAGAGCGGGCGGGCCGCGTGAGCGACATTAGCTTCAACGCATGTCTAATCCGCGATCTGAAGACCCTTGCCGAGCTCAAGCGCTATGCCCTCGCATCGGTTACGCGGGACGCGCACATGCAGGCCGTGGCGGACATCAATATCCATCTGCTCCATGCACCGGGCGAACTGTCGAGCGGGGGCGTGAGCAAACTCGACACGCGCTGGTCGACGCTGACTGGCTTGCGCGACCTCGGTCGCGAGACAGCAGAGCGATGGCTCGCGGACGTAGGTGAGCGGATCGGCTCGGGTTCGAACCTGCAGGCTCTCGAAGAGGCGGTGAACGCGCCTCACGCAGCCTGAGTCGAAGCTCAGCCTGTCTCCTACGTGAAGACCGTGGTGCGGGGTGTCATCCCCGCTCCGCTACCGAAGCGCAGCTTTATACCGGCTGCGGCGGTGTAGTTGCCCTGGCTGCCCCCAAGGCAGCGGTTCGACGTCGGTAGTGGGCCCGTCGGTTGAAGACGCCAGCAGTCTGTCGATCTAAGGCAGTGCATGCGCAGTGCTCACAGAACTAGGTTGGCCTAGCCCATCTGGGCCGCGGACCAACCTATAACGAAACCCGGTCATTCCGCTTCCGACCCAACTAAGTCATTCACATACAGCCATGCGGATCCCGAAAGCGGACGCATGTTTCGCGGTGTCACGATGCGTCAAAGGCTTTACTGCGCTGATCAGAGCCTATCGCTCGACTTTCTGACGTGTCGAAACCCGAACCCGATTCAGCCTGCGCAAGGATACCTGCAGACGCGCTTCCGATGCCTTGATCTCATTTAGGGCGTGGTGCGTGTAGTGGATGTGTGCCTCAGCGGCATTGCCGGCTTCCTCCGCGTTCCCGGCCATCACGCTGTCGAAGATCGCCCGATGTTGCGCACGCAGTTGGTCGCGCGTCTCCGGACGGGAGAACAAGGTCTCGCGGTTCTCGATCACACCCTGACGGAGCAGGCCGGACAACGCCCGCATCGTGTGCAGCACAACGAGGTTGTGGCTCGCCTCGTAGACCGCGATGTGCAGGTCGACATCCGCCTCCGCCTCCTCGCGCCGGACGCCGCTCTCGTGAGCGCGGTCGATGCGATCCATACAGAGGCTGAGCCGCTCGCGATCGACGCTGTTCGCGCGTTCGGCCGCGAGGCGGGCCGCTAGCCGTTCGGTCGTCGCCCGGAACTCCAGGTAATCGTCCACGACCTCCGCATGGGAGGCGATGAGCGCGATCAGCGGGTCCGTGATCCCGCGGCCGAGGGCGGCCACCGAGCGTCCGGTGGGCGTTTGGACGATGAGGCCTTCGTCCTCCAGGATCTTGATGCCCTGTCGCAAGGTCGGGCGCGACACGTTGAGCTGCACGGCCAGATCACGCTCGGGCAGCAGATGATCGCCGGGGCTGAGAGAACCCTCGCGGATCAGGTCCTTCAGGTGGCGCGCCGTGCTCTCGGCAGCGCTCGCCCCCTTGATCGGGTCCTCCTCCATCTCCCGCCCCCACTCACCCGTACCAACCCGCCCGGCCTGACAACTGTAGCTCGGGCAAGCGCCATGTCCAGTTGACATGATTGGTAAAATAGTTTTACCAGAACATTGCCTGCGGTTTAATAATGAGCCCTGGCGTCGGTTCAGCTCGATGAAGGCGGCCCTGGTTCTGCGCGCGTACGCCACACGCGCGGGGCGACGATAGGTGCTGGCTCGATCACGGCTCGGATCGGACCACCATCGGGAGGACCATGCCTTGAGTTGGAACCAAGTCTACGATCCCCTGGGCAGCGCGCTCTGGTCGACGGCGCTCGCCGCCCTGCCGATCGTCGTGCTGCTTGGCGGCATCGGCCTGCTGCACCTGAAGGCGCACGTCGCGGCTCTGCTGGGCCTCGTCGTGGCGCTCTGCGTCGCCGTGATAGGCTTCGGGATGCCGGCCCCGATGGCCGGGGCCACCGCCGTCTACGGCGCGGCGTTCGGCCTGCTGCCGATCGGCTGGATCATCCTCAACGTCATCTTCCTCTACCGGCTTACGGAGCGGACCGGGCAGTTCGACATCCTGCGCGACTCGATTGCCGGCATCACGCCGGATCGGCGGCTGCAACTCCTGTTCATCGCGTTCTCGTTCGGCGCCTTCTTCGAGGGTGCGGCCGGCTTCGGCACGCCGGTGGCGGTGACGGCCGCGATGCTGATGGGCCTCGGCTTCACGCCGCTGGCCGCTGCGGGCCTCTCGCTCATCGCCAACACGGCGCCCGTCGCCTACGGCGCGCTCGGCGCTCCCGTGATCGCGCTCTCAGCGGTCACGGGGCTCGATCTCATCGCGCTGTCCGCGATGATCGGCCGGCAGCTGCCGTTCTTCTCCCTCCTCGTGCCGTTCTGGCTGATCTGGGCGTTCGCCGGCCGCAAGGGCATGCTGGAGGTCTGGCCGGCGCTGCTCGTGGCCGGTCTCTCGTTCGCGGTTCCGCAGTATCTCGTCTCGAACTTCCACGGCCCCTGGCTCGTAGACGTGGTCGCGGCGATCTGCTCGATGGCGGCGCTCGCCGGCTTCCTGCGCGTCTGGCAGCCCGCTCGCATCTGGACCGCAACCGATGTCGCCGCAGGAACGGCTCCGGTCGCTGAGCGGCGGACTCACTCCCCCGGCACGGTGTTCCGCGCCTGGCTGCCCTGGCTGATCCTGTCGCTGTTCGTCTTCGCCTGGGGCACGCCGCAGTTCCGCGCCTGGCTCGACGCCCTCTGGGTGTGGAAGATGCCGGTGCCCTACCTGCACAACCTGGTCTTCAAGATGCCGCCGGTTGTCGCCGCGAGTCACAGCGAGGCCGCGATCTATACCCTCAACCTGCTCTCGGCGACGGGCACCGGCATCCTGCTCTCGGCGATCGTGGGCGGCCTGATCCTCGGCTTCAGCCCGCACAAGCTGCTGCGCGAGTACGGCCGCACCGCTTGGCTCGTGCGCTACTCCCTGATCACGATCTCGGCGATGCTGGCGCTGGGCTACGTCACCAAATACTCGGGCACCGACGCGACGCTGGGCCTCGCCTTCGCGCAGACCGGCTGGATCTACCCGTTCTTCGGGGCGATGCTCGGCTGGCTCGGCGTGGCGCTGACGGGTTCTGACACGGCCTCGAACGTGTTGTTCGGCGGCCTGCAGAAGATCACCGCGGAGCAGCTCGGCCTGTCGCCGACCCTGATGGCGGCCTCGAATTCCTCGGGCGGTGTCATGGGCAAGATGATCGATGCGCAGTCGATCGTCGTCGCCTCCACGGCGACGCAGTGGTACGGCGGAGAGGCGAAGATCCTGCGCTACGTCTTCTTCCACTCGATCGCGCTCGCCTGCCTCGTCGGCCTCCTGGTGATGCTGCAGGCCTACGTGCCGCCATTCACCGCCATGGTGCCGGCCGCGGCGATCCCGACCCTCGCTCATTGAGGCTGCCGGGCCGGGGGCGAGCGATCCCTCCCGGCCATCCTTCTGCTCTGGCGATGGCGCCACGCGCCCACGGGGATCCGAGATGCGACTGAAGAGCTGCCACAGCTTCCACGATTTCCGCCGCATGGCGAAGGCCCGGCTGCCCGGGCCGATCTTCGATTACATCGACGGGGCGGCCGACGACGAGGTCACGTACCGGCGCAACACGACGGCCTTCGACCGGTGCGACCTGGTGCCGAACGTCCTGCGCGGCGTCGGCGATATCGACCTGTCCGTGACGGTCATGGGCCAGCGGCTCGCGCTGCCGGTCTACTGCTCGCCCACGGCTCTTCAGCGGCTATTCCATCATCAGGGGGAACGCGCCGTCGCCGCTGCGGCGGGCAAGTACGGGACGATGTTCGGCGTCTCCTCGCTCGGGACCGTAAGCCTGGAGGAAGCGCGTCGCATCAGCGGCGGTCCCCAGGTCTACCAGTTCTACTTCCACAAGGACCGCGGCTTGAATCGCGAGATGATGGCCCGGGCCAAGCAGGCCGGCATCGAGGTCATGATGCTGACCGTCGACAGCATCACGGGAGGGAACCGCGAGCGCGACAAGCGGACGGGCTTCTCGATCCCGTTCCGGCTTACCCTCGCCGGGATGATGCAATTCGCGATGAAGCCGGCCTGGGGGATCAACTATGTCACGCACGAGAGCTTCAAGCTCCCGCAACTTGATGGCCACGTGGATATGGGCGGCGGGGCACTCTCTATCAGCCGCTACTTCACCGAGATGCTCGATCCCAGCCTGTCATGGGACGACGTCGCCGCCATGGTGCGTGAGTGGGGCGGCCAATTCTGCCTGAAGGGCGTGATGTCGGTGGAGGACGCCAAGCGTGCGGTCGACATCGGCTGCACCGGCATCATCCTGTCGAACCACGGCGGGCGCCAGCTCGACGGCTCACGCACGGCCTTCGACCAGCTCGCCGAGATCGTGGACGCGGTCGGCGACCGGATCGACGTGATCATGGACGGCGGCGTCCAGCGCGGCACCCATGTCTTGAAGGCGTTGTCAGTCGGAGCGAAGGCCGTCGGCCTCGGACGCTACTACCTGTTCCCCCTCGCTGCGGCTGGTCAGGCCGGGGTCGAACGCGCATTGGACCTGATGCGGTCCGAGATCGAAAGGGACATGCGGTTGATGGGTTGCGCATCCGTCGATCAGCTGACCCGGAGCAACTTGCGCTTCTCCTGACGGGGTCCGGGCTTGCCGCTGTCGCGGGCCGTTGCAAGGCACCGCGATGCGGTTGAGCGCGGGTCCGCGAATCCTAGGAAAGACGGAGCATCGCCGGTCGTCCAGGCTTTTCAGCCGGATCGCAATCGGGATGCGCGCCCGAGGGGATCGAGCCCTTGGAAGATGTCCGGCGCCGTGTCGCAGCCGACGGGCCGGATCAACTTGGTCCGGTCGATCATCGGCTCCCGCATCGACGGCAGCTCGGGCGTGGCGCTTAAGCCGGGTGAAATACGGCTCACCGGAACGTTGAGGAGGTCATCTTGCGTCCGCTCACGCCGCACGAACTCAAGATCTTGGCGGCCCTCGACGACGAATTCATGAGCGCATCAGTCATCAAGATCCGGTCTGGCCACTCCAGCTCCGATCCCATCGACGGCGTCTGCGCGGCCTGCATCGAACTTGAGCGAAGAGGTCTGGCGGAGCGGACAGGGTCAGGTCGACGGTCGAAAAACCGCTGGCGTCGATCGCCGCAGATCAACTGAGCTTGAATTGGGAAATTATATATCGAAGACAAATTTCTAGATTTATTGGTTTTAGTTTAACCTTTCTTACTTCGATATTTAAGCTCGGAGGGGTTTGTATTAAAGCGAATTTTTGCTATTTGATTACTCGAATTAAGATCTGTCGCTTCGCTTTCGGCATGAATTTGCTGCTGCCGAGCGTCCGCTTCTCCCGATCTGTGCCCGAAACCGGAACTGCAGAAATCCACCCGGCGCAGTCATTCAGACCCCGTCCACGGGACGGGATCTGGCCGAAAGCGGTCTGGCAGCTTTCGGTCGCGCGAGGCGCTAAACCGGACACCGCAGCGTTCTCGCTGCCGGCTACCGACGGATACCTTTTCTCGACATTTGAATTTCCGACGCAGTATTCCAAGAGAATCCGGCAGCCTCGGCGGGCGCAACACATGCATAGACCGCGTTTGTTGAAAAACTTTCCTTTTATCTGCATCGCTGAGCGCGCTACCTATCGTTGAATTCCGATTGGGCAAGCAATGTGGAACAGCGCAGCTAGAACTCATCCTTGCCGGTCAGCTCACAGAGAGAAGCTGGAACTGTCCGTCCGCTACAGATGCGCCTTTAGACAACAATCGCCGGCATCTTCTCCTGACACCGACCGAAGACAGAGATATGATTTTGTATAATAATTCTGCATATGTTTAACCGATACTATTATTTATTTTTGCACCAGGCCAGAAACATTCTGACACCTTCTCTTACTTGATCTTCAATTTCTATTGAAGAAGGACGCTCACCTAGAAGCATTCGCTCTCGGATCTGTCCTGTCGTCACGGACACAAACAACTGAACGGCGGTCGAGACATCCTTGATCACGAGCACACGTCGAGCGACTTGATCGGTGAGATACGCCGTCACGACTTCACGGAACGCGTCGGTGCTCTCTCGATAAAGCGTTACGAGGTGGGGGAAGCGACCGGCTTCCGTGATGACAAGCCTGTAGAGTCCGAACTCACGCTCCGATGTCCAATGGTAGGCGGTGGTCAGGGCAAAGGTCGTCAGACCTTGCTCGGGGCTGATTGAGCCATCCATCAGCTCCTGTGCCAGTCCTTCGCGCGAGGCTTCCGTTAGGTGAACCACGACTGCCAGCAGCAACTCGTCCTTTGTGGCGTAGCGCGCGTAGATCGTCTTGGGCGAAACTCCTGCGGTACGGGCTACACGCGCGATATTTGCCCCCTCATAGCCGTATGTCAGAAACTCGGCAGTGACGATGTCCATCAGCCGATCCTGACGTGCCTGGATCGTTGCCGCGCGCGGGCGTCCGGGGCTGAGGGCACGCTTCCGCGACGCCAACGGCGACGCCTCTTTCTGGCTTGTCGTCACTGCATACCTCCCCGTGACATTCCTACTTGAAAAGGAACTTATTATTTCCTTTATGGTTCTACGACGGGGGCGCATCCAGAGAGCCGCATCATGTCGCGTTTGACCCTCCTAATCCTATTCCTCGTCGTCGGTACCAGTCTCAACGGCGCCGCTGCCGAGACAAGTATCACGGAAGCGACCTTGGCGTGTCGCAGCGACGTCCTGCGCCTGTGCGCTGAGGACGTGCCCAACCGTCCGGCGATCATCGCCTGCATGCATCAACACCGCGAGCAGTTGAGTGCTCGGTGCGGTGCCGTGTTCGATGAGGGGACGAGCGCGCCATCCTCCGCCGGGAGGTCACACGACTGACGCTCCGCGTCCTCCAGTGACTGCCGCCACCGGCGCTTGCCCCTTCGACGGAGTGTCATCCATGAAGGTCGTCGTCGACCTCAACCGCTGCCAAGCTTACGCGCAGTGCATCTACGCCGCTCCCGACCACTTCGCCCTGCATGGTGCAGAAGCGTTGGTCTACGACACGGCACCCGACGAAGCCGCTCGAGCCGAGATTGAGCGCGCGGTGCAGGCCTGCCCGGTGCGTGCCATTACTGCGACGAGCGACGTTCCGGCCCTTATGCCGCATAAAGTGGGCGACCGATGACAGCGCCCACCGAAGCTCCTCGCCAGATCGTCATCGTCGGCGCCTCGCTCGCGGGCCTGTCCGCGGCGCACGCACTGCGTGACGTGGGCTACGAAGGCAGGATTGTTCTGATCGGTGACGAGAACGAGCCGCCCTACGATCGTCCGCCGCTGTCGAAGCAGGTGCTCCGCGGCCTGTACAGCGCGGAAACATCCCTGCCGCAACGGGCCGATCTGAACGCCACGTTCCGCCTCGGGGTCGGTGCATTGGGGCTCGATACGCTCGCACATCGTATCTACCTCTCGGACGGCACACAGATCGTATACGACCGGCTGCTTATCGCGACCGGGACTCGGGCACGCCCGTGGCCGAACGGTGCGGAAGCAGCTTCCTCGAACGTGTACACGCTTCGCGGCCACGCGGACGCAGAGCATCTTGCGCGTGGCCTCGCCGGGAAACCGCGCCGCGTGCTCATCATCGGTGGCGGGTTTATCGGCTGTGAGATCGCGTCGTGCTGCCGCGATCTCGGCCTCGACGTGACCCTGGCGGTGCGCGGTGCGCTCCCGTTGGTTCATGCCCTGGGTTCCGTCACGGCCGCTTTCATGCGGGACGTAATCCGCGACCGCGGCGTGGACCTCCGACTGGAGACAGAAGTCGCGCGATTTCAACCCGACGCGGATAGCCGGGTCGTCGCGGCCATCCTGCGCAACGGCCAACGGATCGAGGCCGATTGCGTCGTCGCTGCCCTCGGCGCCCTGCGCAACACTGAGTGGCTGGCCGGTGCAGGCTTGGCGGTTTCGCCTAAAGGCGTCCGGGTGGACACCCACTGCCGCGTCCTCACCGCCACTCGGGCAGTTGTGCCGGATGTCTTCGCGGCCGGCGATATCGCTCACTGGCCGAGCGCCATCTACGGCAACCGCCTCCTCGCCGTCGAGCATTGGGGCAACGCGGTCGCTCAAGCGGAGACGGCAGCCCGGAACATGGTCGCCGGTGAAGCGGGACTAATCCCCTACGACCACCTGCCGGACTTCTGGTCGCAGCAGTTCGGCCTCAACATCAAGCTCGTTGGCCTGCCGACCGGGGCCAACCAATTCGCCGTCGTGCAGGGTTCGTTGCGGGATCGCCGGTTCATCGGCGTGTACGGCGCGCAGGGGCGAACTGTGGCCGCTGTCTCCGTAGACAGCGCCCGCTGGCTGCCCGCCTACCGGGCGGCGGTGGCGGAGGCGACGCCTTTCCCACCGATCGTCGGCGCTCTCGACCAAGCCGACATCCGGCCTCAACCGCTGGCCCGGGCCGTGTCCTGACCGCATCCCGCACCACCGTCCGACAGGAGCTCACCGTGAACGGCACGCTGTTCCAGCAGATCCTCGATCCGGCCAACCGCGCCGACCCGTACCCGCTCTACGCCGAGATGCGCCGGACGCCCGTGAGCCGCCAGGACGACGGCAGTTACGTCGTGAGCACTCACGCGGAACTCTACCGCCTCCTGCACGATCCGCGCATTAGCTCGGAGGATCTGCCCGATCCGCCTCTATTCCGCTGGACCGGGCATCCACTGAGCGATCTGTTCGTGCGCCCGGTCCGCAGCCGGATCACCGCGCGCCATCGTCCCTTCATCTTCCGCGATCCGCCAGACCACGACCTCCTGCGCCGGCAGGTCATGCGCGAGTTCGCACCTGCTCGCGTGCGGGCGATGCACCGTAAGGCGGAGCAGCTCACCCACGCCCTCCTCGACGGGCTGCGGGACCGGACCGACCTCGATCTGGTCGACGATTTCTCCTACCCCCTGCCAGTCACGGTGATCTGCGAGCTGCTCGGCGTCCCGCGCGAGGACGAGCCCCGGTTCCAGGGGTGGGCGACTCAGCTCGCCACCGCCCTCGAACCGGACCGGCGTACGGACCGCGAGAACGCCGGCAGGACTGAGGAAGCGTTTACTGCGATCACCGACTACCTGCAGGGATTGATCAAAGAGAAGCGCCGGGCGCCGCAGGACGACCTGCTCTCCGGGCTCGCAGCCGAGCACGACGGCGAGCGGATGAACGACCACGACCTCGTGGCCACGGCCGTCCTCCTCCTGGTCGCGGGTCACGAGACGACCGTGAACTTGATTACCAACGGCGTCCTTACGCTGCTCCGCTTCCCCGAGCACCTGGAACGCCTGCGCCGAGAGCCGGAAGTCGCGCCGCGGCTGATCGAGGAGTTGCTGCGCTACGAGCCGCCCGTCCACTATCGCACGCGGCTGGCGCGCGCCGACATCGCGATCGGTGGAACCACGATCCCGGAAGGGGCGCCGGTGGTGCTCCTGCTCGCCTCCGGCAGCCGCGACCCGCTGCGCTTCGCTGATCCGGACCGCTTCGTTCCCGACCGCGCGAACAACCAGCACTTCGGGTTCGGCGGCAGCCTGCACTACTGCGTGGGCGCGCCGCTCGCGCGGATCGAGGCGGAGGTCGCACTCGTGGCATTGGCCCAGCGGCTGCAAGCGCCGCGGCTTCTCGCCGACCCACCGCCATACCGCCCCGGCGCCTCGCTGCGAGGCCCACGGCACTTGCTTTTGGCCATCGACGCCGTCACACCGAGCGCATCGGCGGAGCTCGCGGCATGAGTACGCTCGACGGGAGTTCTCACCGCGACGCCGGAAGGCCCTATCTTCGCTACACGCCGGATGTCGAGGTTCAACAACCCGATGAGGCGGCCCTGACGGCCGAAATCCTCAACGTCATGGCGCGCTCGAACCATGTGGCGTTCGAGCGGCATCGTCACGCGGTTCGCGACGCCCACGCGAAGAGCCACGGCATCCTCACGGGCGAGCTTGTCATATCTGACGGGCTGCCGGCATACCTGCAGCAGGGGATCTTCGCACGACCCGCCGTCTATCCCGTCGTCGTGCGCCTGTCCTCCGCGCCCGGCGACATCCACTCCGATACAATCCCGGCTCCGCGCGGCATGGCGATCAAGGTGCTCGGGGTCAAGGGCGAACGCCTTCTGCATGAGGATGCGGGAGGCAACCAAGACTTCCTGCTGGTCAACATCCCCGTACTCAGCTTCGGTACCATCCAGGCCTACAGGCAGCTCGTCGATCTCCTGGAAAAGAACGCCCGAAATCCAGCCTTCCTGCAGCGGGCGCTCGCCGGCGCCGCGCGCGGGATCGAGTCGGCGGCCGAAGCGATCGGTCTCATGCCCGGCGCGACCCTGCGCGGGTTGGCCCGGGACAACGCGCACCTGCTCGGCGAGACCTACCACTCCATGGCGGCGCTCCGCTTCGGCGACCACGTCGCCAAGATCAGCGCCGCGCCGTTGTCCGCGAACGTGAGGGCGCTGGCGGGCAAGGAAGTCGGCCCGGTCGACGATGGGACTATGCGCAATCTCGTAGTCGAGCACTTCCGGACGGCAGGGGCCGAGTATCAGCTGCGTGCCCAGCTCTGCACCGATCTCGCGGCGATGCCAGTCGAGGATGCGTCGGTGCTCTGGCCGGACGATCTCTCCCCGCATCAGCCGATTGCGACCCTGCGGTTCCCACCGCAGGATGCCTACTCTCCGACCCGGCGTGTCTACGGCGACGACGTGCTCTCGTTCAATCCTTGGCACGGCATCCAGGAGCACCGGCCACTCGGCTCGATCATGCGCGTGCGCATCGCCGCCTACGAACGGTCGAGCGCACGTCGACACATGCTGAACGCACAGCCACGCGTCGAGCCGACGTCGATCGAGCAGATACCTGACTGAAGGGATCTCGAACCCCAGACGCGACAGGAGCCACCGATGACCGACAGCCACGACGCCCCGCAGATCGACGAGACCCGTCTCCAGGCGATCCGCCGCCGGATCGAGGAGGTTGCGGGCGACGCGCCGCAGCTCGCCAAGCTTGCGCTCGAACAGATGATGACCAAGCACAATCCCGACTTGAAGGGCTCCGCGGGCTCGGCCGGGCGGGTCGGTGCACAGTCCGGCAACGTCTCGGAGCTGACGGCGATCGCCAGGCTGAAGCCTGGAGGCGCCGAACGGCTGCGGCGCATCTTCGGCCTGGTCAACGGCAACTTCGACGGCGCGCAGAAGGTCGGCACACTCCACGACATGCGCTTCGCCTTCTTCGACGATGACACGCGCATCCTGTTCGCCACCACCTACGACGGCGACTGGGACACGTACATCAACGACTTCGCCACCAAGATCCCGGATCTGATGGATCTGCTGTTCCAGTCGGTTGAGGGCTGGCCGGGGATCAAGAGCCCGAAAGTCAAGGACTTCATCGCCGGACATCAGATCACCGCGGCCGGCTGGTTCGTGGCCAACCCACAGGTCACGGTCGTCGACGTGCGCCGGCTCCAGCGCTTGGAGCGCGCGTTCAACGAATTCCTGGACAAGGTGGGTTGAGGCATGTCGATCATCGAACGACTCGCATCGCGCTTCCGCAGAGACACCGTCTCGCTGGAGCTCGACGACATCCAGGCGCTGATCCTGCGCAGCCGTCCCGAGCCGTACGTCGGCATCCACGCCATGCTCCACTTCGACGACGCGGAGGGTGCGCGCGACCTGCTCGGACGCCTTGCTCCCCACATCGCGTCGGCCGACACGTGGACCGACGAACTCGATTACTGGATCGGCGTGGCCATCAGCTACGAAGGGTTGAAGGCCCTTGGTCTGCCTGAGGCCCAGCTCAAGACCTTCCCGCTGCCCTTCCAGCAGGGCATGGCCGCACGCGCGCCGCAGCTGCGCGATCAGGGGCTCAACGCGCCGGAGAACTGGGACGCGGTGTTCACGCCCGGCCGGTGCCACCTCGCGCTGACCATCTATGCGGTCGACGATGCCGCCCTCGATAGAGCACTCGCGAGCGCCCGCGCGGAGCTCGACCGTGCTGTGGGGGTGACACTTCTCGGAGAGCACCGCTTCGGCGCGCCCGAGGGCGCGAAGAACCCGTTCGGCTTCCGAGACTCAATCTCGCAGCCAGCGATCGAGGGCAGCGGCGTCGCCCCGCTGCTCGGCGAGGCACGGCCGATCAAGGCTGGCGAGTTCATCCTAGGCTACCCGAGCGAGACCGGCGTGCCACTCGCGATGCCTGTGCCAGCCGTCTTGGGGCGGAACGGCACCTTTGTGGTGCTGCGCAAATACCAGAGCCGCGTCGGCTGCTTCAACGCCTTCCTGAAGGCCAACGGCGAGACGGCGGAGGCGCGTGAGCGCCTCGCCGCCAAAATGTTCGGGCGCTGGCGCTCAGGCGCACCCCTTACCCTTGCGCCCGACACTGACGATCCCGAACTCGGCGCTGATCCGCGCCGCAACAACGACTTCGCCTACGCGGACGACCCGAGAGGGCGTCTCGTCCCGCTCGGCTGCCATATGCGCCGGCTCAACCCACGCGACGCCGAGCTGACGCTGCTCACCGACGTCAATATCCACCGCATCATCCGCCGCTCCAGCACCTTCGGGCCTGTCTACTCCGAGGACGTGGTACCGGCGGACGATGCCAAGGGCGAGCGGGGCATCTTCTTCATCTTCGTCAGCGCGCGCGCTTACGATACGATCGAGTTCATGCAGCAGGAGTGGATCAACCGCGGCAACTTCATCGACCTCGGGGAGGAGCGAGATCCGGTCGTGGGGTTGCACGAGGGTGAGCAACGCTTCACGATCCCGCAGACTCCGGCACGCAAGCGCATCGACGGCGTGCAAACCTTCAACGTCATGAAAGGTGGCGAGTACCTATTCATGCCGAGCCTCTCGGCGCTGAACTGGCTAGCCAAAGCCGGATGGCGCAATGCTTCCAAACACGACTGACATAATTGGTCCCAGTGCGGTATGTCGAAACTAAATCGGTCAGATAATGGGCCGAGAAGAATCATTCAATTTAAATCGAAATCCCCGAGTCTCATCTGTTGCAGCGAGCCGCGCGAACACAAACCTGTTGCGATGATCAGCCGATCGCAGGGAAGAATACCGACTGTCTCGCGAGCGGTGCTCGTCGTACTGCTATTTCGTAAGCTGCCCTTACGCGAATGGCCTATCGAGCCGGTAGCGTCCGCTTACGGGACGTCGGCAGGACCTTCTGAATGACCGGGACGGGCGCACAGCAGAACGTCCGGTTTTGCGCCCATCGGTAATCTGGCATTGCGTCATTTGGGAGGAACAGGACGGCAGGGGCGACTTCCGGGATGCCTCGCTGCTACCGACGATCAGGCCGGTGAACCTGGTGTCGGCCGAAAACCTTGACCGGTTCATGGAGGAGCAGCTCAGGAACGCGGACTCCATTCTTCATCCTGACTGGCTCTGCCGGGACGGCGCGTTCGAATTCGATCGCTTCTGGCTGGTCTGGGACCGCGAGGACTTGGAACGCCTCGCCGGGTGGCTGCTCGACCCGATGAAGGCGCTCCATGCAAGCGGCCACCGGGTTGGGGAGATCGCGATCCCGATGCCGGCCGGGGGGGCCTGACGATGCGCGAGAGCTTTGTCGAAAACAGCTCCCAATTTATGCGGTTTGTCGCTCCCGCGATAGATTTGTCGAGGTAACCGGCATGCGTATCTACCTGGAGACGCC